>NZ_JAAMOX010000001.1:1873559-2210339 GCF_011758565.1 Lysinibacter cavernae
CCGCGCTCACTGCGGAAAGCAAGTCTTTTGCGTTATCAACGGCGCCGACGACGTCGTGTCCCGCGTCGACAAGGAGCCGTTCAAGACCGACCCTCAGCAGGACCGAATCTTCTGCTATGACGATGCGCATGGCTACTGCACCTCCGTCGTGGATTCGGGCTTGCGCCACGGAACCCGTACCGTCAGCGTGGTTGGCCCGCCCTGTGGGCTCGCAACGCGGAACTCGCCGCCTGCGGACTGCACCCGGTCGCGGATGCCAGCAAGCCCTGAGCCGGCTAGTCCGTCTTGCACGGCAGCCCCGCCAACACCGTCATCGGTCACCACCGCAACAACCTGGTCAGCGACGCGGTACACCTGAACGGTGCATCGGCTCGCACGGGAGTGCTTATCGATATTCGCGAGTGCCTCTGCGACGCTGAAGTAGATGACAGCTTCGACCTCTGGTGTGCCGCGCTCTGGCAGGTCGACGGCGAGCGATGATGGAACCGCGCAGCGTGCGACAAGAGCCGAGAGGGCCGCGTCGAGTCCCCTGTCGGTGAGGACGGCCGGATGGATGCCCCGAGCCAACTGGCGGAGCTCGGTGATCGCGTTCTTCGTTTCCGAGTGCGCCATGTCGATGAGTTCACGCGCCTCTGCCGGGTCGCTCTCAAGTTTGTTTTTTGCCATACCGAGCGTCATCGCGACAGAGACGAGTCTGGGCTGTACGCCGTCGTGCAGGTCGCGCTCAACGCGCATCCGATCTCCGGCCGCCGCACTGACCGCGCTCTCGCGGGCCTCTGACAGGCTCGAAACATCGCCGCGGAGGAGGGCAGCCTGCGTCGGGCCGAGGAGGGCGGGAGCGAGCGCACGGTCGACAAGGCCGTAGCAAATCGTCACTGCCACACCGATGGCGATAGCGGCGATTCCCGAAACGGGAACAACCCAACCGGGGAGCGCGGCATCTGTGTTGCCCCAGTTCTCTGCGAAGGCGGTGAACCAGAGGGGGTCGCCATCAGGTCGGATGGCCGTCCCGAGCAACATACCAACACCGGCGCCGATGGCGCCGAGGCCAAGCAGCGCACCTATGGCTGCGAGAACAGAACTGACAACGATGAACAGCACAGCTCGCCAGAACGACGACTGCGTGACGTCAACCCAGAGCTGGTGAAAGAACCCGGCCACGCCCGTTTTCTGCGTGCGTACCCTCGGTGGTTCTTGGATAGTGAGCCGATACACCGCGGCAGCCCGCTGACGTTCCTCGTAGGCCACGAACCGAACCACAAAGATGCAGGCGGCGAGAAATACGAGCCCAATACCCACAACCCAGATCAGGCTCATCCCAACGCTAATCAGGGTTCCGAGCACCGTTGAGACGATGGCCATGATGGTGGCATCAACGGCAAGGTCTGCTGCCGCGACGAGGGGAAAGGTCAGTTTTCTTTTCACGCTCTCAACCTATTCGATTGTGGGCCACACCCAACAGGCAGGCACCTACCCACTTTGGGGTGGGGTTATCCCCCCTCAAAAGCGCTACGTGACGCTGTGCTGTTCCTCCAGAAGTGGGATAGGGTGCGGCTATGCGTAACTTGACGGTTGACGACCTCGGCGTAATGCTCTCGTTTTTTGTAGTACTGCTCCTATTCTTTGGCGTCGACTTTCATGTCACCCGCAAGCGGTCGATGCAGCGGAGGGCAAAGACCTTTGCCTTTATCAGCGTCATCGGCGAGGCCGCAACGGTGATCGCGCTCATCCTCGCATGGGTCACGATCTTCATGCCTGATGTCTGGGAGCTGCTCGACACGTTGCTCGTCTTTGTGCCGGGAACCATCGCAACACTCTGCGCGGTTGTTCTCACGGCAGAATCAGTGGTCGCCAGGTTCAGGGACATCACCAATGACGACGACGAACCCGTGGAAGAAAGCGCTTAGGCCACGCGCACTCAGCTGGCAACCGGCATCCACCAATCCGGCCATGGGATTCCACAAATTCTTGGGGATGAGCCCTCAAATTTTCGCCCCATCCTCTAACCGTTTCGAGCGAGATAGTCTGCGTTTATAGAATTGATGAATGGGCGAAAATAACGAATTCCAAATGGCCACCCCCGACGCTATTGATGTGACTCCAGAGATCGACGAACTCGAAGAGCTGCTGAACCCAGATGAGGACGCGGACGGCAGCGATGTGTGGAAGGTCGGCTACCCGTACGACACCAAAATCACGCGCAAGGAATACGAAAAAGCCAAGCGCAAATTACAGATTGAGATGCTCAAGCTGCAGGCCTGGGCCAAGGAGTCCGGCAACAAAGTAGTCATCATTTTCGAGGGCCGCGATGCGGCGGGCAAGGGAGGCGCCATCAAGCGTTTCACCGAGCATCTCAACCCTCGTGGAGCCCGTGTTGTTGCACTCGAAAAGCCAACGGAGCGAGAGCTTGGCCAGTGGTACTTCCAACGCTACGTGCAGCACCTGCCGTCAGCGGGCGAAATCGTACTCATGGACCGCTCCTGGTACAACCGCGCCGGCGTTGAGCGCGTCATGGGTTACTGCACGCCAGCCGAATACCACGAGTTCACGCGGTCCGCACCCGAATTTGAGCGCATGCTCGTGCAGTCGGGCATCCACATTATCAAGCTGTGGTTCTCGGTTGGCAAAGAGGAGCAGCGCGCACGCTTCCAGGCACGAAGCTCAGACCCCGTGAAACAGTGGAAGCTCTCACCAACCGACCTCGCGAGCCTCGACAAGTGGGATGCCTACACCGAGGCAAAGGAGGCCATGTTCTTCTACACGGACACGCCGGTTGCCCCGTGGACCGTTGTAAAGTCGAACGACAAAAAGCGCGCTCGCATCGAGGCCATGCGCTGGGTGCTTGCCCAGTTTGACTACCCTGGCAAGAATGCCGAGGTTGTTGGCATCCCCGATCCGCTGGTGATTGGTGACCCGGCATCCGTCTACGACTCGGGTGAAACGCCGAACGCCACGTTCCCCGTCGTCAACGCAAAGAACTAAACGCGACTGGCCCGTCCTGGGCGGGCCAGTACAACGTTTACTGCCGCGAGCGCGCACAGGACGCCGACGGTAGCCGTAATCCCAAAAAACCCGGCCTGGTACCCGTGCGCTGTGACCAGCTGCGAGATGGTCGCCGTTCCGAGGGACTGGCCAACGATGATGCTGCTCCCAAACAGGGTCATCACGGTTGTGAGCCGGCCGGAGGGGGCAACAGCGGCGGCAATGCTGAAGATCGTTACCATGGCGGGGCCGATGCCGAGTCCGAGGAACAGGAGTACAACGATTGCCCCTGGGATGCTCGACACCGCTGGGAACGCAAATGATGCCACAAGCGCGACCGCAACGGCCAGCAGCCATCGCCACCGAAGCGCAAACCTGCCGGGCAGTAATCCTGCAAGCAAGCTCGTCACCGCAGAGGTAACCGACATCGCGCCGTAGACAAGGCCCGTGCTGGTCTCGAGACCAATGGAATCCATGAAGCCCGTCAGCGAGGTCAGAATCGTGCCAAACATGTAGCCGATCGTGAGCATCCCGGCCAACGGCACAAGCAGGCGCCCTCGCAACAGTTCACGGAGCGGCGCAGGGGCGGCATCTGAGCTCGACCGCGCGACGGCGTGCTTTGCCGAATCGTGCCAGGCGAACGCAACAACAAAGACCAGCGTGATCACGACGGCACCAATAATGGGAGCAACCGGAGAAATCAGCGAGGCCAAGAGCCCAACCACAACGGGGCCAAGAATGAAGGTCACTTCCTCTGCCGTTGACTCATAGGCCATGGCCGAGTTGGTGTGCACAGGAGTCGCGTCGCTATGCCGCGACAGCATCCCGATCCACCGTGCCCGCGCCATCGGAGCGAGCTGGGGGCTCGCGAGGCCGGTGAGCGCGGAGAAGATCATGACCACGCCGATGGGCACCGGCGAATTCACCGCAACGACCATAGCGAGCAGGGCAGCCGAGTTGATGATGGCCACCACCGTCAGCACCCAGCGTTGACCCCATCGGTCGGCGGCAGCACCAACGAGCGGACCGCCAATACCAGCGGCTAGCCCGACCGCGGCAGAGGCGATGCCTGCTTCGGCGAGTGACCCACGAACGGCCGTGACCATGGTGAGCACACCAACCACAATCATTGCGACGGGGAGACGCCCCAAAAATCCGATGACAACAAACGGCCAACCCATCGACCCAAACAGAAAACGATACGGACCCAATTAGACGCGCTGACCTTTCACCCGTGCTGACGATCAGCCCAGAACAGTGTATCCCCCACCCAACCCAACGCCGGAGCGCGCCCAGTATTCCTGAGCGGCGCTCAGCCGAGCTGCTCGGGGCGGGCAGGCAACCAACGCGCCTCAGCCTTTAGCAACTATTCGTGAGCTTCCCTCGACAGGGTAATGACACTCACCGAGTTCTTTCCTGCACGCTTTGCGCTGTACATCGCCCGATCGGCTGCTTCAATCGTTTCTCGCGAAGTCAGCGCGCAGCCAACATCAACCGGCGGGACAAGCACAACACCGACGCTCGCGGAAAGCGGACAGGTCTCGGAAACACCCTCAAAGTGTTGCTCAACCGCGGCCCGCACCCGCTCTGCGAGGGCGACTGCTTCGCCGTCTTCTACGTTTTCACAGATGACCAAAAACTCGTCCCCACCAAGCCTGCACACGATATCCGTGGAGCGGACCGCCTCACGGATGCGCCTGCCGACCTCAACAAGCACCGTATCTCCGATGAAGTGGCCGAGGGTGTCATTCACATGTTTGAAACCGTCAAGGTCAATGAACAGAATCGCGATACCGCCGGCCCCACGCTGTTGGGCCTTGAAGAGTGACTCAAGCTCACGCTCCGCCGTGTATCGGTTTGCGAGCCCGGTGAGCGCATCGTGATTCGCGCGATGCTCAATGCGGGCCTGAAGAGTGAGTCGCTCAAGCGTCTGAGCGGCCTGACTCGCGAGGGCCTCAAGCAGCGAAACAAATCCGTCAAGGGCGCGCTCGCGGTCAAAGGCGCACCGGATGACGCCAATCGGAACACCGTCTCGAATGAGCGGAATCGCGCAGATCGTCTCGGTGCGCAACCCGTCAGGAGCCGCAGCCCGCTCAGGATAGCGCGCCTCAATCTCTGCGCGGTTGGCGAGGATGATGCTGGCACCGGTTCGTACAGCATCGACCTCCGTTCTTGCCTCGTCTAAGTGGATGTCGCGGGTAAGGCCATCCTGCGTGGCCCGCCGCAGCACATCGGGGGCATCCCCGCTGCCGGGAACGACCACATACACTTCGAGGCTGGCCGCGTCGGTCAGCATCGTGCCGGCTTCCTCGAGGGCGGCGGCAACATCCCGAACAGAACTTGCGTTTGCGAAGCCGGTCGAGGCGTGCTCAAGCACCCGATAACGATTAGCCAAAATTTC
Source organism: Lysinibacter cavernae (assembly GCF_011758565.1). Taxonomy (GTDB): domain Bacteria; phylum Actinomycetota; class Actinomycetes; order Actinomycetales; family Microbacteriaceae; genus Lysinibacter; species Lysinibacter cavernae. The sequence continues at coordinate 1,878,943 of NZ_JAAMOX010000001.1, forward strand.
GGCGGCCTGGCGCTCGCGGCGGATCTCCTGCTCGGTGCGGAGCCGCTCGATGGCCGACACAAGAGCGTAATGCAATCGCGGTTCGTCACCAGAACGGTCAATGCGTGCGTTGACGATCAGGGTGAGCGGCCGGTCATCCGTTCTATTGAGCGACAGCAGCGCCCCGCGCACATGTCCCGATGACAAGAGCTCAGGGAGGAACGTGGTCTCGTAGTAAATGCCAGATCCCGCTGCCATCAGATCGAGCACATTTGCACCGATCACGGTTGCAGAGGTCAGCCCAAGCGCCCGGAGGAATGGGGCGTTGACCTCGATGACCATACCGTCAAGATCAGTCGAGACGAGCCCAACGGGGGCTTCGTCGAACAGCCGCTCGCGCTCCCCCGTCAGGTTGCCTTGCTCTACGCGACCGAGGCTATGCATGACACAAGCTCATCTGGGCTCGACACGTGAGCATAGTGGCCGTTGAACTCAAGAACTTTCAGCTCGCTACCCGCGAGGTGATCCCGCAAGTATTCGCCAACCGGAAGCGGGGCGATGAAGTCGTTTGGTGATTGCACGATCAACGTCGGAGTTGTGACGAGCGGGAGATATCGTCGCATATCTGACAAGAACGTGACCCGCGCAAACTGCTTCGCAACATCAACATTGGTGCCGGCAAAATGGGAATGCAGTTCGTCGGCAAGCTCCGGTCGATCCGGTGTTCCCATGAGGGCTGGCGCCATGGACTCGGCCCAGCCAAGGTAGTTAGAATCAATCGCATCAAGCAGCTGATCGACGTCTTCGCGGCTGAATCCCCCTGCATACTCCGTCGGGTCATCAACGTAGCGAGGCGAGGCACCAACCAGTACAAGCTGGGCGAACGCGTCTGGCCGCTCGATAGCCGCGAGGGCACCGATCATGCCGCTCACCGAATGACCAACAAACGTGATGCCGCTCAGCCCAAGGGAATCGATCACCTCGACAACATCGGTCGCGTACCCGTGAAGGGAATCGTAGCGCGAACGGTCATATGCGCTGAGGTCAGACCGGCCAGACCCGACGTAGTCAAAAAGCACAACGCAGTGGGTCTCAAGAAACGGCTGGATAACGCGGTGCCACATGGTCTGTCCGCATCCGTAGCCGTGCCCAAACATGAGCACCGGCTTCTCTCGATCTCCGAGCACCTGGACGGCGTTGCGTTGAATAATGCGATCAGCAGTGTGCGTCATGAGTTCCCCCGGTGGTTCATGATTCGAAGTCTAGCCGAGTCGGCTGAACCAACAGAGCATGAATTATTGGAGGGTGCTGTGAGGATTGGTGCCGTTGCTAGAGAGCAAACTCGTGGGTCTCTGAACGTTCTCCTACGTTAATCGTGACCGAGTAGGTGCCCGGCTGCGTCGCAACAAAGAGGTAGTCAGTACGCACATCGGCTTCGTCAACGAGCACCCGGCCGTTCAACGAATATCCCACTGTGCAGGCCTGGTTGCCGCTGTTGCGCGCAAGGAACCGGCCAGCTTCGTTCGACTCGTGAGTGGCCTCAAGCGTAACCTTGCACGTGCCAGTGCCACTCGGAACCTCAATAACATCATTCCGCTGGGCGGTTGTTGCGCCGGCGACAACGGTTCCCCCGACAACCACAACCACGGTTGCCGCGACCGCTCCGAACATGAGCGGCGCGGCAGCAACTGTCTTCGAAAACGTAAAGAGCGCTGCTGCCGCGCTGCCCCCGCCAAGCTTGGTAAAGGATGGCAACACCACAGCGCCTGCGACTCCGGCAAGGACCCCGCCAACATGCTTGGAGTTGAACCGCTCCACGAGCATCTCCAGGTTTTCGTCGGCGGCCCTGCAGTTGACGCACCCGGCTAAGTGCTGGACAAGCACCGCCTCGCGTTTGGCCGACAACTTATGCACAGCGCGCTTCGCTAGGTCTTTACAACGCCCGGCACAGGCACCAAATGTGGCGACCCTGGCAACCTGCTCGAGATACTCAAGCCGGAGGCCATCCTTCGCTCGGTGCATAAGCACCCGGACGGCTCCCTCGTTGAGGTCAAAAAACTCTGCGATCTCTTTGCCGGAGCGCCCCTCGACAAGACCAAGATACAGAATTTGCCGATAGCGTTCTGGAAGGTTGCGAAACGCGGAGACAACTTCGCTATCACCGGCTTCAAAGAGCGCGGAGCTGTCGGGGGTCGTCTCTTCCTGCACCTCAGAGAAGTCGTCAACGGTGATGTAGTTCGACGAATCCTGATAATAATCGATGGCGATATTACGCAGCGCTTGCCTCAGGTATCCCCTGAAGTGCTCGGTCGGTCCTTTGCCTCGGCGGATTGCCTCCAGCACTTTTGTGAATGCCTCGCTGGCAAATTCTTCAGCGTGCAGCCTGTTCCGCGCAACGTTACCCGCGGAGTTGAGCACGTCGGTGTAATGCCGTTCAAACAGCGCAGTGGCTGCTGACTCGTCACCAAGCCGGTACGCAATAACAAGCTCGGTATCGCTCCGAGCTTCCATCGGTCCGGTCGGTTCTGATTCAGAGTTTTTCACTCGATGTATCCGTTTTCTTCAAACTTTCAATGGTGGGCGAACATTCGGAGCAGGTCTCGGTCATCGGTCACATCAGGCAGACACGGATGCTGGGGTGAGCGGCACATTCGCCTCTCACCCCAGCACGCGCAGTGTTCGCCTAGTGCTTCGACTCGTGTCGACGGTTTCGGCGGATGACAAACAGCCCGCCAAGCCCAAGCAGCACGATCGAGATCGGCAGGATTGGGCTCAGGCCCGAACCGGTCACGGCGAGACCACCAATCAGTGCGGGGATACTTCCCTGCGGCTCAATCGTGATCGTGACCTTGACGATGACGACCTGGCCAAGGCCATCCGCAACCGAAACGTCAAAGGTGACAGTGCCGCTGAACCCGTTTGCGGGGAGGAACGCAAGCGTTCCGTCTCCGGTAACCGTCAGGGTACCGCTCGATGGTGCCGTAAAGCTCGCTTCTGTGAGTGGTTGGAGGTCTACCCCAGTGACCACACCAAAGATATCAAGCGCGATCCGCTCGGTTCCGAACGGTGCCGTCACGGTGATGTCGGTTGCTGTTGGCTTCGCCTGAACGGTCACGGTGAACGTGGCCTCGACGGTTTGGCCAACGTCGTCGGTGTACAGCACCGAGAACGTGTAGGTTCCTGGAGCCGCTCCCGCAGCATCAAAGCTCACGCCCGATTCGGTCACGGTTACGGTGCCCTGGGCTGGACCGTCACCAACAAGTTCTTGCGAAACAATCGTGCCGGTTGTCACCACTGTCTGCGGGAACGTATACGTTGAATCTTCAGCAATCGTTGCCGATTGGTCGGTATCGGTTGGTTTTGCCTGGACCGTTTCGGTGTACAGCACGTCGACCGTCTGCCCAACGTTGTCGGTGTACTGCACCGTGAACGAGTAGGTTCCAGGCGCGGCTCCCGTTGCGTCATACGAAACGCCAGAAGCATCAACCGTTGCCGTACCCTGAGCTGGCACGTCCCCGATCAGCGATTGGGAAACAATGGTTCCCGTTGTCACGACGGTTTGCGGGAAGCGATAGGAGCCACCCTCAGCTACCGTGACCGATTGGTTCGGCGATGTTGGCTTTGCCTGAACCGTCACGGTGAACGTGGCCTCCGTCGTCTGCCCAACGTTGTCGGTGTAGCGCACTGAGAACGAGTAGGTTCCCGCTGGCGCACCGTCAGCCTCGTAGGTCACGCCGGTGGATGTCACCGTTGCGATACCCTCCGCCGGGCCAGAGCCCACGATTGCCTGCGACACGATGGAGCCCGTCGTCACAACGTCCTGAGGGAACGTAACGAGTCCGTCTACTCCAAGCGTTGCCGACTGGTTAGATGTGGTTGGCTTCGCCTGCACCGTAACGCTGTAGGTCACTTCCGCGGTCTGCCCAACGTTATCCTCAAATGTTGCGGTGAAGGTATACGGCGTTGTGGACGCAGCGACTCCCGAACCGTCGAAGGTTATCTCCGACTTCGACACGTCGGCCGAGACCGAGCCTGCCGAGGGATCAGTGAGCGAGATGCCCTCCAACTCGCCATCGGTCGTGACAACAGGGTTGAACGTGTGCGAAGCACCCTCCGCGATGATGATCGATGTTGTATCAGTGACTGTAAGCGGGGCGAGCACCTGCACCGAATACTCGGCAGTGGCCGTCTGGCCAACCGAATCGGTGTACGTGACCGAGAAGGTATACGTCACGTTTGCCGGCGCACCGGTCGCATCAAAGGTCACGTCTTCTCCAGCAACCGTTACGGTTCCCGCTGAGGGCGCCACCGTTACCACTCCGTCGCCAACAATATTGGCAAGCGGAGTAACAACCGAAGTGTGTTCGTAGGTGGCGTCTTTTGCGATTACCGCGGTTGATCCTGTTGCGGTTGGCACGGGGAGCACCGTGACCGTGTAGGTCTTGACGAGCTGCTGACCCAGGTCGTCGGTGTACGTCACGCCAAACGAATAACTGCCTGCGGCCGATGAGGCGAACACGATGGCCCCGTCAACAACGGTTGCTGTAGCCGGCGAAGCTGGCGGTGTCGTCACTGCGATCGGGGATACCGCTGCAAGCGCGGCAGGGTTCAAGATCTGCGGATCAACCGTCACCGAGCCGCCAACCGGCAAATTGCCGAGGGCTGTGGCTGCGGCAGACACAGGTGCTCGCTGCACCGTGACCGTTGCAACCGTCGACGAGGTGTTGGCATCGGCATCGCGGATTGTATACGTCACAGGAACGCTGTACGTTGTCTCTCCATCGGCCCACGCGTGGGTTGGGGTAACCGTCAGCGTAGTCCCGGTGTAGGCAACGGTCGCGTCAGTTCCAGCAGGAACCGAAGGCGCAGCCCCAAACACAATGGCGTTACCGGTGTCGTTTGCCAGCACGTCAACCGAAGTCGCCGTGTCAGCAATCGTGGCAGTATCCGCAACCGCAACAGGGAGCGCATTGACCGTCACCGATACCAGGGCGGTTGCCGACTCACCTTGGGCGTTTGTCCACGAGTAGGAGAACGTATCGAGATACGTCGCCTGTCCCGCGAATTCGTCGGGCCAGGCGGCCGCTGGGGTGTACTGAATGGCCGACTGATCTGCCGGGCCGGCTACGAGTGCAACCGTTCCGCCGTTGGTCGGCTGCGACGCGATAGCAACAGTGTTCCGTTCAAACACACTGCCAGCTGTGGTCGGGAATTTCAGCGTGTCGTTGTCCGTGACATCGACAGTAACCGAGCCGTTTGCGGGGGCCGACGCAACGTCGTTCACCAGCACCGGCGCGTCGACGGCTTCCTGATACAGCACATCTACGCTCCGGATCTCTTCCGGCTGCAGGTCAATGATTGTTGGAAGCTTGTGCTCCCACCCGGCACTTGCCGAGCCTTTTAACCGGAGCGAGTAGAGGTCGGCTCCCATGATCGGGAAGGTAAAGGAGCCGTCGGCGGCGATGCTGGTCGTTGCGACCACATCCGTACCGCGCAGCAGCTCAAGGATGTTGCTGCCTGCCGGCCACGTCGAATCCGCAGCCGAAACGGTGTTAGAGAAGTCGAGGTCACGATAGACATTTCCGGTGATCTGAGCCGCGGATGATTTGAGCGGCCGCGAGGCGCCGGCTGACGTCACGATGTCGGTACCGGTCTCGGCAATCAGGCTCATGGCGACGTTGTTATTGACGTTACCGTTCAGCGCAAGCGCCGGAACTTCCACCTTGATTGTTGCGGTGCCAGAGGCCTCCGCGCTCAACCCGTTTGCGGGGGTAAACCGCAGCGCCGTAATACCGTCGGGAATTGATCCTGCTGGCATCACTGTCCAGGTCAGCGTGTGCCCGTCCTCGCCGCCAGGCGTGTTAATCGCGGCGAGCGCGGATGCCGCGTCTTGAGTGGAGTACTCAATCTTCACGGTGCCCTGTTCGTTGGTGTACATGGCGGAGGAGACACCGGTCACTTTGAGCGGCGCACCACCAAGGCCACTCGTTCCTCGTCCGTCGTTGTCGAAGGGGAGCACATCAACAAACGCCGCTGAGCTGAACTGGGTTGACGAAGCGTTGCTCCAGGCCAACGTGTATGTCATTGTCTCGCCGGGCGCAACAAGCCCCGGTTGCGCGGTTGTTGCGAGCTTCGTTGATTTGAACGACGACGAACCTGAGATGGTCAGAGCAGTCGTGTATGTGCGGTCCTGCGCCTGCGATGTGGCATCAGCACCCGCCGTTCCACTGAAGTCTGCAACGCTCGGGTCAGACGCGGATTCAACAACCACGGTTACGTTTGCAATTGTTGGGATGGTTGTCCCCATCGCAACGCTTACCGGAAATTGAATCGCCGTGAGCGGCGTGCTGTGACCTTGGTATCCCGTTGTGCTGAGCGGTCCACCAGGAACCACCACGTCTCCGAGGGTGAACACGATTTTTGCGGGAGTACCGGTCATACAGTTTGCGCCGGGGATACCAGGGGTAAGCGTCGCATACGGTGGCAAGGCATCGGCCGTTGGTTCTAGACACGCGTTTGGCATGCTGACCGTTATCTTGGTGTTTCGCGACATGGTGTCAACGTCGCCAACGGGACCGATAACAATCGGGGTTATCTTGAGATTCACCATGTCCCCACGCGACGCGTTTCCTGGTGGGTATGATTGTCCCTCTACTTGCTGCCACTCGATATCCGCACGGATAAGCGATTCCGCAGCCTGTACGTTACCGCCGTCTGGTCTGGCAGCATCGGTTGCGGGATACGCCGACTTTTGCACCGCTTTATCGTCGGACCCGTATTGCCAAAACCATGGGAGTCGAGCGCTCTTCGCAAGGCCAGCACTCGAAAGTGTTCGCTGGAGCGGAGTCACCAGGCCGACAAGCTTGCCAGGGGCAAGCGGAGCGAGATACTTGATCCGCACGCTTGAAACCGATGCGATTCCGCCGGGAAGCGCTGAGGGGTCTGCCACCCACGAGATACCTGGGTCGGTGAACGATACCCTTGCTTTTCGGTCAGCATCGTTCGCAAAGGCAAAGTCCGTGTACTCGATGGTGTAGTCCGTCGTCGGAACAACTGCGGCAGCTGTGACCTGCGAATACGTGTAGAACTCGCCGGATGTGGCAAGCCGAAGCGAGGGTACACCCGAAAGACTCAGCAGCGCTGGGTCCCACGTCGCGCTTGCATAGACATTCTGCGAGTCAGATTCCGAGCTTGCGCTGTTTGCGACGCCGGTGAGCGCATTAAACTTCTGGCCTGGCACAACCTGCTCGGTACCGTTTGTGGTGCCTCGGTAGTCGCCGTAGATGTTGCCGTTGCGGGTCTCGTTGGTCGTACCAACGGTACTCGAGACGATGCTCGCCCCTGCCTCACGGGTGAAGTAGCGTCCGTAGCAGTTCAGGCTTGTGACGCCACTCACCTCGGGGCAGACAGCCCCGGCTTCTTGCCCAGGTGCAGTACTGGCCCCAAAGTTGGATGCGCCAGAAAGCGAGTTCGGATCGAAGTTCGTCATTTGGCCGCCAAGCAAGACCGTTTCGCCTACAGCAATGTTTCCGTCGTACGGAATAAAAATATTGAACCGGTACGCGTTCAGGAGCCTTGCATCGGCGCCCATCCCCGTCGCAACGGGAGCACCAACAATAGGATTGAGAAAGTTTGTCCCGGCAGACCGCACCGATACCTGAACCGGTTGACCGGGGCTCGCCTGGGTGTAAGTGACAATTCCGGACCCGTTGGCTACCTGAACCGAACTCACAATTGCGTTTGACGGCACCTTGATAGTGAACGTAAACGGATCCTCAAGTGCCTCATACCCAAAATAGGACGGGTTGCTCGGATCGTAGCTCGCACCGATGGCTGCGTAGATCGGAAGGGACACTCCCTTTTGGCCGTTAACGGTCACGTTTCCCGTGTATGGGCTGTTGTAGAGGCTGAATTGGGTCTTTGGTGTTGCCGAAACGACAACGCCCTGAGCCGCGACAGAGGCTGGCCCCCCATCAGCAGAAACGGACGGCTTAATTTCAACACCGTTCCCAACCGACCCAACGCGAGCAGAGATCGGCAGTGTCGTCTGGCCTCCGCTATACGAAACGTTGCAGGTGAGGACGTTTCCAGCGGCATTTATACTTCCGCCGCCTGGCGCGTTACAAACCGTGCCGGCAGCAGACTGGGCGGTGAGCTGCATCCCAGCTGGCAGTGTGACGACAAACTGTGACGTATCAGCAGCGGCAGCGTTAACGACGATGTCCCAGACCACCGTGTCTTGTGCCCGGACTATTCCGTTCTTCGCGCCGGTGTCGTTACCGGCACCCTCAGCGGCGTCGAATGGAGCACTTCCATCAGAGGTGACGCTCCACGTCATACTCGTGACGCTCCCGGCGCTCGCTGAGGATGCCCCTCCGAGCACCATGCCCCCAAGCATGATGATCGAGGCAGCAGACAGGGCAACGGCCCGCAGCGTCTTTGGCTTCCGGCGGCGTTCGGCGGACTCCTGTCCGCCTCGCTGTACCGGTAAAAATAATCCCATGAGTTTACTCATGAACGTTGTGCCTCCTAGTAGCTTGTCGCAACGTCATCCCCTAGTTTGGTGCGACGAAAGTCCAAACAGCTCCCGCAGTTTTGGTGGGGTCAACTTGGATGACCTGCGGAAACGTAAAAACGTTACGGACTTTCTGTTTTCCGTTGAAAAGAATTTGTTCGCCAAGCAGATATGCCGTGCGCGAGGCTTCAGAAAAGGACAGCGCAGCTCGCTTCACTTTCAACTCGAACAGTTGGTACAGGCTAAGTTGCAAAACAGAGATTGCCTATACCGTTCCTACGAGTTCACCTGCTTGGGGTGAGAGATGAGGCTGCCTGACCCGCGTAACGTACAGCCCGAGCTCACTGCATCGAGGAGTTACATGCCAGCCCTGCCCCAAGGGGAATCCAGCGTAATACGTTCAGTATGTGACCAAAACACTGAGGCTGAGTCGACTCCACTCATCATTGAGTGCCGGTTCTGTCTGAGTAGGTAGCCCACCGGCGAGGGTGAGTCCGCCGTTAGCAGGACGCAGCTCAGAAGAGAGAAACGATTGAGGGGTTAGCTCGGGAGTGGCCGATCATCAACAACCTGCTTCATAACCATCGTTGAGGTCAGCCGCTGCATTCCAGGTAGCGATGACAGCGTCTCATCCTGCAGCCTGGCGTATGCGGCAAGATCAGTGGTCACAATACGAAGCAGGTAGTCGGGGTCGCCAAACAGGCGTTGCGCCAGCCGCACGTTTGGGATGCGCGCAACGGCCTCCTCGAAGGCCAAAAGCGTCGCCCTGTCTTCTTCGCCCATCGTGACAAACACGAGCGCCTCAAAATTCAGCCCAAGGGCCTCGGGGTTCACAACCGCGCGATAACTCTGAATTGCACCGTTCCGTTCGAGTTCGCGGAGCCGCCGGTGGGTCGGAGAAACGCTCAGTTGCACACGCTCGGCAAGCTCAGTGATCGTTAACCGCCCGTCAAGTTGCAGCTCAGCAAGAATCTTGCGATCAACGTCATCCATGTGGAAGATTCTTCCACACTTATCACTAAATCGTAGAACTATTAGCAACCTCTTTGGGCTGATGCTCCCTAGACTTTCCACTGCATCCGCCGCCAGTCGAAAGAGTGAGTATGAACACAACGATGTTGCTGACCTTTTGGGGGATGACCGTGCTCATGGTTGCGGTTCCCGGCCCGGACTGGGCCTACGCCCTCAGCGCGGGGCTTCGCGATCGGCGAGTATTTCCGGCGGTTGGCGGGCTCATGCTTGGCTACGTCATCCTCACCACGATTGTCGCCGCTGGCCTCGCCGCGATCGTTTCAGGCACCCCGGCCATCCTGACCGGCATCACCCTTGTTGGCGCGTGCTACCTCATGTATATCGGCATCAGCGGTCTCGTAAAGCCAAGCGATTTTTCCGGCCACGGCGAGGAGCGGCCTGCGGATGCCGCCTGGTGGCGCAGAACCGCAAAAGGCGTTGGAGTAAGCGGACTTAACCCCAAAGGCATCCTGATCTTTCTCGCGCTGCTTCCCCAGTTCACCGACCCGCGCGCGGACTGGCCATTCCCCGCGCAGATTGGGATGCTTGGACTGGTCTTTATCGCGACCTGCGGGATTCTCTATACCGTCATTGGGCTCGGCGCGCGCAGAGTCGTCACAGCTCGGCCGAGCGCTTCTCGCATCATCGCACGTGTTTCGAGCATCGCGATGCTGTCGATCGGCGCATTTCTACTCGCGGAACGCTTCGGCCCGCTGCTGCTTCCGAGCTAGTCCGGGGTGTGCATCTGTTCGCCTGAAAGTCCGTCATTTTTGGCTAAATTACCGGACTATGAGGCGAACAGATCAACCTGTCGTTCGGCTAGAAGCCAAACGGGATACCAACCAGTAGCCAGATGGTGAACATAATGACCCAGGCAACGATCGCGATGGCCGTGTACGGCAGCATCATCGACACGATCGTGCCAACCCCGATGTTCTTGCGATAGCGTTCACCGAACGCGACAATAACAGCGAAGTACGGCATGAGCGGTGTGATCACGTTCATCGGCGAATCGCCAAGACGGTAGGCGGCAAGAACAGCATCCGGTTCAACACCAAGACGAAGGAACAGCGGCACAAAGATGGGTGCAAAGATGGCCCATTTTGGCAACGCACCAACCATCACGATGTCGAGCAGCAGGATGACCACAACAAAGCCGAGCAGCAGTGGAATAGCACCGAGACCGGATTCTTCCAGCCAGTCACCAAGCTCAACCGCGGCAACCGTCGCGAGGTTTGAGTAGTTGAAGTAGGCGATGAACTGGGCGATCACGAGCAACAGGAAGATCAGGCCGGCGAGCCCTGAGATCGTCTTGACGATGGGGTTGATGACATCCATCGAGTTCTTCACAGTGCCGGTTCCGATGCCGTAGCAAATGCCCGCTACGAGGAAAACAATCATGATGATCATGATGAGCGAGTCAAGCAGGTAGCCCCAGAGCGGAGCTCCCGGCCAGGCGCTCAAAGCGGCGATGCCAACGGCTACCGCGAGCGTTCCAAAGCCGGCAAACTTGAGGCCGCGCTTTTCTGCCACGCTGAGCGTCGAGTCGCCCTCAGGCTTTGGGCCGTCATACTTGCCGAGCCGAGGCTCAACGATGCGGTCACTCACGAAGGTAAAGACCACGGTCAGGAGCACAACTGAGGCAAGCTCAAACCAGAAGTTGCTCATGACCCCGATCGAAACGCTCGGATCGATCAGGGCGATGGCCTCGTTGGTCACCTCAACGAGCATCCCGTCAAGCGGCGTCACGAGGACGTTGACGGCAAAACCGGCGGAGACACCGGCAAAGGCCGCCGCAAGGCCGGCGAGCGGATGCCGCCCAACCGAGTGATAGATCGCGGCGCCAAGCGGGATGAGCACGAGGTATCCGGCGTCAGTGGCGATAGAGGAAAGCAGCCCGAGGAACACGACGGTCACCGTGATCAGACTCGGGTGGGTGATGAGTACCAGTTTCCGGATCATGGCACCGATAAGGCCAGATTCTTCGGCCATTCCAACGCCGATCATGGCGACAATGACCACACCGACGACGGCAAAATTCGAGAAGTTTTGCACGGGTGAGGTAAAGACAAACTGCAGCCCCTCAGCGTCGAGCAGGCTGCGCACATGCACAGTGACTTCCTCGACCTGTCCGAGGAGCGGGTTTGCCTGCTCAAAGCTGACCGAGGTTCCGAGCGCCGCAAAGATCGCGCTCAGGATCATAATGATGCCGATAAGCACCAAAAAGATAATCGACGGGTGCGGGACCTTATTGCCAGCCCGCTCAACCCAGTTGAGAAGGCTCTGCATTGCGCCGGCCGACTGCTGTGGTTCGACGGATGCGCCCTTGGTGCGTGCCATGACATTCTCCTCTGCGAGAGTCCCGATCGCCACCCCGGTGAGCAGCACCCCAACGGGCTCGTTCTCAGAATACTGCCAGGCTAACCGTCAGACGCAAAAAAAGCTTCGTGTCGTGACGATTTTCTACCCTGCGTTCATAAACGGACCATCTTCGCGCACCGGATGCCGCCAAAAGACGCCCAAAATGGCTCACGTGGTCGCCGAGTAATCTCGCCGGCTACTCTGCTAAGAGCTCCCGAACTCGGGGCACAACCTGCGTGCCATACAACTCGATACTGGTCATGAGCTGTTCGTGCGGCATGGTTCCGTTGCTGTATTTGAGGTCGAACCGGTTGACACCAAGCGCACGAACGGCGGCCGCGATCTTGGTGGCTACCGACTCCGGTGAACCGGCAAACAACGCGCCTGACGGGCCGGTCTCCTCAACGAATCGGTCATAGGTCATAGGAGCCCAGCCGCGCTCGCGGCCGATGCGCGCTTGCATGGCCGAGTAGTGAGGCCACAGTTCTTCGAGCGCTTGCTCGTCGGTTTCGGCGATATGTCCTGGCGAGTGCATCCCAATGGGTTGAACCGGCTGCCCATATTTCTCAAGCGCCCGGTGATAGAGGTCAACAAACGGAGCAAAGCGCTCAGGGGCTCCTCCGATAATCGCGAGCATCAGCGGCAGCCCATACTTTGCGGTGCGGATAACGGACTCCGGGCTTCCCCCGACCCCGACCCAGGCACGCAGGCTACCGTGCTCAACTCGCGGGAACACGCTCTGCGCGGTGAGCGATGACCGCGTCGCACCGCTCCAGGTCACGGGCTCTTGTTTGAGCAGTTCGGCAAAGAGTTCAAGCTTCTCTTCAAACAGTTGCTCATAATCACGAAGGTCGAGGCCAAAGAGCGGGAATGATTCGGTGAAGGAGCCGCGTCCGAGGATCACCTCTGCCCTCCCCTGCGACACTCCATCAAGCGTCGCGAAGCGCTGATACACGCGGACGGGATCATCCGAACTCAGCACGGTAACTGCAGAACCAAGACGGATACGTTCGGTGCGCCCAGCGATGGCCGCAAGCACCACCTCAGGGGCTGAAACGGCAAAGTCCTCACGGTGGTGCTCGCCAACACCAATGAAATCAAGCCCAACCTTGTCGGCAAGAACCCCCTGTTCAACAAGATTGCGAAGCACCTGGCCATGGGTGAGCGGTGCACCGTCGGCATCCACCGTCACATCGCCAAAGGTATCAAGACCAAATTCAACCGTGCTCATGGGCGTTTTGCCTTTCGTAGTTCGCTTCGCATCAGACGCTACCTGGTTCAACCGACGCGTGACCGGGCGCATTCCCGCCAGGTGTGTGGCAAGAACAAGCCGCGAGATACGGCGCGATTATCGAGCTCGCGAGGAACGTCGTCACTAGCTGGTCGGCGCAGTAACGTTTGCCCCGTCCGTAGGATCTTGACCAAGAGATACGCGCTGAGCGCTGATTGCTGCGGCGAGTTTTTCGGCGCCAAAACTTCGGACCCAGACGGAGCCTCCCTCACCAGCCAAATCGAGCCGCACGATGCGAGTGAGCAAACCTGGCTCAAGCGTTATCCCTGTAATCTCTCGGTACGAGAACATAAAAGCAGGTGTCCCACTGTTGACCATACGATTGAGTCGGTTCTGTTCAATACATACGAACTCTGGGCGGAGAATAATTCGTCCCCCAACCCAGTTGCGCATGCTTTGAGAGCTTGCGTGCGTGAGATGCGTCACGTATCCGAGTTCCGGCCGTGGGGCAAAGAAGTTTATGGTCTTTTTCATGAGCACTGTTCCCACATCTGACTCGCGCATTGCGATTCCCTTTCTGATCAGCTCTCTCGGTACCCACCGGTCGCCCTGCACCCGCCGAGCCTAGGCTGAACCCCACCAGGGCGGGGTCCGGAGGGCGACAACCATGCCGTCAGGGCCGTCATAGGCGACAACGATGTCTCCCGTCGGATGCCGTGCAGCGAGACCGTCTCGGGAGCTGATCACATCGCTCCATCCGTCTGCTGCCAGGGTGTCTGCCACCGCTTCCCAGTCAGTGTGTTCCTCTGGCGGCGCGATCGTGTGCTGCAACACAATGAAGTACTGATCGGCACCACCTCCGCTGCCACCGGCGTAACTGTTCTCCCAGCGGCGGCGGTCAATATCAAGAACAGCATCCGGAGAAAGAGACCCGCCGAGGAGAGAGACAACGCCGTCGAACACGGCACGAGCGTCGTCAGGGCGTGTAGCCGCACCCGCATCCTCAGAGCCACGTTCACGCACTGGCTCTCGGAATTCGCCAGCCGCGTCTGCTTGTTCTTCCTCAAGGTCGAGATAGTTATACGGCAGATAACGGTCCCACGATCTCTCTGACCACTCATTGGCCAGTTCGGCTGGCGCAACCGCACCAAATACTGGGTACGCGTCCGCCGCGTATCTGTCGGATTTCAGAGCACCTGTACTGGCATCAAGCCGATCACGAAGCTCATCGCCGTCACCCCACCACTGCGGCGAATGAAACTCGAGCTGGGCGCCTGTCTCATACTCGTTGAGTTCAATCGCTTGGCCATTCGGATTCTCCCACCGAGTTCCGTATGTTGATCGCTCGTAGCCAAGGCTCTTGAGGTCCTGAGTGAACGCGTCCTTATCGATGGCGATTGCGTCGGCTGACGTGGCAAACAGTTCGAGTTGGTAACGCTCAACAGAGCCGCTCCAGTCTGCGCTGTCGATAACCATGTCAACATCTACCCAGTCGCCTGTGTCTGCAAACCCCCGAATAGTACTGAATTCGTGCTGCATCTCTTCGTATCGCTTTTCCACAAGCACAAGTTGCTCGCCAATCGGCATCGTACGAATTTCGCGAAGCGTCGTTCCCTCGCTATCGGGGATGGTTGAGGTCGCCCCCGCTGCTACCATGGGCGCGCAGACGAGAAGAAGCGCAGGCACCCCGGCTGCTAGCGAAACCCGCAGTGGATTCATGGGCTTGCTACCCCTGGGGCGCGAAACAATACTCAGCACCAGCAGCGCCGTCCCAGTCGCAAGCGCGACCAAAAGACTCACCCCGGCAAACGCCATTTCGACCGTCTCCATGATCGGCTGCCCTGAAAAAACGCTCAGTCCAGACGGGGTGGGGGCCGCGTCTGTTGAACCCTCAAAGCTGAGCGTTGCAATGACGATGAAGACCCAGTGCGTTGGCAGGATCCACGCCATCGGCGTCGGCAGGGTGACGTGCTTGCGGCGACGAAGGATGAACCTTGGCAGGCTCTCTATGAGCCCGATAGCCGGCACGATAAGTGGGGAAAGCAGAAGAAACATAAGCGTTTCCCAGCCGCTTGCAAATAGCAGCCGGTGAAACGCGACGTAGGCGGCAAGAATCCAACTCGTCAATGGCCAGGCCTGCCACAGCCAGGACTGAAAGCCATCCACAGGTTGGGGGTGATGATGAACGTTCTCCGGTGTCGTTGGGGGTTCAGACATTGCAAAAGGTTACACCTGGCTCGCTGAGGCGGCCAAAGGCGGGCAGGATCGATGGGCCGCCGACGATATCCGTATGCGTTGGACGCGTGACCGGGCGCATTCCCGTATGCCATGCTTATGCCATGCAGTCAGTCCCAGAAGCCAAATTTGAGTCCCTAGTTGCAGACCAGATGGACCTGCTCCCCGACGATCTTGCCGAGGTGCTCGCAAATGTGAGCGTCACCGTCGAGGACCGCCCTGCCGATGGCAGCCTCCGCGTCCTCGCCGTCTACAGCGGTGTTCCCCTCACCGAACGAGGCCAGTTTGGCCCTGAGGCCATGCCTGACAACATTGTGCTCTACCGAGAGTCAATGCTTGCGCATGCGCACAACGAAGACGAGCTCAAACGCGAAATCTGGAACACCCTTATCCGCGAGATTGGGATGCACCTCGGCATGGATGAGGACCAGCTTGAGCGCCTCTCGGCGAAGCACGCCCGCTAGCGAGCTAGCCGCGGTCGCTTCGTCCAGACGAGAGCCCAAGCCTGACCAGCTCAGCTGTTGATGCCGACGGGACGAATGCGCGGATAAGCCCAATACTGATGCGCGGAAGATCGGCCTCGTCGCGATAGAGCAAATACATGGGCTCGTACCGTGGCGCAAATTTGGCCTTAAACGTGTGCAGCGATTGAAACCCGTAGAACGGTTCGAGCATGCCACTCATGGCGTCAAGCAGGCCCTCAAATTTTCCAACGTTACCTGTGCCGCTGTGGGCAAGCGGCGAACCTGACAGGGAGGCAAACTCGGCGCCTTCGTCTTTGAACGTGAGGGCTGAGGAGATCAGCAGGAACTCCATAACCGGTTTGAATCCGCCTTCACGCCGACGCATGAGGTCAAGGGTCCAACCTCTGACAACCCCACCCCGACCATACACGGGAAGCCATGATGTGACACCGTGCAGGCTACCGTCTTCATCAATGGCGATCCCCACGCGAACGTTGGGGTCGAGGGCTTCGTCAACTCCACCAAGCGTAAAGCCCATTTCCGGCAGCGCTTTATCGCCGACCCATCCCTCTGAGATTGCCCTCACCTGGGCGAGGACGGCCCAGCTTTCCTCGTTGAGGTTCGACATCCGGAACGAGATGCCCTCGCGTTCGGCCCTGTTCAGGCTCGACCGAATGGGCTGCCACGATTTACCCTTCATCTCGAGTTCGGGAAGGTCGATGATGGTGTCCTCGGCAACCTGGATACAGCTCCAGTCTGTTGGAGCCGCATCCACGGTCGCTTTGCCAACGGAGAACAGAGCTGGCGTGAGGCCGGCCCGATCAGTAAACCGAATGTACTCGGCAACCGCAGTGCCCATCCCCCCGTCAGGGACGATCGGGTCGCCGAGCGCAAGGGCAACCCCTGAGTGTTCCTGGTAGGCGATAAATCCTTGCCCGTCGTTTGTCGCCAAGTATTGATTTGATTTCCAGGTGGCCATCCAAGAAAGCGTGCCACCACCCTGCGCCGTAATGAGGTCGGTGATCGATGCGGCGTCGAGCTCGGCTCCGCCGGTATGCTGCCGGCTCCTTCGGCGCGAGCGAACCTGGAACGAGCGCCGAGACCACAGGAGAAAGACAAAAAGGAAGACCCACAACAACGAGCCAGCAAACGAAATGGTGTATTCGTCGCCCAGATCCCCAAGTACGGCAACGCCGATCACAAGCACAACAAGTTCGAGGAGATTCAGGATACCGAGGACAATTGTGACCCACCATGCCCAGCGTCGTCCGCGCCGAATTCCGCGCGCGATGACAACAATCACCAGAAGGTCAAGAACAACTCCGACCCAGCCCTCCACGCCTGGTTCTGATCGCCCGAGCGGGCCGTCAAGCACAAACAGGGCAGACAACAGCTGAATAGCGCCAAGGGCTACAAGGCCGGTAAACGCGATCAGACGCTGTTCCCGGATGCCGATATGGGTACGCTGCCGACCTCGTTGGGTCACGGCATACAGCACCGAAACCGCAGCAACCGCAACGAAGTGTTCGAGGTCGGCAAGCGAGCCAACATACATCAGCTGGAGGCCAACAACGGCCCAAACCAGCAAGATCAGGCGGAGCCTCCACGGAGGCCGAGCGACAAGGAACAGGCCGGTAATTAGTGCAAAGACTCCCCCGGATGGCCCAACATCGAGCTGTGTTGAAAGCCGAACTGCCCAGTCCCATCCCGTCGGCGCGAGTACCCACAAGGCAAACGCACTCACCAAGACTGCAACCACTTGGCCAGCGCCAAAGAGCGCCGCCGTTTTCGCCCAGCCGTAGCGCGCTTCGAAAAGACTGCCCGCGATTGCGGCACCAACAACAAGGAGCACATACTCCCACGGGGTCATCGCAAGGAACGTACCGGTGGCAATCGTCCACCATCGCCCTTCCTCGAAGGCCGGCAGCCCGTAAAAAAACGGTTCGAGCGTCGCGATTCGGGCGGCAGGGCGCCACAGCGCATCCGTGAGAGTACCAATCGTCAGGAACACCACAACGAAGCTGAGTGTGAAAGGGGTGCGGCGGATGAGCACAGCTATCGAATGTGCAGCCCGCCCGGCCCATAACACGAGGAACACGAGGAACACGAGGAGCGCGGCCCATGCAATCTGTCGAAAGGTCTCAGCCACATGCTGATCGCCGGTTTGTGTCACGACAAAAAGCACAGCGCTCCAGAGGACGGAGCCACCGATGCTCGCAAACACAAAGTGTTTGAGGCGCATGCCCAAGGCCCCGGCAAGCGGCGAGCAAGCCGCAGACAAGACGGCAACAAAATGGCTGACAACAACCACCGGGATGCCAAAGGATGCGGTGAACGTTCTGGCCAATTCGATCGTCACGATCCGCTCGGGAAATCTCACCTCAAGCGAACGAAGAAGCCGCGTCCCCCAGCGGCGGCCGATCCAGTATCCAACGAATTCGCCCCCGACGGCCCCGGCCACGGCAACGGTCAGCAGCACAAGGGGAGGCACATCCTGAACGGTAAGCAGGGCGTGCATGAGGATAGTTTCGCCTGGAAGTGGGAGCCCGACTCCCTCGAACCCAGCAATCACGAATAGGACGAGGAGTACTACGGCGGCCGGAAGAGTGCTCAACATGGTCTCCGGGTGGCTCCTGTCTGGCGGTGACGCCGTTGATAGCATCCTGTCGAATACGGGCGTCCCGCGTCAACAGCCCCCTCCAAATCAAAGCCGGAAAAATGCCGAACGAGAGGAGTCCCGGAGCCCATTTCTCGATATCGATCGCGCGGTACAGAAACAGATGACCGAGGTTAACAACAAAACCCGAGTTTCGGTTGAAACTCGGGTTTGCCATCTCAGGGCCGACTGCGGGACTCGAACCCGCAACCTCCGCTTTACAAGAGCGATGCGCTACCAATTGCGCCAAGTCGGCATAGTGACACTAAAGTATAGCGTCATATTGAGCGCCTCGCTCACCACATCCACTGGTGTGGCGAGCGAGGCCCCAAAATTATCCTGCCGGAGTCGGCGTTGGCGTTGGAGTTGCGGTGTCGTCAGTCGACGTCTCCTTGAAGTGCTTCAGGATGAGGTCGTTGAGCGTCGAGGTCTGCGTGTCGAGGAACTCGCCATTCACGATAACGGTCGGCGTCTGGCTCACCTTGTCAAGGTCTGAGTTCGGAACGGGCTCGCTGCCGGCACGGGTGGATGACGCCGTCACAAATGACGAGAACTTGCCGTCGTTGACGCACGACTTCATCTTGTCATCGACCTTAATATTGACCGCTTCCATTTGTTCAAGCAGTTGGGCGTTGGTCAGTCCTGTTGAGTTCTCTTCAGGCTGCACCTCGGCGCTCAGCAGGCGGTTGTGGTATTCGTAGCCAAGGTCAGGCTGCGAATCAGCAACACAGGCAAATGCGTTAGCGGCGCGAGTTGAGTACTTGGTTCCGCTGGAGAAACGGTCGAGGAACGCAACTGGGCGAATCTCAAGCGTCGCTTCGCCGTTGCCAACATACGACTGGATGAGCGGGGCGTTCTGCTGCTCAAATGCACCACACGCTGGGCACATGTAGTCGGCATAGAGCACGATGTCGATGGGGTCGTTTTCACGGTCCGGCTTTGGCACGACGGGGTCTTCGTCTGGCTGAAGGGCAGGGGTGGTCTGCGCCTTGAACTCGGCGCCAACAACCAATCCGCCGCTCGCCATGTTTCGCGGGCCAGGGCCGGGAGGCTGAACAGCCTGGACGACAAGCAGCACCACAACGGCGGCAATGGCGATCAGTGCAACAGCAACACCGCCCTGGAGGAAGACGCGATTGCGCTTTTCTTTTTTGGCCTGCTTTTCGCGTGTGATGCGGGCTTGTTCCCGTGCCTCTTCGCGACGCTGGTTCTTGGTGGGGCGGCCGTCTGTGCCGTTTGCCATGAGGTTCTCTCCGTGGGTTTGAGGACGCGACCGTGAGTTGGTCGCACAGGAGGCCACGTATTCGGTGGCACAACATATTCGATTTTAGTGTCGAGTCAGGCAAATAGCTAAACGATTGCCTGTGAAACCACTCGATTTCTTGGAGGTGATGCCATAGTGTTGAAGTGGCGCGTTGTTGCGCCGCAATCACCATTCACTACGGATCGTCCGGCACGTACCTGCCGGTGAAGGAGAAATAATCATGGCATCAGTGACCTTTGATAAAGCCACCCGCCTGTACCCAAACACACCTCGCCCCGCTGTTGACGCTCTGAGCCTCGACATTCAGGATGGCGAGTTTCTTGTTTTGGTAGGCCCCTCTGGTTGTGGAAAATCGACCTCGCTGCGCATGCTTGCCGGTCTCGAAGAGGTCAACGGCGGCCGCATCCTCATTGGCGATAAAGACGTCACCGACGTTGCACCAAAAGATCGTGATATCGCCATGGTCTTCCAGAACTACGCGCTCTACCCACACATGACAGTTGCCGAGAACATGGGCTTCGCGCTCAAGATCGCCGGCGTTGGCAAAGAAGAGCGCGCAGAGCGCGTACTTGAGGCCGCAAAGCTGCTCGACCTCGAGCCGTACCTGTCACGCAAGCCAAAAGCACTCTCCGGTGGTCAGCGTCAGCGTGTTGCCATGGGCCGCGCTATCGTTCGTCAGCCCCAGGTATTCCTCATGGATGAGCCGCTGTCGAACCTCGACGCAAAGCTCCGTGTGCAGACTCGTACGCAAATCGCTTCGCTGCAGCGTCGACTCGGTGTCACGACCGTCTACGTAACGCACGACCAGACAGAGGCTCTCACCATGGGTGACCGCATCGCGGTTCTCAAGGATGGCCTGCTGCAGCAGGTCGGAACCCCGCGCCAGCTGCTCGACGCACCGGCAAACATCTTCGTTGCTGGCTTCATTGGCAGCCCTGCAATGAACCTGTTCTCAACCGACGTGTCAGAGGCCGGTGTCCACTTCGGAACCGCAATTCTGCCAACGCCCCGCGAGACCCTCGCCGCAATCACCGGCAAGCAGGTTACCGTTGGTGTTCGCCCAGAAGACATCACGATCTCGAACGTCGAGGGCAAGGGGCTTAAGGTTCACGTCGACCTCGTTGAAGAGCTTGGAGCCGACGGATACCTGTACGGCCACTCAGAGGTCGAGGGCGTTCGCACCGATATCGTTGCGCGTGTCGACGGCCGCGACCACCCCAACGCCGGCGAGACGGTTTACGTCCACCCGGTCGAGAGCCACATCCACCTCTTCAACATCGACTCTGGCGAGCGTGTTGGTGAGGCTGCCGCTCACTAAGCGACACACCAGTTGAAACCGAAGGGGGTGCGGATTTTTCCACACCCCCTTCGGCGTTGTTGTCAGTTGCTAGCGCCCCTCAGCTTGCTAGCCGAATAAATCAGGAACACATCTTATGAGCGGCTCACTCAACATCACGGCGGCACGGGTCGACCCGGCTATCCTCGACCTTCCCTGGCGACTCCCGCTCGACGAATGGCCAGACGACGTCATCGCCGCGCTACCGAAGGGCATCTCGCGTCACCTCGTGCGCTTCGCCCACATGAGCGGCCACATCATGGCGATCAAAGAGACAACCGACGACATGGCGAGGGGTGAGTACGAGATGCTCATGGCGCTCCAGCGTCTCGAGATCCCCTGTGTTGAACCGGTTGCATACATCACCAACCGCCAGAGCCGTGACGGCGTACCGCTCAAATCTGTGCTCATCACGAAGCATCTCACGTTCTCCCTCCCCTACCGCGCACTCTTTTCCGGGCGGATGCGCAAAAAAACGGCGAGCCGCCTGGTCGATTCCCTCGCACTCCTTCTTGTCCGGCTGCACAATATTGGTTTTTTCTGGGGCGACGTATCGCTCTCAAACACGCTATTCCGCCGCGACGCTGGCGCCTTTGCTGCGTATCTTGTCGATGCCGAGACGGGCAAACTTGTTCACCGCGCGCTCTCGAGCGGGCAGCGCGATCACGACCTCGAAATCGCCCGCATTAACATCGCCGGCGAGCTGCTCGATCTGCAGGCGAGTGGCCGCCTTGATGAGAGCATCGATCCGGTGAAGATCGCGAACCGGCTTCAGGAGTCATACGACTCGCTGTGGGCCGAACTGACCAAGAGCGAAAGCTTCGCGGCAGACGAGACCTGGCGCATCCGTGAGCGAGTCCGTCGCTTGAATAAGCTGGGATTCGACATTGAAGAGATGTCGATTACCACCGATTCAACGGGCACAACGGTGCATATCCAGCCAAAGGTTGTTGATTCAGGACACCACCAGCGCCGCCTTATCCGACTCACCGGCCTCGACGCGCAAGAAAACCAGGCGCGGCGTTTGCTCAATGACCTCGACGAGTATGTTGCCCGCCATAAAGACTCAGGGTTGCCAGAAGACATGCTTGCCCACCAGTGGCTCACCGACGTCTTTGAGCCGGTCATCATGGCGATCCCTCGCGATATGAAACGCAAACTACAGCCCGCCGAAATCTTCCACCAGTTGCTCGAACACCGCTGGTTTGAGAGTCAACGACTGCAGCGCGATATTCCGCTCACCGAGGCAGTCGAGTCGTACATTACGGATGTGCTCGCACACCGCCCAGACGAGGCCCGCCTCTACAACCCGCCGACGGGCACCTACACGGCACCGATTAGCATCATCCCACCTGAGGAAGTTGCGGCCGCTACTGGCGTCTTTGTTGACCCCCTCACGCCTGCCATAGGAGAAGACCCCGACGGCGAGCCAGATCCTGGCTACGACCCTGACGATGAGATCGACTGGCGCGATTTGGTTTAGCACTCAGAGAGTCGGTCCACCAACCCCTTGGGCGACAGCGTTTCCTGTGAATTTCAACGCCCATATTTTCATCACATAATTATTTCGCTAAACTTTTCCTACGAGAAGATTCTCTCGAAGCGCGCAGCACAAATATGGGGATAGGGGATGCTGCGAACGCTCGTTTTTCTGTCCCGGCTTGGTATTTTTCAAACTATGACCTTGGTCAATTCAACGCGCCCAACCGCTGGTTGGATTCGTGCGGCAGCACTCAGCACTATTCTCGCAGTGGGGTTCCTGACCCCCGTTGCGGCTACCGCGGCACATGCGACACCTGTCGATTCGACAGCGACGGTTGCTGACGGCCCGCCACCATCCGCCGAAACACCTGACGACAAGCTGCCAACCGAAAACCCGACGATCGTAGGCGCTGAGGGCATCATTTCACCAGAGGTGCAACAGCAACTGAACAACACTGGGGACGAGCAGTTGATCACGGCCGTCAATCAGGGCCTCGCGAGCGCGCCACAAGCCGGACAGCGGTCGGCCGCTCCAACGAGCGCACCAGATCCCAACGCCGTCATCGAAACCATCGACCCCGCGGTTCAGACCTCCGTGAATGCGCAAAAGGGTCGCGCCGCCGACCATCCCGTCACACAGGGCGAAATGAGCACCATCACCTCGTTTTCTCTCATTCCGCTCTACGGCAAATCGACCACACTTGACGGACTGCAATACGCCACAAACCTCACCTGGTTCTTGAGCTATGGCAATGACCTCGCCGACGTTTCTCAGCTCGCCAATTTGCCGAGACTCAACTATGTGAGCTTCTTGAACGGTTCAGTAGCCGATGTGTCGCCGCTCAGCGCCATGCCGGTGCTTTCATCGCTCTCGTTGAGCGAAGCAACGCTCGCCTCCATCGACCAACTCAGTGGCTTCACGAAGCTTCGTTCGCTTATGCTTGACGGCGCCAACTTCGACGATTATTCGGCGCTCGGTGACCTGTCAAGCCTCACCCAGCTCACGCTGCGGAGCAGCAATATCTCATCACTCGCGCCGCTGACACCCCTGACCAAACTGACCAATTTGGACCTTTCTGGCACGCCGATCGTCGATCTGACAGACCTCATCCAGTTCCCGGCGCTGACCGATCTTCAGCTCAACGAGATGGAGACCCCCCTGAGCGACCTCGCTCAGGTTGGGACGCTCACAAATCTGCGGTCGCTTACCGCCTCGAACAACAGCATCTCCGACCTCAGCCCGCTGGCAGATCTTAACGACCTGGTGTATCTCTTTCTTGACGACAATAAAATCTCCGACCTGAGCGCGCTTTCCGGCATGCAACAGCTCGATTCCCTTCGGCTCAGCAACAACAGCATTGCCGACCTCAGTCCACTGAGCGGTCTGCCCCTGTTGAACTCGGTGTTTGCGGCAGGCAACAACATCGTGTCGCTTGCGCCCCTGTCTGATCTGACGTCCCTTGCAATCCTAGACGTCACGGACAACGCCATAGCCGATCTCTCGCCGCTCGGCGATCTCCCCCGCCTGTACTGGCTCATCCTCGACGACAACGCCATCACGACGCTTCCCGTTTTTATTGCCGGGCCGCAACTGTACTTTTTCAGCGCCAACGGAAACCAGATCTCGTCGATCGCCCCGCTCGCAAACGCAACCTCACTCGGCTCACTCACCGTTGCCCGCAACAGCATCACCGACATCAGCATCGTCAGCGGCATGCAAAACCTGAGCGTCCTCGACGTCAGCGAAAACCTGGTGTCCAGCTTCGCCCCGATTGCCTCGGCAACGTACCTGTACTCGCTCGACATCAGCTACAATCCGGCCGAAGACCTCAGTGCCCTCGGCAGCCTCATCTCTCTCAACACGCTCGGCGCGAATGGACTTCGACTCACGAATCTCAACGGGCTTTCGTCGTTCGATTCGCTTAATAGCTTGTCGGTCAACGACAACGCGCTGACGACACTCAACGGGGTCGAGGCGTTCACAAAGCTCATCTCGCTGAGCGCGGATACGAATCAACTCACGGATATCTCTGCGCTCTCCCAACTCCAGATTCTCGAGTCATACTCCGCTCTCGATCAGCAGTTCATCGGCCACACGCTCTTCGCCCCGGCCGGGGCCAAGACCTTTGTGGCTGAAGATCCACGAACGTTCACCGACGTTGACGGCTCGGAACTTGGCCTCACTGCATCCACAACCCGCGCAGCAAACCTGAGTTGGACTGCAATCGCAGAGGACGCAACCGCCCTCACCGCAGGCTTTAGCTCACCGTCGGGCAACTACAGCGGTACGGCAACCTACCCGCTCAACCAGTCGTCACTGACTAATGAGGTTGCCGTTCACACAACCGTTGGCAAACGACTTGATCTCCAACTCACGGTGTCGGCTGGCTTTATACCGGCAACCTTTGCGCTCGAAGGCGACGGCGCGGAATGGCTCTCCATCACCCCTGCCGACCTGATCAGCGGGGTCCCTGCCACCGCCGGAACCTACTCGGTTACGGCTGTGGCAGCAGACGCCCTTGGCAACGCCATCCGTCAGGTCATTACCGTTGAGGTCGCCGCGTTAGACGGAGGAACGGGCAACGGCGGCAACAGCAATGAAGGTACTGGCCCTGAACCTGATGACAACACTTCTGGCACGACCAATGCTGGCGGGGGACTCGCGATAACAGGAGCTGCTCCGGATGCCGCCCTCGGCTGGCTGGCTGCGGCGGTTGCCGCCCTTGGCGGCTTGCTTGCCGCAGGTACCGCCCTTCGCCGACGCAACAATA
This sequence comes from Lysinibacter cavernae, assembly GCF_011758565.1. Lineage (GTDB taxonomy): Bacteria > Actinomycetota > Actinomycetes > Actinomycetales > Microbacteriaceae > Lysinibacter > Lysinibacter cavernae. The sequence continues at coordinate 1,904,248 of NZ_JAAMOX010000001.1, forward strand.
ACTAACAGGTCACGACGGCCGCCTGCCAAGACGTTGACTCTCGGTGGCTACCCCGCAATCTTGCGCGGTAGCCACCGCCTTTTGCTGTAAATTACAGCTTTTTCCCTGCTTCGCTCGTTAGAATTAACGTGAGATTTTAGGTCTCATGCGCGCAGCACAGTATTTGGGGATAGGGAATGCTGCGCCGCCAGATACTCCTTCCCAGTTTGGGTTATATCACTTATGACTTCGTTTCACGCAGCCATTCCGACAGCCGGATGGATCAAAGTTGCAGCGCTCACAACAGGCCTGACGGTAGGCATTCTCAGTCCTGTAGCCATGAGCGCGGCGACCGCACAAACTCTTTCGCCGACTGCTCCGGCGCTCCAGCAGGCCACGTTGCCACCCGCTCAACCGGATCCTCAGCAGCCCGCTGCCGACCCATCCGATGAGCCAGCAACGATTCCTGACGGCACCCTCTCCGACGACGCGCAAACGCAACTCGATCAGGCCTCGCCAGAAGTACTAGAGGCAGTAGCCGAGAGCCTCACCCAGTTTCAGGCCAACGCACAACCATCTGCGGCGCTGGTCCAGGCCTCAGACCCAAATGCCGTCGTTGACACCCTCGCTCCGGGCGTCAGAGCAGCAATCAACCAACAGCTTGGCCGGCCGCACGACAGTAGCCTCACACAGGGCGACCTTGCAGGCATCCAATTCCTCCAGGTCCAAGGAAACGATCCAGACACCAGCACGCTTGCCGGGCTTGAGTACGCGGTCAATCTTGAATGGTTCTTTTCGTTTGACACCACGTTTAGCGACATCACCCCCCTCCAGAACCTGCAGCATCTCCAGTCAGCAACATTCGACAGGAACCAAATCACCGATGTGACCCCGCTGCAAAACGTTTCGACCCTGTACTCACTGAGCCTCGACGGCACCACGCTGAGCTCGCTCGATCAGCTCACCGGATTCACCCAAATTCGTTCCCTCTCGCTCGGTCGCACCGACTATGCCAGCTACGCCGCGATCGGTCAGCTCACGCAGCTCACGTCTTTGAGGCTCAACGAAAGCTCCGTGACGTCACTCGAGTTTCTGGCGCCGATTACTGGGCTCATTTCGCTCGATCTCGAGGCCACCGCGATTACCACCATCCAACCGCTCTCCCAGCTCACCGAGCTCTACACGCTAAATCTCAATAATGTTGGCGCTGTCGCCAGTGATCTCACGCCGCTCGCCTCACTCACCGGGTTAAGCACGCTCCAGCTTCGTGGCAACAGCATCAGCGATCTGACGCCGTTACGCAACCTCGAACTCTTGCGGTCGCTGCAGCTCAGCAACAACAACCTGACAACCATTGAGCCGCTTCGGAGCCTCACCAGCCTTGGCACAATCGCCATAGATAACAACCGAGTCAGCACACTTGAACCGCTAGAGAATGCCGCGTCGCTCTCATGGGTGAGCGTGTTGAACAACGAGCTCACCGACCTCGACGCCCTCGTCGGCAAGCCATATCTGTACTCGGTCTTTGCTGACGGCAATACCATCACGCAGATCCCAGACCTTTCGGCGTCAACCTACTTCAACCTCCTTAGCCTCAATAACAACAAGATCTCCTCGCTCGACGGCTTTCCGCAGCTCGGCTGGCTCAACACGCTGAACCTTGCGGGCAACACGATCAGTGACGTCGGCCCTATCGCCACGATCAGCAGCCTCTCCACCCTCGACATCAGCCACAACGAAGTTGCCGAGTTCGCTCCTCTCTCGCAGCTTCAGGAGTTGCGCTATCTTGACGTTGGCAACAATCCCGCGCGCGATCTTGGCGCGCTGTCCAACGCGCCAAACCTTATGACGCTTGGACTGGCTCATCTCGAAATCACCTCGCTCGATGGCCTTCACCTTGAACTTGCCCCGCACCTGAGCAGCCTCGATGTGAGCGACAATAAGCTCACCTCACTCGCTGGTCTCGAGCTGCTCTCCGAGCTCTATACGCTCAACGCCGCGCGCAACCAGATCGACGATCTGAGCCCACTGAGCGGCTCGTATTACCTAGGCGAGCTCCTCATTTCAGACAACCGCGTTACCTCGCTGAGCGTGGTCACGGGGCGAGAGTATCTTCACCGCGTTGAGGCGAACAACAACAACATCACGGATCTTTCCCCGCTGTCGAGTGCTGAGTACCTTGACACGGTCCTGATCAATGGCAATCACATCGCTGATGTGTCACCCCTCCTGCCTCTGAAGTACGTTGTCGAGCTGAGCGCCATCGACCAGCGCCTCACCGGCGATGACGTGTTTGTTCCGCTCGGCTCATCAGCCTTTACCACCGAACACACCGTTGCGGTCACGGATGCCGATGGGTCGTCGCTCGGACTGGTCGCAGGACCAAGCCGGACCGCAGGGCTCAGCTGGACAAACATCCAGAGCGGCGCAACCGCGTTGACCGCGACGTTTACCTCACCAGCTGGCAACTTCAGCGGCACCGTTGATTTCCCGATCACCAGGGCCGAGATCACCTCTGAGGCACCAACAACGCTCACTGCTGGCAGCCGCTTCGATCTGGAAATCACCGTTACCCCTGGGTTCGTGCCCGCAACGTATTCGCTGCAGAGCGGTAGCCCCTCGTGGCTCTCCGTCAACCCAGCCGGGATGCTCAGCGGAGTGCCACCGGTAGCCGGAACATCGTCGGCAACGATCATGGTCGCGGATGCCCTCGGCAACACAATTTCTCGCACGCTCGACCTTGATGTTGTGTCCGGCGACACGGGCGGCGGAGGCAACGGCGGAACGGATACCGGCAACACTGGTAACAACGGCGAAAACGGCACCGACGGCAACAACACCAACGGTGCAGGCACTGACGTGGCAACGGGCGGCAACGGCGCAGGTGCGGCTGCTGAAAGCCTCGCCATCACCGGCACCGGCCAGGCGGCCACGCTCGGATGGCTCGCTGCGCTCCTCGCAGCACTCGGATTCGGCGGAGTACTTCTCAACCGCAGGAAGACTCGCTAGCAGCCGGCACCGCATCCAGACACACGAACGAGTCGTCACGTTCTGCACGGAAAGCGCTTTTGCGGCGCAAACACCGCAGAACGTGACGACTCGATTTACGATCGCTAGGCCAATCGATTGGTGCTGAGCGGGATGCCAGGCGTCCCGCTCGCCCCATCGCTACTCGTAGCGGAGCGCGTCAATCGGATTAAGCTTCGCCGCGCGTCGGGCCGGCAGCGTTCCAGCAAGAAACGTGATCACCAGAATGACCCCAACGATGACCGCGAGAGAAGCAATCGGGAAGAGAGTCAGGTCGAAGCCGGGGAAATCCTTGAGGAACGACTCAGCCGCAATCGAGTTGACCGCCTGCCCAAGCCCCCACGCCGCAAGAATACCGAGCAAGCTGCCCCAGAGACCAAGCAGCATTGCCTCAATGCTGAACAGGCCAAAGACCTTGCCAGAGGAAAGACCGCTCGCCTTCATCAAGCCAATTTCTTTCGTTCGATCCTGAACCGACATGTACAAGGTGTTGATGACCCCGAGGCTCGCGGCGAGCAGGGCGATAACGCCAAAGACCGTCAATACCGTCGTGATGGCATCAAAAATCTGTTTTGCGATACCGATCTGGTCTTCAACCGTTTGACCAACAAAGCCAAGCGACTCGAGGTCCGCTTTCACCTGGGTCAGGGTCTCTGGGTCGGTATCGGTTGCAAACGCTACTGCCGCAAGGTACTGATCAGTCACGGTTGCTGGCAGCCCTCGCTGCCCAATCTGCGCGACCTGCTCCTGAAGCGAGTCGTTCATCCACAGACGCCCTGCGCTGAGCAGAGACTCGTTCATAACGCCAGAAATAGTTGCCTCGATAGTTTCCTCCTGCTGGAGAGGGTCAACCACTCCGATGGATACCGACGCGCCCACCGCATCCTCATCCGTTGAGAAGCCAAGGGCCTTCACATACTTTGGCGAAACAATAATCTCTGGGGTATCGCCGTCTTTGGGAACGGCACCCGCGACGATATCGGCGTTCTGACCCCGCATAAACTGTTGCGCGGTGAGCACATATTTCTCGCTCCCGTCAGCCGAAATGAAGCTGGGCGAGATGCCAACAAACGGGGTAACCGACTCGACGTTGTCTATGCTCTCGATCTTGTCGACGTCCTGAGCCGACAGCGTAGCCATCGACTGGCCAAAGTTGCTGGTCATATCCGGGTCGTAGACGGCGGGACCGTCACCCGCATCCTCTGTTGCCTTCATGACCTGCAACATGTTTGGCGCACCGAAGCTGTCGGTCTGCTTGTCGAGATAACTTGAAACTCCCGCGCCGATAGCCGTTGTGAGCGTGATGGTGAATGCGGCCACAAAGATGGCAACAATCGTGAGAATAGTTCTCGTCTTGTTGCGCCACATGCTGCCTGAGGCCATGCGAAGGGTGTCGGAGAATTTCATGCTGCCGCTCCCGTCTGCGAAACAATCTGCCCGTCAACAAGGTAAATCTGTCGATCAAAGCGGGCCGCAAACTCAGGGTCGTGAGTGACCACGATGAGCGTGATGCCCTTCTGCTTATTCAGGTCAAACAGCATCTGCTCAACCTGGTGCCCCGTCTGCGTATCGAGGTTACCTGTTGGCTCGTCGGCAAAAATAATGCTCGGATTATTCACAAGCGCTCGCGCGATCACCACGCGCTGCTTCTGCCCTCCGGAAAGGTCGTTGGCCCTGTTCTTGACCTTGTCACTCAGGCCAACCGCCTCGAGGGCAGCCCTGGCCTGTTGTTTACGCTTCGAGGGGCTCATACCGCCGATTACCAACGGGAGCATCACGTTGTCGAGTACGCTTTGACGCCCGTTCAAGAAGAACTGCTGAAATACAAACCCGTAGTGGGTATTGCGCATCTTATTCACGTCCGCGGTGCGCATGGCGCTCACGTCGTTGTCGCCAAACAGCACAGTGCCTTCGTCAGGGCTGTCGAGCAGGGCAAGCACGTGCATGAGCGTTGACTTCCCAGAGCCCGACTTGCCAACAATTGCAACGCTCTCACCCTGCCTAATGTCAAGGCTGACGCCTCGAAGAGCGTGGAAAGCATTTTCCTTTTTGCCGTAGGTCTTGCGCACGTTGATCGCGCTTATGGCAGTGGCATGACGATGGTCTGGCACTGTGGTTCCTCACTGGTTGGGGGGACGGATGCGCTGTTCCGCAGATTGCGGACGCACAGCATCCAGCTTAGAAACCCGGGCCTGCGAGCACACGGGTGCCGCCTACCCTAAATTTACGGGGGTTATCCCCCCCCTTCACCCTCTCCCCCAACCAAAAACCTGCATCTCTTTGCGAGTTTTTGTCGTAAACCGAAGCGATTTACGCAGAAACTCGCAAAGAGATGCAGGTCAGGTGGAGTGTGTTACTTCTTGCCCTTCGCGCGGCGCTCCGCACGGTTCGTGGGCGCGTCGTCGTCGGGTGCCTGTGCCTGGCCAAACGCTCCGCGAGCGGCTGGCTCTGCCGGCGCGGCAGGGGCCGCAGCGGCAGCACTGCGTTGCGCCTTTGCCGTTGCCGCCTTCTGAACCTGGCCCTTTTCGTTGCGAACCTCTACGCCGCCGTCGTCGCTCGGAGCCGTGTAGCTGAGCTTCTGCGGGTTGGGGGTGTCGCTTTCGAGGCCCTTACCCTCAATGGCAACCGTGTGCGCGGCGTCGTCCTTGGTCTTCACCTGGACCTCGAGGTTAAAGAGCAGCCCCATCGACTCTTCTTTAATCTGACCCATGCTGTTCTGGAACATGGCGTAGCCCTCGCGCTGGTATTCAACGAGTGGGTCGCGCTGGGCCATCGCACGCAGTCCGATGCCCTCCTTGAGGTATTCCATCTCGTAGAGGTGGTCGCGCCAGCGGCGGTCAACAACCGAAAGGACAACGCGGCGCTCAAGCTCACGCATGGCGTCGGATCCTAAGGTCTCTTCGCGCTTGGCGTAGGCGACCTTGACGTCTGACATGATCTCGCGCTGAACGAAGTCGCGGTTGATCTTGCCCTTGCTGCCGGCCTCCTCGATAACCTCGTCGATAGTGATCGAGATTGGGTAGAGCGTCTTCAGCTCGGTCCACATCGCGTCGAAGTCCCAGTCATCGCCAGTTCCTGAACCAGCGTGGGTGTCAAGAACAGCGGTCACAACGTCGTTCATGAACCCTTCGACGCGATCCTTGATCTCGTCGCCCTCAAGGATGTGGCGGCGGTCGCTGTAGATTGCCTCGCGCTGGCGGCTGAGCACGTCGTCATACTTGAGCACGTTCTTGCGGATCTCGGCGTTGCGGGCCTCGACCTGCGACTGTGCGCTCTGGATCGCCTTGCTTACTACCTTCGACTCGATCGCCATGTCGTCTGGCACGCCGGTGCGGTTCATGATCGAAGCCGCGGCGCCAGAGTTGAACAGGCGCATGAGGTCATCGGTGAGTGACAGGTAGAAGCGGCTCTCGCCGGGGTCGCCCTGACGTCCGCTTCGTCCACGAAGCTGGTTATCAATGCGTCGCGACTCGTGGCGTTCGGTACCTAAGACGTAAAGCCCGCCTACTGCGGTGACCTTATCGGCCTCTTCCTTCACTGCAGCCTTGACCGCGTCGAAGACGTCGTCCCACGCCTCTTCGTATTCGTCTGGTGTCTCAGTGGTGCTGAGTCCCTTTGCCGTCATCTCGCTGACCGCAAGGAACTCGGCGTTACCACCGAGCATGATGTCAGTTCCACGCCCGGCCATGTTGGTCGCAACCGTCACGGAACCGAGGCGACCTGCCTGAGCAATGATCGCGGCCTCACGCGCGTGGTTCTTTGCGTTCAAGACCTCGTGACGAACGCCCTTCTTGGCGAGCAGGCGAGAGAGGTACTCGCTCTTCTCAACGCTTGTGGTTCCAACAAGAACGGGCTGGCCCTTTTCGTGGCGCTCGACAATGTCGAGAACAACCTGACCAAATTTGGCTTCTTCATTCTTGTAGACCAGGTCTGGCTGGTCGATACGAACCATTGGCTTGTTCGTAGGGATGGGAACGACGCCGAGCTTGTACGTGCTCATGAACTCGGCTGCCTCGGTCTCGGCCGTACCGGTCATGCCGCCAAGCTTTTCGTAGAGACGGAAGTAGTTCTGCAGCGTCACGGTCGCGAGCATCTGGTTCTCGGCCTTGACCTGAACGCGCTCTTTTGCCTCGATGGCCTGGTGCATGCCCTCGTTGTAACGGCGTCCGGCAAGAATACGGCCGGTGTGCTCGTCAACGATCATGACCTCGCCGTTCAGCACAACGTAGTCTTTGTCCTTCGTGAACAGGGCGCGTGCCTTGATCGCGTTGTTGAGGAACGAGATCAGCGGAGTGTTTGCTGATTCGTAGAGGTTATTGATACCGAGGTAGTCCTCAACCTTTTCGATACCGGGCTCGAGGATTCCGATGGTGCGCTTCTTCTCGTCGACCTCATAGTCTTCGCCGGCAACAAGACGGGTCGCGATTGACGCGAACTCGGTGAACCAACGGTTGGCCTCGCCAGAGGCAGGGCCAGAGATGATGAGCGGTGTACGAGCCTCATCGATCAAGATGGAGTCGACCTCATCGATGATCGCGAAGAAGTGGCCGCGCTGCACCATTTCGGCGGTGCTATTGGCCATGTTGTCGCGGAGGTAATCAAACCCAAACTCGTTGTTGGTGCCATAGGTAATGTCTGCGGCGTACATTTCGCGGCGTTCTGCAGGCGTCTGCCCCGAGATAATGCAGCCAGTGGTCATGCCGAGCGCGCGAAAAACGCGACCCATGAGGTCACCCTGGTAGCTTGCGAGGAAGTCGTTCACCGTCACAACGTGCACGCCCTTACCAGCGATGGCGTTGAGGTATGCGGGGAGAGTCGCGACGAGCGTCTTACCCTCACCGGTCTTCATCTCGGCGATGTTTCCACTGTGCAGTGCGGCGCCACCCATGAGCTGCACGTCAAAGTGACGGAGGCCAAGGGTGCGCTTTGATGCTTCACGAACCGCGGCGAATGCTTCTGGGAGCAGGTCGTCGAGTGTCTCGCCCGCGGCGAAGCGCTTGCGGAAGTCCGCTGTTTCGTCACGCAATTCCTCGTCGGTGAGGTCGCTGAAGCTTGGCTCCAGGGCGTTAATTGCTTTGGCTTGGTTTTGCAGACGCTTGAGGGTACGGCCCTCACCAACACGCAAAACCTTTTCGAGTACTGAAGCCACCGAATTTCTCCATCTTGTCATGTGCGCGCACGAGGCCATCTTTGGTGCGAGACCTTGTGTCACGAGGCGCAATTGCCCGAAGGCAATCATCCACTTTATCAATCGTAGTGGGGTCTGGGCTGTGCGCGAGCTGTCCGTACACAAAAAACCGTTGCCGGTTCACGAGTTTATCGTGAACCGGCAACGACCGTTAGCGTATCGGTTAGTAATTGGCCGATGTGTCAGCTAGCCAAGCACCTCAACGGCTTCGTTGAGACCAATAACTCCGTAGTCCCAACCTTTGCGGCGGTAGACGACACTTGGGCGCTTTGTTTCGGCTTCGATGAACAAAAAGAAATCATGACCGACAAGTTCCATCTGATCGACGGCCTCTTCGGCGGTGAGGTGTGTAGCCTCAAATTCTTTTGTCCGGATGACGATGGGGCTGTAGTCGCCTGAAGATGAGTCGTTCTCATCGGTGATGGTAGCTACCTGCCCGGTGCTGACCCGTTCGATAACCTCACCATCGGCCGGAACGATTCCAACGTCGGCAAAGGCGTCGGTTGCGGCTTCACCGAGCGAGGTGCGTCCGCGCCCGCGGCGAACCTTCTTGCGGTCCTTTGCTCGGCGAACTCGCTCAAGCAGCCGTGCCATTGCCGTATCAAAGGCGGAGTATTTGTCGTTGCCGTCTGATTCGGCTCGAATGACTGGCCCTGGGCCGATGAGCGTGAGCTCGACGCGGTCTCCGTTTGATGGGCTTCGATCGGTTTGACGCGACACCTTAATTTCGAGCACTTGCGCCCGTTCATCGAGGGTTTCAACCTTTTCGGTCTTGGCTCGTGCGTATTCTTCGAAGCGGTCCGTAATTCCAACGTTGCGTCCACGGATGTTAACTTCCACAGTGAGACCTCCCTGTCGTGCGACGTACCGCCTGCAGTGTTGGGCGGTTGTGTCGCTCCTTCCTCACAAGATACTCCCTCAACCTGTTCGAATTCCAGTTCATGACCTGTGATGTTTCGCAGTATTGGCGAGGGCCACTGCTGCTATCACGCGCGCGCCCCGTAAAACCAAGGCTCGGTTCGCTTCCTGAAGTGTTGCACCCGAGGTGACAACGTCATCGACGATGATTATGTGACGCCCAAAAACCGAAGGAGCGGCCGTCAGAGTGTTACGGAGATTACGCCGACGCCCACCTTGCCCAAGACCAACCTGATCGCTGCGGCGCGCGGCCGCCTGGTTGCGGAGCACTCGGCCAAGGCGCGGCTGGCTCTCGCGGTGAGCGGGGTGAGCGGGGTGAGCCCTTGCAAGGCTACGAAGCGCCCTGGCGAGAAGCACATCAACGTGACGAAACCCTCGCTCACGTTCGCCACGTGTAGTCGAGGGAATCGGCACACACAGAATGCCGGGCTCGCCCCCTCGCTGGCTCGTTTGGGATAGAACAACCGCAAGCGAATGCGCGAGCAGCGGCACAAGAGCACCGACGGTGTCTGCACGACCACCGTCTTTATACGCGAGGATGACAGCCCGAAGTTCTTCAGCATAGGTGCCAGCCACAACAACTGGCAGCCGTTGATTTGGCCCAACGGGGAGCATCCGCACCATTGGATCTGGGCGGATGCGAGTGCGGCACTCGACGCATACGGGCGAGTCTGGCGTGCCGCAGAGGACGCACCACGTTGGCACACACAGCGAGAAGAGATCGGCGAGGCCTCGCATGAGGCCGGCCTGCAGCGCAGATACGGTCATACACACAAGTGTGCGCGCGCCCGAAAGGAGCCAACGCGCGAAGCCAGATTCTGTGGAGAACTATGCCTGTTTCGCGAGGAGAGTAACTTCGGCGGCTGACTCTTGCCAGTTCGAGCCACGGTATTCGCGCAGCACCCCGCCGGAATCAACGATCCGTAACTGCGAAACGCTGTTCCCACCGGCGATGGAGACAACGTCCTCCGTTGTGCCCAGTGACTCCGCCCGTCCCCCGACGCTCAGTAACGAAATTTCAACGTTGTTTCCAACGGCTTTCGACGCCAATGCGATATGACTTTCGTCAACCCAGTCCGCGTCAACGGGGATGTCGGTTGACAGCTGGATCTCGACCGGGTCAGTCATTGTTGTTGGCATCCCGTTGCCGTCACGAACAATACCTGAGACCGCAACGATGTATTCGCCACCCTGGTTGTACACAACAAGCATCCTCGTGCCATCCCGCGAAACGCTGAGCACCTCAACGCCAACGGCGTCAATCCACGGAGCCAGGATTTTTCCGGACGCTCCAGCTGCATTTGTGACGTTCAGATCACGCGGATTCGAGGCAGGCACTGTCCACACAAAACCGCGAGAATCGATGGTGGGGGCGATCAATCCGGACCGGCCGTCAACGGGGATAACCTGGCCCTGGCCGCTGGCGGTCACAATGGCAACGCCGTTCGCAGTGCCAATCGCTGCGCTCTCGAGCGGGGCAGAGTAATCGATAGACGTTGGGGCAAGATTTCGGATGGCCTCTGAGAGCCTGGGAATGGGGGTGAGGCCCGTGCTCCCCAGCTCGCCAAATTGGTCGCCAACCATCACAACGGGTTTGCCTGGCACCCGTGGATACCGCTGCGACCAAGAGGGGTCGGCAGGTCCGGCAAGCACGACACTCTGGTCAACAGAGATATCCGCTCTCGTGACCCCAGCCACCCGGATGAGACTCGACTCAAGCTGGGCCAACATGAGTCGGAGGCTGTTCTCGTCTGCGGAGAGTGCCTCAGGCGTCAGGTCAACATGCGCAACGTTGGACCCAACGGGAACGGAGTTCGCCGCGAGCGCCGTGCCCTCTGGAAATGCGGTTGTTGTGACGCTGTCGGCAAGCAACTCGCTTGGCCCGAGCAGCAGCTCGGTCACGATGCGGGTGGCTGTTGTTGCGCCCCGCAAGAACCACCGCTGGTCCGGCACCAGAATGTTGGATTGCGCTGCGAGGAAATACAGCGAGTGTTCGTTGAAGACGGCCTCGAAGGTGTTTTCGTCGAGCACAATTCCGTCAGGGGCGGCGTTCACTCGCCACTCGCCCCCGATACTCCGCAGCTCAAAAACGTTCTCGACGCTGCGGCCCTCCCTCGCGGAGCGCATGCTGCCGTGGGCATCGACCAGTGCGTTTGGGCTCACGATCATGCGGACCGTGTCATCCTCTGTCTTGACCGTGCGGAGTCCAGCGTCAACGGTGATGCTTGTGTGCGGGTTCCAGCGCGCGTTGAGGTCAGGGGTAAGGAACTCGCGTGCAATGGCGTAGTCACCGGTTGCGCTTGAGGCCGCGGCCACAAATCCCCTGACAATTTCTTCTTTGCTCGCACCATTCACTGGCCGGTCGGGGTTGAACACCAGTGATTGCTCTGCTGGCGGCGCCTCGGCTGGGCCGGGGTAAACCGGTCCGCTGCGAGGGATGCCAGCCTGACAGCCGCTTGCGAGCAGGCTCACCGCAACAACGAGGCCAAGGGCAGCAACAAGTTTGCGGCCGCTCGTGTGTAAGAATCCGCTCATCGCCGATCCCCTCCCCCGTCGGTATCTATCTCGTCTGCAGGAACAACGGGAAGCGGTGAGTGGCCGATTGGCACATCGCGCTTTCTTGGCAGCGTCAACCGGAACGAAGACCCACGCCCTGGTGCAGACCACACGTCGAGCCAGCCATTATGTACCGAGGCATCCTCGAGCGAGATCGCAAGGCCAAGACCTGTGCCGCCAATGGTGCGTTTTCTCGACGGGTCTGCCCGCCAAAAACGATCGAAGACACGAAGAGTGGCCTCGCCGGTCATACCAACCCCAAAGTCTCGCACGCTCACGGCAACGGCAGTCTCGTTCGAATCAACGGTGACAATAATCGGCTTTCCTTCACCGTGCTCGATGGCGTTTCCAAGCAGGTTCTGGATGACTCGACGCACGCGCCGAGCATCAAGCTCGGCATCGAGGTACCCGCCCTGCGCGATGAGCCGCACGTCAGACCCGGCGGCCTCGGCGAGGCTTGCCATCCCCTCAACCGTCTCCTCCGCGATGCGGACAAGGTTGGTGGGTTCCCGTTCGAGCGTGACCGAGCCTGCATCGTAGCGGGAGATCTCAAGCAGGTCGGTGAGTAGCCGCTCAAAACGGTCAACCTGGGTATGCAGGAGCTCGACGGTCCTCGCGGCCGTTGTATCGAGTTTCTCGCGCTGACCGTACAGCACGTCTCCAGCCAGCCGGATCGTCGTGAGCGGAGTGCGAAGCTCGTGTGAAACGTCCGACACAAAACGCTGTTGCATTTGTGACAGCTCTGCGAGCTCGCTGATGCGGTTTTGGAGGCTGTCGGCCATGTCATTAAACGATTGGGAGAGCACATCAAATTGCTCGTCACCCTGCTCCGGCATCCGCACGTCTGATTCGCCGGCGGCGAGGCGTCGGCTCGTCTCCGCGGCGACGTGAATGGGACGGAAGACCAACCGCACGATCGTCCAGACGAGGAGGCCGAGCAACACCATCAAAAAGAGCGCGGTGACGAGGAGAGTGCGTTGCACATAGGTCAGCGTCTGCTCGGCGTCGGCAAGACTGTAACCGATATAGAGCCCATACGTACCGGCTGAACCGGGAAACGTGAGCTGCGACCCGACAACGATGCCGGCGGATGTGGATCCGTCCGGATTTGTGAGCGTCACTGATTGCCAGTATTGCGATTCGTCACCTGTGCGAACCATTTCGACCAGGTCCTGCGTAATGACCCCGCTTGCGAGACCCTCGGTCGCGGAGTCCTGCGGCGCCTCCGACGAAAAGCTCTGGTTAGGCATTCGTTGGAGCGCGATCATCTGGCTCGACGATGCGTCTCGGATGGCGCTGCGCATCGCGATAACCAGGGCGTTAAACCCCACCCTGTCTTGCGCATCCGAAGCCTCAAGAAGGCGTTGGGCCGCGTTGGTCGCGCGCGCCGAATCGGCTAAGACCTGCTGCTTCCTGGTGTTGAAGAGGTCGCCACCAACGCTCAACTGCAGATAGGTTCCAGACGCCAGAATGGCGATCAGCGTCAGAACGCCAGTAATAGTCATCGTTCGGACTTTGAGCGATGACAGCCACCGCCGCCTGAGCGGCGCAGTGGCAACTGCCCACCACCGTTTCAACCGGGTGGGCGGCGAATCAGTCGACAACGGCACCGGCCCGGTACCCGATGCCACGAACCGTTGTCACGATGGTTGGCTGGTCGGGGTCCTGCTCGACCTTCGCACGAAGGCGCTGAACATGAACGTTCACGAGGCGGGTATCCGCTTTGTACTGATAGCCCCAGACGCGTTCAAGCAACGCCTCGCGACTAAACACCTGCTGGGGCTTTGATGCGAGGGTCAGCAGCAGGTTGAACTCAAGCGGGGTCAGGTTGATCCGTTCGTTCCCGCGACGGACTTCATGGCCAACCACGTCAAGCGTCAGGTCGCCAACACGTACCTCATCGGTAACCTCAACCGAGGTTGGGCGAAGTCGCGTGCGGATGCGGGCGACAAGCTCAACCGGGTTAAACGGCTTCACCACGTAGTCATCGGCTCCGGCTTCAAGCCCACGAACCACATCGGTGGTATCTGTCTTGGCGGTCAGCATGATGATTGGTACACCGGATTCAAGCCGGAGGAGTTGGCATATCTCGATACCGTCGAGGCCAGGCAGCATGACGTCGAGAAGCACAAGATCAGGTCGCGTTTCGCGGAACACGTCGAGGGCTTTTCCACCGTCTGCGCAAAACATGGTCTCATAGTCTTCGGCCTGCAACACGATGCCGATCATTTCGGACAGAGCGGTGTCGTCATCGATCACAAGAATACGAGGATTCATGCTTCCCATTATGTCTTGCTCACGGGCCCGAACCGAATGCTTATGGAAACAGTCGTCACGTGTGTCACGATAGTGAGGTGGAAAACAACGGATCGTGGACGGCCCCAGAGGGAAATCAAGACCCTCAACCCGGTAACAACGGTGAGGGCGGCCAGCCGCAGTATGGCCAGTATGCTCCCCCTCCGGTGAACCCGCCCCAGCAAAACGCGCCGTATCAGGGCCAGCCGCAGTATGGTCAGCAGACATATGGGCAACCACAGTACGGGCAGCCTGGCTATGGTCAGCAACAGTATGGCCAGCCCGGTTACCAGTACGCTGCGCAGAACGGCCAGAATGCGCAAGCCGGATGGGCACCCGCACCGAAGCCAGGCCTCATCCCGCTCCGTCCTCTTCCGTTTGGCACCCTCATAGGCACTCCCTTCCGAGTACTGAGGGTCAATCCGCGCCCGACGCTTGGCATGGCGCTCCTGTTCCAGGTTGGGATTGGCATCATCACGCCAGCCCTCATGGGGCTCGTACTGTGGTTCACCATTTCCCGGATGGAAATGGCATCATCTGAAGACCGCGGGCCGATCCTCGCCGGGTCCATCGCCCTCTTTGTTCTCACCGGTCTCGTGCAGGTCGTGGTCTCGGTATCAACCACCGCAATCATCCAGGGCGTTGTCGCCCTCGATGTTGGTCAGGGAGCGGTCGGCAGAAAACTCACCTTCAAACTGCTGTGGACCAAGCTGAAGCCGCGGTTCTGGACGCTCATTTTGTGGACCCTGTTGCTTTCAGCTGCGATGCTCGTTGGCATTGCGCTCGCAGCGCTTCCCTTTATCTTGCTCGCGATTTCAGCGTCCTCTGGCGGCAGCCCGAGCGGAGGAGCGATTGCCGCAAGCGTTCTTGGTGGCATCGCGCTTGTGCTTGCCTTCGCCATCGTGGCGATCTGGATCGGGGTGAAGCTCTCGCTGGTCAGCGTTTGTATTGTCTTTGAAGACCTCGGCGTTCGTGCTGCAATCGCTCGCTCCTGGCGCCTGACCTCCGGCTACTTCTGGCGCACCTTCGGAACGGTCTTGCTGCTCAACGTCATTATCTCGGTGGCCAGCAACATCATCCTTACGCCCATCAGCTTTATCTTTGGAATCTTCATGGGGATGCTGTCACCAAACGGCGATAGTGGCCAGTTTATTGGTGCCATGATCGCGTTCTACGTCATCACAATCGCACTGTCACTCGTGATCTCAGCCATCACCCTTGTCGCCCAAACAGCCTGCTACGCGCTCATCTACATCGATTTGCGGATGCGTAAGGAGGGCCTCGACGTTGAGCTCATGCGCTTCACCGAGACCTACCCAAACCCGGCCCCCACCGATGACCTGCCAAATCCGTACCTGCCACGATTTGCTCCAGCGCCATCCGCTGGCGGTGGTTACGTCATGCCACCGAGCCCGTCACCGTGGGCCCAATGACGGGAACCGCAACAGTTCTTTCGCTGCTCCTCGCGGTTGGCAACGCCCGCCCGCCCGGAGCGGTGAGCGCTTACCCCCCACTTGCGCCGGACTCAGACGAGGCCCGCGACTTGCTCCTCAGGGAGCTCAGCAACCCCTCCTATCAGGCCGCAAAGCCGTCGTGGTTCGACCTGCTCTCGCAACAGATTTGGGATTGGATACGTTCACTCTTTGACCTCGACACGTCTGGAGGCGGGTGGGGCGCCCTTGGCCAACTGCTCGTGGTGCTCGTAGTCATTGGTCTGCTCGTAGCGGCCTTCTTTATCTTTGGGATGCCTCGCCTTCGCCGGCGCAGGCGTTCAGCGGCTGGCCTCCTCTTCGGTGAGGAAGAAACACGAACGGCAGCCGAGCTGCGGGCGGCGGCCGAGGCCGCAGCATCCACGAACAACTGGAACCTCGCCGTCATCGAGCGCTACCGCGCAATCGCTCGGTCGCTCACTGAACGGGTCATCATCCGTGCCACCCCAGGCCTCACTGCTCAGGCGCTCGCAGGAGCAGCAGCAGTCGAATTCCCCGGACACAGCCAACAACTTGAATATGCCGCGCGGGCCTTTGACGGAGCTCGCTACCTTGACGAGCAACTCAGCCAGTCCCACTACAACGACGTCGCATCCCTCGACACTGCCTTGAGCTCAGAGAAGCCACTCATGACGGCGGCTCACGACGCATCGGTGGCTGCACGATGAGCACGGCATCCACCTCCGCCTACTATACGCGCTCGTACGAAACGCCGACTCTCCGGAACAGCCTCAAGCGGGGCCGGTTTTGGGCGATTGTTGCCGCCATCGCGATCGTCGGGGCCCTACTCACCACCTTCGCGACCGGCTCAGTCTCGGTGAGTGGCGACGACCTTGACCCAAACAGCCCGGCACCAAACGGAGCGAAGGCGGTGGTCAGCGTGCTTGACAACGAAGGCGTGACCGTTCACCTCACCCAGTCGCTTGAGGACACCAAACGCCTCGCCGATGAAAACACCACCGTGCTCATCGCTGCGGACAGTTACTACCTCGATGAGGACCAGATCATCGAGGCAGCAACGCTCGGAGCCTCGACCGTTTTGGTTTCCCCCGGATTCTCAACGTTGCAGTCACTCGGCTACGGGATCGGGCCAGGCCAGATCCAGGCAAACCAAGATCCGCTCTCCGCGGGATGCTCGTATGGTCCGGCAAAACGTGCCGGCACAATTTCGGCTACCGGCGTCAGCTACCCGCTCCCAGACGCCGACGACGCCATCGGCTGCTTTGAGACAGATGATGGCGGCTTCGGAATTGTGCGCATCGACGATGGCGGCCATCCAGTCACCATCCTTGGCGTGACGGATGTGCTGCGCAACGAGACAATCGTTGACGCGGGCAACGCCGCGCTTGCCCTTGGCCTGCTTGGTGAACATGACAACCTCATTTGGTACACCCCAGGCATTGACGACCTCGGCGGGGAAGAAGTACCAGATACTCTCGCGGACCTGACTCCGCCGTGGGTGAGCCCGGCCATCATCCTTGCCATGATTGCGGCGCTCGCGGCCGCCATCTGGCGCGGCCGCAGGCTCGGGCCGCTGACCGTCGAAAACCTCCCCGTCACGGTCAAGGCGCAGGAGACGATGGAAGGTCGGGCACGGATGTACGCCGCGGCAGGCGCATCCGGCCACGCAGCCCACTCCCTGAGGTCCGGCAGCATGCACCGGATGGCGCTGCTCATCGGGGTCAGCCCAACAGCTGAAGAGCTCACACCCGTAGTCGCAACGCTGACCGGCTGGCCGCAGGCGACGGTGTATTCCCTTCTCAGCGACGACCAAACAGCATCCGATCGCCTCAGCGACGGCGCGCTGATCGACTTGGCCCGCAATCTCCAGCTCTGCGAAGACATTGTGCGCCGAACCATCACGGGTGGTCTTGACCGGCCTCCTCACCAGAGCAACTCAGACTCACCAGTAGAGTAAGGAACCTTCAGAACCATGACCGATACTCCCCAGACAGCCAACGACCTGCGTCTCGCTCTCAATGCGGTACGAACCGAGGTAAACAAGGCCGTGGTCGGCCAAGACGGCGCCGTCACCGGACTCATCATTTGCCTGCTCGCGAGAGGACACGTGTTGCTCGAGGGTGTGCCTGGCGTGGCAAAAACGTTGCTTGTCCGAGCCCTCTCACAGTCGCTCTCCCTCGACACCAAACGAGTGCAGTTCACCCCAGACCTCATGCCGGGTGACGTCACTGGTTCACTCGTGTACGACGCGAAGGCCGGGGAATTTGAGTTCCGCGAGGGGCCGGTCTTCACCAACATTCTGCTGGCCGACGAAATCAACAGGACGCCACCAAAAACACAGTCAGCACTGCTCGAAGCAATGGAAGAGCGTCAGGTCAGCGTCGACGGCGTCACCCGGCAGCTGCCAGACCCGTTCCTCGTCGCCGCGACCCAAAACCCCGTCGAGCACGAAGGAACCTACACCCTGCCGGAGGCACAGCTCGACCGATTCCTCCTCAAGCTTGTACTCGACTTGCCGGTTCGGGATGCCGAGATAGAGGTGCTCTATCGGCATTCGCAAGGATTCAACCCGCGCGACCTGCACGCAGCCGGAGTGACGGCAGCGCTCACCCCGGAAGCGCTCAAAGCGGCCCAGGCGGATGTTGACCGGGTCACGGTCCAGCCAGAGGTCTTGGCTTACATCGTTGATCTTGCTCGCGCCACGCGACAGGCACCGTCAGTCAAGCTCGGTGTGAGCCCGCGCGGAACCACCGCGCTCCTCGCTGCATCGCAAGCCTGGGCATGGCTCAGCGGATACTCGGCGGTCACCCCAGATCATGTCCAAGCCATGGCATTGCCGGTGCTTCGTCACCGGCTCCAGTTGCAGCCAGAGGCCGAGCTTGAGGGCGTCAGCGCCGACAGCATTCTCCGATCGATCCTGCAACAGGTTCGGGTACCGGTCTAAGCGCCATGGCAGTTTCCGGTTGGTTTGTACTGCTCGTACTGCTTGGCATCGTGCCGGTTGTACTCGTGGACATTGTTGCGGGCGATAACGTCGCAGAAACCGCAGCTTTCTTTGGTTCGGAAGCTCCAGCTTCGCCATCGATGCTTATGCTCGCGGCCTGGCTCATCGTGTGCCTCCTCGCGGGTTTGCTCGATCTTGTGCTTGCGGCATCCGCGCGGAATATTGTCATCGAACGCCAGCCAATCGGAGCGCTACGTCTCGGGCAGAGCACCATCAGCGAACTTGTCATATTCAACCCTGGACGCCGCAACCTGCACGGACTCATCCGTGACGGGTGGGAGCCCTCCGCCGGGATGACGCCCTCACGCAGCCGGATTTCGGTTCCCGCCGGCGAGCGACGCCTCAGCCGGGTCCAGCTCACGCCGTTCCGCAGGGGCGAACGGAATAGCCCACACGTCACCATTCGCTCGTACGGCCCGCTCCGGCTCTGGGCGCGCCAGGCAACCCACGCGTCGCAGGGTAGCGTTCGGGTGCTGCCAGCATTCAACTCCCGTCGCCACCTTCCCTCGCTGGTCGCTCGCCTCAAAGAACTTGACGGGCGCACGCTGACCATGGTGCGAGGGCAGGGAACCGAATTTGATTCGCTGCGTGAATACGTCCGCGGTGACGATGTCCGGTCCATCGATTGGCGGGCAACGGCACGCCGCGGGGATGTTGTTGTTCGCACCTGGAGACCCGAGCGTGATCGTCGCGTTGTGCTCATCGTCGACTCTGGCCGAACATCCGCTGCCCGGATTGATAACGAACCGCGCATTGACACCGCATTCGAAGCTTCCCTGCTGCTGAGCGCGTTGGCCGACAGGGCAGGCGACCGGATCGACTTTATGGTGCACGACCGACGCACGCGAGCACGAGTACAGGGGGCGAATGGTGCCTCGCTGTTGCAAAAGCTTGTCGACGCCATGGCCCCGATCTCCCCAGAGCTGCTCGAAATGGACTGGGCTGCCGTTCCAAAACTCGTGCGCGGCGTGACCACCCAAAAGTCGCTCGTTGTACTGCTCACAACGGCGGACTCGCCGGGAACAGCCCGACCGCTGCTAGCGATGCTTCCTCAGCTCACCGCAAAGCACACGGTTGTTGTTGCTGGGGTCATGGACCCTGCGCTTGCCGAGGCTTCGGCTGAGCGGCTCTCACGCGATGACGTCTATCGGGCTGCAGCGGCCGAGCGGGCCATCAACGACCAGCAACGAGTGGCCGCCGCCATCCGACTCTGTGGGGCGTACCCGCTGAGCGCAACGCCGCAGCAACTCCCCCCAGCCCTCGCCAATCACTACCTGGCGCTCAAGGCTTCTGGTCAGCTGTAGCGGATTCCCCAGCGAACGGCCCACTCCTCGCCCGGTTCAAGCCAGGTGAGCCCCTCTCCGGTTGCGAGGCTTCCGGCTGGGGCAGTCATTGGTTCGATTGCCACGGCGACGTCGCCAACCGTTTCGGTCGAAAAATCGTCGGTAGTGAACACCTGCACGTAGCGGATGTTTGAGTCTCCCCACACCGTTACCCTGCGTCCGTCTGGCGCCGTGATCGAGTGCCGAGTTTCCCCTTCGGTGTGTGACACGCTTCCGTATCCGTCGTCAAGCGAGACATCGCCGAGACGCACGCCGTCACGAAGATCGTATTGGGTTCCTTCGACACCAACCTCTGCAAGAACGTTGAAGCGATCGTCAACCTCGAAACGCGTTGCGGCGTCAACCGTGAGCGTCAGGTCGGTCGTTGGAACATCCCCAATCTTGACGAAGGGGTGCGCGCCGAGCGCGACCGGGGCAGTGGTCGGGCCGACGTTACGAACATCGTGCGTGACCTGGAGCCCGTTGGCAAGCAATCGGTACGTAACTGAGGTCTCAAGGTGAAACGGGTAGCCGTGCTGCGGGAAGACCGGCGCCTCAAGGCGGACCCAGTCTGCACCTCGATCTCCGAGCGTGTAGTGGGCGTTGCGGAGAAGGCCGTGGATGGCGTTGTGCGCGGCCGGCTCGGTAATGTCGAGCTGCTGGGTTGCCCCGTTGAGGGTCCACTTGCCATCTCGGATGCGGTTGGCCCAGGGCATCAGCACGATGCCAGCGGCGTAGGGCGGAACACGGTCTTCCGGAAACGGCTCGACAAGGTCAATACCGTCAAGAGTCAGCAGCCGAATGCCGGCGGCACGCTCGGTAATCGTGGCGCTCCAATCGCCGAGGTCGCTCACCCGACGGATGCTGTACTGGTTTCCCGTTGGGGACGCGTTCACGGTGCCTACTCTCTGAGTCAATTCCTCGTGACGAGCATACTCCGTCTGACTTTTCGGCTCACCACCCCACAAAACCTGCATCTATTTGTGAGTTTTTGCGAAAATTCTCGTGTTTCCGAGCAGAAAGTCACAAATAGATGCAGGTCAGGAGGGGAGGTTACTTCACTGCGCCAGCCGCGAGGCCGCCAACCAGGCGCTTTTCGATGAACATAAAGAGGATGACTACGGGCACGATCGCAACAATCGATGCGCCAAACACGTACTGCCACGCAGAATCGTACTGTCCAACGAACTTTGTCAGCGCAACGGACAGCGGCTGATTCCCGTCCGTCGACAAGATCACGAGGCTCGCCGCGAACTCGTTCCAGCAGGCCACAAACGTGAAGATGATAGCGGTGACGATGCCCGGCCACACGAGGGGAAGGGTTACCTGGAACAACACGCGGAGTTTGCCTGCCCCATCAATCTGAGCCGCCTCCTCAATCCCCTTCGGAATACCGGCAAAGAAGCTGTGCATAATCCAGGTCGCAAACGACAGGTTGAACGCGGCGTTGATCAGGATCATCGCGAGCCAGGTATCGCTCAGCCCGAGGCTCATGAACTGCTTGAAGAGCCCGGTCGTCAGCACAGCCGGCTGCAGCATCTGCGTGGTGATGACCAGAAAGAGAAACACCAAGCGTCCTGGGAACCGGAATCGCGCCGTGTAATACGCCGCTGGCAATGCCACGATGAGCACAATAAGCGTCGCAAACACCGAAATAACAATCGTTGAGATCAGGTTTTGGAACAGCGGCGTCTCGGGTGTCGACCACATCGTGATGTAGTTGTCGAAGTGCCACTCGGTTGGCAGATACGACGGCGGCACGCTCAGGATTTCGTTGCGGCTCTTCAGCGAGCCAATCGCCATAATGACGTACGGGAACACAAATACAAGGATGACCACGAGCCCGCCGAGCATCCGGAAGCCGATGCGCGTGGCCGATGCCCGGTCCTCGCCGTAGCTTTTTCGTCGCTTGCTGCCTGCTGCGGCCATTCCGCTCACCTCGGCACCCGCGACAGTGGTTATGGTGCTCATTCGTCGACCTCCTGCATCGGTTTGACGAGTTTCACGTAGATAGCAACGATGATGATGACGATCGCAAACGCGACTACGCTCAGGGCGCTCGCCAGATCAATCCGTTGACTGCCCTGCAGCAGTTTGAAGATGAGCGTCATGATGGTATCGGCATCGTAGCCGGGGATTGACCCCGTCATGATCTTGAGAATCGGCAACGAGTTGAACACATTGATGATGTTGATCAGCACGGCAACGGCGATGGCTCCGCGCAGCTGCGGCAGCACGATTGAGGTGTAGATGGTCCACGGTTTTGCGCCGTCCATTCTGGCCGCCTCAATCACTTCGGCTGAGATTGTCTGCAGACCAGAGAGGATCGTGTACGTCGTGAAGGGGAGGGACACAAACACGGCAATAATAATCGCCACGGTGAAGGCCGGCACCACGTTCTTGGTGTAGCCGTATGTGCTTTCGAGCAGCCCCATATCCACGAGCATCTTGTTGATGATGCCGTAGTACGGGTCAAGCCCGTAGTAGAAGACGGTGGTGGTCATGACGACGCTGGCGGCCCACGGGATGATGACAAACATCCGCACGATACGTCGGCCAGGGAACTGCTTATTGAGAAACTGGGCGAGTACGAGGGATATAAGAACCGTCAGGCCAACAACTGCGACGACCCAAATTGCCGTGCGCAGAAGCACTCCGGGAAGCTGCGGGAGGGCAAACAGTTCCGCATAATTAGAGAAGCCTGCTGGCCCCTTGTCAAGACCGTACTGGCTCACCTCTCGTGTAGAGGTAAAAAACATGTACCCAGCTGGGAAAAACACAACGCCGACAATCAGTATGAGCGCCGGCCCGATCCAGGGTAGCGCTCGCACGAGCTCCCTGAGGGAGCGACCCGGACGGGCCACCCCCTCAGGTGTTGGCGATGTGCTTGTTTCGTGAAGCACGGAACGTGACATCGATTTCTCTCGGTTCTCTAGCGGTGAGTTATTCGGCGGCGGCTTGAATGGTATTCAATACCTCTGCCGGGTCTTTTCCTTGGCCAATCTGGCCGATGTTTGTCTTGATCGCGTCAGATGCGGCAGTCCAGTTGGGATTGGTTGACGGGTAGAACACGGCTCCGGGAAGTACTTCAAGGAATGACTTGAGCTTCTCTTCTCCAGAAAGCGCATCGGATCCCGAGATGGTGGTTGGCAGGAAGCCTTCGGCCTTGACCCATGGCACGTAGACGTCTGCGCTGTAGTAGTAGTCGAGGAACTTCGTGATGGCTTCTTGCTTTGAGCCGTCATTCTTGAAGGCCATCAGGTGGTCGGCCACGCCGAGGGTCATGGGGCTGGCGTCCTCAGTAGCAATAGGAGCGATGCCGTAGTTGAGGTCGGGGGCTTTCTTCTCGATCTCTCCAACGGTGGGCGGCAATCCAATCATGAAACCGATCTTGCCCTGGATGAATACGTTCATGAGCGGCGTGCGGTCGCTTGAGCCGGTGTCTGGTTGCGTTGCGCCTTCGTTCACAAACTTTTGCATCTCTGTCGCTGCTGCGATGTTCTTGTCAGAGTTGATCGTGAGTTCCTCCGCGTCGCCGTATCCTCCGCCTCCACCGTAGAACCAGACAGCGGTCTCAGCCTGCGCTTCTTCTGAGCCGAGCGGCAGGCCGTAGCCGTACGTCCCATTTCCGAGGGCTTGTACCTTTTTTGAGGCCTCAAGGAGTTCATCCCACGTTGTTGGAACTTCGGCAACGCCAGCCTGCGTCATAAGATCTTTGTTGTAGAACATTGCACGAGCCGAGGCGATCATTGGCAGACCGTACTGCGTTCCATCGATGGAGGCGTTCTTGGCAAACGATGGCTGGAAGTCGTCAAGTGTCTCCTTCGACACGACGTCGGATGCCTTGTAAAGCAGGTCGTCAGCTGCGAATCCGGCGAATGCGTCGATGTTGAGGATGTCGGGTGCTGCGTTTCCTTGCACCTTGGTCTTAACGACGTCGTTGATGTTGTCCCAAGACTCCACCTGGAGCTTCACCGTGATGTCTTTGTTTTTTGCTTCAAAGCCGCTGATGACGTCTTCCCAGAGGCCTTTTGTGCTGTCAGAGTATGTTGGCACGAGCAGGTTGAGCGTTGTTGCAGATGACCCACTGTCACCGGATGAGTTATCGCTGCCGCCGCCAAAGCCGCAGCCGGAGAGCACAAGAGTTGTTACGGCTGCAGTAGCAACAGCAGCCATTCGAATGGTTCGTTTCACAGGTCTTCCTTAACTCGTAAAAGGGAACGACGCCTGAGATCAGCGTCGTTGCTGTAACCCCACCCGATGATTGCTATTGATGCTTTTCGCTCAACATCAATCAAGATAACGCAGCGGGCTTAGACGAAATAATGTCTTACGGACACAACACTCGTCAAGGGCCATTTGGTAACAAATCGGCGACGACAAATAAAGCAAAAAGAGTTAGGAACTCAACAAAAACAAGGAAACCAGCGAGTTTCCGGGGGCCAAAAGCTTCGACATCGATGTCACGCCACCTCACCATGCTCCGCAAAAATTCGATACTTAACATGCGTGAAACATGTAGCAATTGTGATTACATATGAGTAATATCAATCTTAATAAATCATAAATCATGCGCTTTACTGCGCTTTATGGGCCGAATGGTCGCGAAACGAGGAACCGGATGTCAACAAATTCAGTGACTGAGCAGCCAGGACAGTTCATGGCAGCCGAGTTGGCGTCACAACCAGCTATGTGGCGAAAGGCCGTAGAACTGGCTGGCACCGTGACGGCATTCCCACAGGCTGGCGAGCGCGTCGCAATCGTCGGATGCGGCACGTCATGGTTTATGGGGCAGGCATACGCTTCGCTCCGCGAGAGCCTCGGGCATGGAGTCACCGATGCCTTCACCGCGACAGAGTTCCCCAGAACCCGTGACTACGATGTCCTCATCCTCCTCACCCGCTCAGGAACCACAAGCGAAGTACTCGAGCTGCTCGGCGAAGAGCACGGCGGCAAGCGAACCCTCGGCATCGTCGGTGACCCAACGACGTCCTTCTCCGGGCTCGTGGATGATGTCATCGAGCTCCCCTTTGCCGACGAGCAGTCGGTTGTTCAGACCCGCTTCGCAACCTCGGCCCTTGCCCTTCTTCGCACAAGCCTTGGCGAAAACCTCGATGCGGCCATCGCCGATGCAGAAGCAGCGTTGGCCGAAGACCTCGACGACTCGATTGTGCTTGCCGAGCAGTTCTCATTCCTCGGGCGCGGCTGGGCGCTCGGACTGGCCACCGAGGCAGCGCTCAAGATGCGAGAGGCCGCCCAATCATGGACCGAGTCGTACCAGTCGATGGAGTACCGCCACGGGCCGATTGCCATCGCTGCCCCAGGGCGCGTCACCTGGCAGTTTGGCGAGGCACCGGACGGCCTCGCAAATGACGTCGCGGCAACGGGCGCTACGTTTGTCACAAGCGCCCTCGACCCGTTGGCTGACCTCGTGCGAGTGCACAGGGTCGCCCTCGCTCGTGCGCTATCCTTTGGGCTCAACCCGGACCACCCACGGAACCTCACACGTTCCGTCGTTCTTGAAGGCTAGCGATGCCAGACTCCCCAGTACCAATGCCAAGCCTCGGCGATCACGAGCACGCCGTACTCGCGATCGATGTGGGTGGCACGGACATCAAGATCGCCCTGGTTGAGAGCGACGGCAGCATTATTGGGCTGCGGCGCGTACCAACGAAGGTGAACGGGGAACATACCGTAGCAACCGTTGTACACACGGTCGCCCGCGAAGCCAAGCAGTTGGCCGTTGACTATCCAACGATCAGGCCAGCCGCGGCCGGCGTCATTGTGCCAGGAATTGTTGACGAAGAAGCAGGAGTCTGCGTCTACGCGCGTAATCTCGATTGGCACAATGAACCCATCCGTGCGCAGTTTGAGGCGGCGCTCTCGCTTCCGGTTGCATTTGGTCACGACGTCAGGACCGCCGGCGACGCTGAGCTACAGCTCGGTGCAGGTACTGGCGTGCGCGATGCAATGGTTGTTGTTATTGGCACTGGCATCGCAAGCGCGGTGTTTGTGAACGGCTCCCCCGTCGTTTCTCGCGGCTTTGCTGGCGAAATCGGCCAGAACAGGGTCGCCTCGACCGTCTATAGCGCGGCCGTCGGCGACGGACCTGCCGCACCAACGCTCGAAGAAATCGCATCGGCGGGAGCCATAGCCCGTCGCTACGCAGAGCAGTCTGGCGAGCAGGTACAGGGATCACGCGAGGTACTCGATCGGATGCTCGGCGGTGACCCGGTTGCCTCCCGCGTCTGGAACGAGGCGACAAGCGCCCTCGCAAACTGCATCGCTCAAGCAGCAGGCATGATTGCGCCGGAAGTCATCTTGCTGGCGGGTGGACTCGCGCTCGCAGGTCAACACCTCGTCGAACCGATCGAGCGTCATCTGGATGTTGAGCTCACCATCCAGCGTCGACCACAGCTCATACTTGCCCAGCTTGGTGGCGACGCCGGCCTGATTGGGTCGGCTCTTAAGGCCCGTGCGCTCGCCGCCGGTGAGCGCACGCCATGATCGTCACGCTCACACCGAATCCGGCTCTTGACCACACCTATTCGATTGAACAGCTGAATCGAGGGAGCAGCATCCGTACCCCCGCTGCCGCCGTTCGCGCAGGTGGCAAGGGCGTCAACGTGAGCAGGGTCTTGCACTCGCAAGGCGTTGGAGTGACAACGGTTGTTCCCGTCGGTGGGGCCAGCGGGAGGGAGTTCGAGGCTGAAGCTCTCGCCTCGGGTCTCGCGCTCACCGCAATTGCCGTTGCCGGTTCAACACGTCGGTCAATTGCGATTGTTGAGCAGCGCGACGGCACAACAACCCTTCTGAACGAAGAAGGGAGCGGTTACTCGCCGGCGGAATGGGACCGCATCGTGACCACGACGGCCGCATCGTTCAACGGCGCCTCCTGTGTTGTGGCTTCGGGAAGCCTTCCACCAGGGGCACCCTCCGATCTCTACCCGAGGCTCATTGGTGCCGCGAATCGAGCAAAGATACCGTCGATCATTGATGTCTCTGGGCAGCCGCTCCTCGACGCAGCCAAAGCCGGAGCGACAGTACTCAAACCCAATCAACACGAACTCGCCGATGCGACCGGTATGAGCGACCCAATCGAAGGCGCCCGACACCTGCTCTCCTTGGGGGCGACCGCAGTTGTTGTTTCGCTTGGTGAGGATGGGATGCGCTGCGTACAGCAATCATCCGCCACGGTCTGGTCGGCAACCCTCGATACCCAACTTGTTGGCAACCCAACGGGTGCAGGTGATGCGTCGGTCGCCGCGCTCGCCGCCACATTATCCTCGTCCGCCGGGCTCGATCTGAGCCAGATCGATTGGGCTGCCGCTCTCACGCTTGCCACGGCGTGGTCGGCCTCTGCCGTCCTCACTCCAACAGCCGGCGAACTCCACCCATCTTGGCCGCAGCTTGCCCAGCGGGTGACTGTTCGCCAGCTCTAGCGCAAAGGCATCTCCTATGACTCTTGTGAATAGCACCACCCTTATTGCGGCTGCGCAGTCAACGGGTATCGGCATCGCAGCGTTTAACGTCATCCACTTGGAAACGGCGGAAGCACTCGCACGGGCCGCAGAGCGCAGCGGCCTTCCGCTGATTCTGCAGATCTCTCAGAACTGCGCCAAATACCACGGCGGTCTTGAGCCGCTTGCGCGTGCGACGCTGTCAATCGCACGCAAGTCGTCCGCCTCGTTGGCAGTTCATCTTGACCACGCCGATGATGTCGACCTCGTCCACGAGGCAATTGCCTTGGGCTTCGGCTCAGTCATGTTTGATGCGGCTACGCTGCCGTACGCAGACAACGTCGCCGAAACCGCAGCAGTCGTGGCTTACGCTCACGAGCGCGGAGTGCATGTCGAGGCCGAACTCGGCGCGGTTGGGGGAAAAGACGGCGCCCACGCCCCAGGGGCTCGCACCGATCCTGACGAAGCGGCAGCTTTTGTGCAGGAAACCGGTGTTGACTCGCTTGCGGTTGCCGTCGGCTCGTCGCACGCTATGACCGAGCGAACCGCGCAACTTGACCTTGACCTCATCGGCAGGCTGAACGATTCGGTCGAAGTCCCGCTCGTCTTGCACGGATCATCAGGCATTGCGGACAACAATATTGTGCGCGCAATTGGAGCAGGCATGACCAAAATCAATGTGTCGACCCAGCTCAATAAAGTCTTCACCCGCGAGCTCCGAAAAACCCTGGCTGAACAGCCCAATATGGTAGATTCCAGGAAGTATCTGCAACCTGCGCAGGAGGCACTTTCGGTCGAGGCAGCTCGGCTCGCGTCTATCTTTGCGCTCAAATCCTCGACGAATGGACCTCAGTGAATCGCGAAGAGCGACTCAAAGCAATCCTCGATCTCCTCGGCGAAGCCGGGCGAGTGACGGTCGAAGACCTCGTTGATGATCTCGACGTTTCCGCAGCCACTGCCCGCCGAGACCTCGACGCGCTGGCCGAACAGCATTTGCTTGTCAGGACGCGGGGCGGGGCAATCAAACAGTCGGTGGCCTACGATCTCCCCATCCGCTATCGAAACTCGATGCAGGCAAGCCAAAAGAGCACTATCGGCGCCACGGCAAGCTCCCTCGTTTCCCGCGGCGATGTCATCGGCCTCTCCGGCGGCACAACAACGACGGCAATTGTTGACGCCCTTTCGTCACGCAGAGACCTCATGGAGCCGCACCCCGATGCGAGCCTCACCGTTGTGACCAACGCAATCAACATCGCCGCCCAGCTAGCCCTTCGACCCCAGGTTCGAGTAGTCGTCACTGGCGGCGTTGTGCAGAACCATTCTTACGAACTCTTCGGGCCGCTTGCCGCGAGCGTGCTCGCCCAAATCACGATGGATACCGCATTCATCGGGGTCACCGCTATCGACCCGGTCTTTGGCGCCATGGTCAATGATGAAGGCGAGGCCGCTGCCAACGCTCTGATGGCGGCACGGGCTACACGCGCGCTTGTTGTTGCTGACTCCCAGAAGATCGGACGAAGGGCCTTTGCAATGGTTGGCGGTGCCGGCCTCTTCGACGGCATCATCACCGACGACGGCATTACCGCTGAGCAGCGGCAAGCCTTCCACGACGCAGGAATGAAAGTTATTACCCCAAACAGCTAGCATCGCCCCGTTTCGGGATGCGCGCCGAATCAGCAGCAAAGGAGCCGGCTATATGACCAGCGAACCAACGATTATTCACTCCGCAACACTCATCGATAATGGGCTTGAGCGCGCAAACTCGTGGATCGCGTTTGACGGCGGCATCATCACAAGGACAGGCACCGGCACAGACTGGCGACAGCTCATGGCCGACGATCCAGGGTACGACGTTGTTGATGCAACCGGATACATCCTGACGCCAGGATTTATCGATATTCACACGCACGGTGGGGCTGGCCACAACTTCGACGAGGGGTCGGCTGCGTTTGATGCCGCGATCCGCATGCACCGCTCACGCGGCACCACTCGCCTCGTCATTTCTCTTGTCACAAATCCCCTCGATACGATGGTGGCTCTCACCGAGCAGGTCGCCTCGCGGGCAGCCGTCGATCACCATGTGCTTGGCGTACATCTTGAAGGGCCTTTCCTCAGCGCCCTGCACAAGGGGGCACATAACGAGCGCCTCTTGCACGCAGCAACAACGGCCGAGCTTGATCGTCTTCTCAAGGCAGCAAACGGGTATCTCCGCCAAATCACGCTCGCCCCAGAACTCGACGGTGGGCTGGATGCGGTGCGCCACATGGTCACAAACGGAGTCGCCGTCGCGGTTGGCCACAGCGACGCAAGCTACGAACAGACCACCGAGGCGTTCGAAGCGGGGGCGAGCATCCTGACCCACGCGTTTAACGGGATGAACGGCATCCACCATCGAGCGCCTGGCCCGGTTCTTGCGGCGTTTGACCACGACGGCGTGACGCTCGAAGTGATTGCCGATGGCATCCACCTCCGGCCCGAAGTTATTTCCATGGTCTTTGGGCAGGCACCTGGCCGCGTTGCACTCATCACCGATGCCATGGCGGCAACCGGCGTTGGCGACGGGCACTACACGCTCGGCGAGCTCGATGTCACCGTGACCGACGGGGTTGCTCGATTGACCGAGGGCGGCAGTATCGCGGGCTCAACGCTTACCCTCGACCAGGCGCTTCGCACAGCGGTGCTCCGTTCTGGCGTGTCCCTGCCCAACGCCGTTACGGCGCTGACAAGCGCCCCAGCCCGCGCCCTCGGAGTCGACGACAGACTCGGGCACCTCCAGCCCGGCTATGCAGCGGATGCGGTGCTACTCACCCCTGAGCTCGAAGTCGCACGGGTGTGGGCAGCCGGGGTCGAAGCTTAGCCGTACTTGAGCAGGCCTCATACAATTCGGCTCCCTCCAGCCTCTCGCCAGACTCCGCAAAGCCTCTGCTAACAGCCACAGATTGGTCACAGACCCACGCAAAAACGCGTCGGCTGGTCGACCATTCTGATCCAACACAAAAAGCTCGTGGGGTGCAATTTCTTGCACCCCACGAGCTTTCTTATATTTGCAGAGTTACGGCAGCTGACGCTCCGCGCTATCAACCACGTTTTTCAGCAGCAGCGCCCTCGTCATCGGGCCAACCCCGCCGGGGTTTGGCGAGATCCACGATGCGACCGAGGCAACATCGTCTGCAACGTCTCCCGCGATCCGGCTCTTACCGGTCTCAGGGTCGGTCACGCGGCTCACGCCAACGTCGAGCACAACAGCGCCAGGTTTGACGGCCGAGGCCGTCACAATCCCAGGAACACCGGCGGCGGCAACAATGACATCTGCCTGACGCAGGTGTGCATCGAGGTCAACCGTCCCTGTGTGCGTGAGCGTGACCGTTGCGTTGTACTCGCGGCGGGTGAGCAGCGGCCCAATGGCCCGCCCAACCGTAATTCCGCGGCCAACCACAACCACGTTCTTGCCCTTCCAGCTGATACCGTGACGTTCAACCAACTCGATCACGCCGCGCGGTGTGCACGGCAACGACGTCTCGATTGGGTCGTTCACGTTGAGCAACAGCCGACCAAGATTGGTGGGGTGCAGACCGTCGGCATCCTTCGCAGGATCGATGAGCTCAAGCACACGGTCGGTATCGAGATGCTTTGGCAGCGGAAGCTGCACAATGTAACCGGTACACGACGGGTCGTTGTTGAGCTCGTCGAGCACGGCATCCAGCTCGGCCTGTGTGACATCTTCTGGCAGGTCGCGGCGAATGGACTCAATGCCAACCTCGGCACAGTCGCGGTGCTTGCCAGCAACGTACCACTGCGAACCAGGGTCAGAGCCAACCAGCACAGTACCGAGACCAGGGACAACGCCTTTGGCCTTGAGCGCTACAACGCGTTCGCGCAGCTCGTCCTTGATGGCAGCGGCCGTAGCCGTGCCATCAAGGATTTGCGCAGAAGCGCCGTCTACCACTGTTCCTGACCGGGGTAGAGGGGGAAGTCGGCCGCAAGCTTCGCGGCGCGAGCGCGCAGCGCGTCAATGTCGGCACCTGGCTTGAGCACGGCGGCGATGATCTCGGCAACCTCAGCAAACTCGGTGTCGCCAAAGCCGCGAGTGGCGAGGGCAGACGTTCCGATGCGGAGGCCAGAGGTGACCATCGGCGGGCGAGGGTCGAAGGGGATCGAGTTGCGGTTCACCGTGATGCCAACCTCGTGCAGCAGGTCTTCCGACTGCTTGCCGTCGATGGCGGCGTTGCGAAGGTCAACGAGCACGAGGTGCACGTCGGTTCCACCGGTGAGCACCGAGATGCCGTTATCGGTGGTGTCTTTCGCCATGAGGCGCTCGGCGATGATCTGGGCACCGCGGATGGTGCGCTCTTGGCGGTCGCGGAACTCGTCCTGACCTGCAAGCTTGAACGCCGTCGCCTTTGCGGCGATGACGTGCATGAGCGGCCCACCCTGCTGGCCTGGGAACACGGCAGAGTCAATCTTCTTCTGGTACTCTGCCTTGCTCAGCACAACGCCCGAACGGGGGCCGGCAAGCGTCTTGTGCACGGTTGACGTAACAACGTCGGCGTGAGGAACCGGTGACGGGTGGAGCCCAGCCGCAACGAGTCCGGCGAAGTGAGCCATGTCGACCCAGAGCTTCGCGCCAACCTCGTCGGCGATCGAGCGGAACGCAGCAAAATCAAGCTGACGAGGGTAGGCCGACCATCCGGCGATGAGGACCGTCGGGCGGTGCTCAAGGGCCTTCTCGCGCACGATATCCATGTCGACGCGGTAGGTTTCGGGGTCTACACCGTACGAAACGGCGTTGTAGTTGCGGCCAGAGAAGTTGAGCTTCATGCCGTGGGTAAGGTGCCCACCGTGTGACAGCTCCTGGCCAAGGATGGTGTCGCCGACCGCGGCTAGCGCGTAGAGCGCTGCGGCGTTGGCCTGTGCGCCTGCGTGGGGCTGCACGTTGGCGTGCTCGGCTCCGAACAGGTCCTTCGCGCGCTGGATGGCCAATGACTCAGCCACATCGACGTATTCGCAGCCACCGTAGTAGCGGCGTCCTGGGTAGCCCTCTGCATACTTATTGGTGAGCACAGAGCCCTGGGCCTCGAGTACTGCGCGAGGAACGAAGTTCTCGCTCGCGATCATCTCGAGGTAGTCGCGTTGGCGACCGAGCTCAAGCTTGAGTACCTCTGCGATTTCTGGGTCAACCTCAGACAGCGGCTGGGTAAACGTGGACGGCAACTTTTCTGACATACAGTCTCCTTATATTCGCTCGCGCACCCAGAAGGCACACGCAGCGTGTCTTTCGACATTCATTCGGGTGATGTTCCACAGATTTACACGGCCCAGGCGAGCGGCCGATCTGTAAGTGTCGCTTCCCGATGGTGACCATCTGTACGCCAGTTACGACCCGGCCAGCTTATCAGTTTGTGTGTGAACTGGCCCGGGATATTTCGTCACGCAGCCGCCGCCGCGTTATGGCCCTAATTCCAACCGTGCTGCCAACGATGGCGGCAACAAGAATAACCACGTAGAACCAGGGAAGGCCAGCGAGACCGATTCCGGGAAGCAGCATTGCGCCCACCAGCGCTCCAGCCCCGATGCCAAAATTAAACGAACTTGTATAGACGGCGCTTGCCGAGTCGCGAATCCGATCGGATGCCGTTCGCAGCATCGTTGTCTGCAAGGTTGGCGGCAAAATGCCGAAGGAGACACCCCACAGCACAAAGCCAAGAAACGCCAGCCATGGGATGGCAGTCGCTGCAGCCAACAGCACAACTCCGGCCAGGCATCCGAGCAACGACCAGCGCAGCCCAAGCACAACCTTCGAGCTAAACAGCCAGCCCATGAGCACGAGGCCAACCGCACCGGCGACACCGTAGATGAACAGCATCGTTGGTAGGGCATCCACCGAGACCCCAACAACCTCGAGCAGGAACGGGGTGATGTACGAGTAGAACGAGTAGTGCCCGACCATGATGAATGCGGCGAGTAGGCATACAAACAGCGTGATCACGGTCGTTTCGTCGCGCCAGGTGGATGCTCGCAGGGCATCCGCTGGGTTCCTATCGCGTTTCCTCACCCGTTTTGCAGGTGCAACTCGGTTGACAGGGGGCACAATCAAGACGACCAACACGACCCCGATGAATCCGGCAATGGCGATAACGCCAAAGGCCATCCGCCAGCCGAGGACATGTCCGAGGGCGGTACCAAGCGGCACGCCAAGCACAAACGCAAGCGTGCCGCCGGAGACAATAATTGAGACGGCTCGACCAACCTGCTCCCGCGAGACGATGTATCCGGCATACGCGCAGGCGACACTCCAGAACAGACCGTGAAACAGGCCGCCAATGAGCCGTGCGCCGATAAGCAGTTCGTAGGTCGGGGCGATAGCAGACAGCACCGTGCTCGTCGCAAGACCGGAGAGGGCGACAACAAGGATCGTGCGGCGCGGCCAGGAGGCAGTGAGCGCGGTCAGCGGCACGGCCGAGACCACAACGGTGAAGGCAAAAACGGTCAGCAACAGGCCGATCTGGCCCTCGGTAACGCCAAGCTCGCGACTCATCTCCGGCATGAGACCGGTTGGGATCATTTCAATGGTGACCGAAAGAAATGTGGTCGCGGCAAGGATAACGAGCGCGGCGGCGGGAAATTTCTCCGCCGTCGGCGCAGCGGAAACAGCAGTGGGAGACATTCAGCTACTCAACCAATTCGAAGAGTGGCGCATCCCCCGCCGAGGCGTCGGGGATCGACTTCGCGCTCGTGTGCGCGCCCAGGGCCGCACGATCGCGCGACCGCGTCCATTCTATGCGACGCCCCTCCCCTTCTCACCTGCATCTATTTGTGAGTTTCTGTCCAAAATTCGTGATTCTTGCGCAGAAAGTCGCAAATAGATGCAGGTGCATGCGCGTATCATTGGGCTGATGGTTACCAGACGAGATGCGGCACTCCGCTTAGACATTCCCATGGAGATGGCCGTGCGGCACGGCATCCCGTCCCGGATCAGCCAGGCAGAACTCGACGACCTCGACCAGAATCCACCGGCTTGGCTGAAGCAGTCACGAGAGAACCGCACGGGCAAGAAACCAGTCTGGGTCAAACTCACGTGCGATGTGTGTGGATTCTTAGAGGATGCCCGTCCCAAAAAATGGTGGCCAGACTTCACGTATCTCAGCTGCGATTATCACGAGGCGTACCAGTTGCCAGATCCGGCTCCTGGCCTCAGCCGCACCGAGGTTGACGGCGTTGGCAGCAGATTCGTCGGCATCGTTGACGAATCCCCTCTCGCGAAGCGATAAATCCCGGCGCCATCGTCCGTTGCTTGACCGCCGTGTGGCCTCTCCCCTAAATGTCCTCTAACGTAGAGCAGGTGACTCTACCGCAGACCTCTTCAGACGCCATCGCCCCTTCCGCAACCACAACGCAGCACTGGGTGCTGTCGTTTAGCTGTGTTGACCAGCCTGGAATTGTGCATGCGATCAGCGGGGCGGTTGTGGATGCCGGTGGCAATATCACCGAGAGCCAGCAGTTCTCGAGCGACGACACCGGTCGCTTTTTTATGCGGCTGCAGGTGCTCTCTCCGGCGACTCGCGACGAGCTTGAGGCAACGCTTCGCCCGGTCGCTGAGCGCTACGAGATGAGTTGGAAGCTCGACATCGTTGGGCGGCGCATTCGCACGCTGTTATTGGCCTCAACTGCGCAACACTGCGTGAACGATCTGCTGTTCAGGGCGCGCGGAGGCCAGCTCCCTATTGATGTGCCGCTCATCCTCGCCAACCACCCAACGCTGAGCGATCTCGCGTCATTCTACGGTGTGCCCTTTGAGCATAAGCCCGTGACGGGTCCGGATTCGAAGGCTGCCTTCGAGGACCGCATCCGCGAAGTCATTGCCGAGCACAACATCGAGCTCGTTGTACTCGCCCGCTACATGCAGATTCTGAGCCCAGAATTATGCGAGGAGCTGTCTGGCAAAGCCATCAATATCCACCACTCGTTCCTGCCAGGGTTCAAAGGGGCGAACCCGTATAAGCAGGCGCACCAGCGGGGTGTGAAGCTTATCGGCGCAACCGCGCACTTTGTCACCACCGATCTCGACGAGGGCCCGATCATCGAGCAGGACGTCGCCCGCGTTGATCACTCGCGCACACCCGCAGAGCTCGTTGCGCTCGGCCAGGATGAGGAAAGCCGCGCCCTTCGACGGGCGGTCACCTGGTTTGCCGAGAACCGGATTCTACTCGACGGCGACCGCACCATCATCTTCCAGTAGCAGGGGCATCCGTTCGCCGCTGGTTGCGATTTTGGGGCAATTTTTTCGCAAACATGGGCGAACGGATGCGGCTGTACCGTGGGCCGGGCACCCAAAATCCCACGGTACAATGGACGGGTGACTACAACCGCCACTCCTCAGCAGCTCGACACCATCACGATCGTTCGCGGCATCGTGCACCTCGCACTCTTCGCCGCGATTGGCGCGTGGGGGTTCCTCGCTTGGCCGCTGCCGTGGCCGGGTATCGCCACCGGAGTTGGCAGCATCATCCTGGCAATCCTCATGTGGGCGGTCTTCCTCTCTCCGAAGCCGATCCTGCATGTTGATGTGTATGGTCGCGGGCTCGTTGAGCTGCTGCTCATCGCGGCGGCGGTTGTTGGCCTCTTCATGATCGATGTCACCCCGATCATCCCGATTGCCCTCGGCGTTGTTGCCGCGGCCACGGGCCTTATGGCTGGGCTGCGCAGCATCAAATAACGCGGCATGAAATAGCACCGCCTGAGATAACGCGGCGTCAGCACAATCCCTGCTTGGGCCCGCGCTTCCGCAGACCCAAGCAACACTCACGAGCTAGTACCGAGGCTTCAGCACGAGCGTGTCCTCCGAGGCCTTGCGGATACCGTCAAGCGAGAACAGCCACGGGTGCGACTGGTTGTTTGCCCACTCCGGTGCCTGGTCCGCGTAGTGAGGGTTGAAGGCGTGTCCTGATGCCCCAGAAATGTGGATCCAGCGCGAACGATCGAAGTCGGCAAGGTCAACGACCATCCGCAGCGAGGGGACGTTGGTGACGACGTACCCTTCGCTTGCCCGCCAGCCATTGGCGTTCACGATTGACGACCCTCCGCCAACTTCGTAGGGTCCCCGATTGAACAGCGCCTCGATGGGCTTGATACCGGAGGTTCCGAAGGATGCGTTGGTGAGCGTCAGCGAGTGCAGCTTGCCCCAGCGCCACGAGTCGGGGTGAGCACCGAGCAGGTCGGAGGCCTCGTCATAGGCACGCGTGGCCAGCTCGGTGAGCACCGCATCCCGCCCGGTGATCCCGTCGAGCGTCCACCAATCCGAGTCTGGTTCGCTGAGCTTGACCGTGGTCACGGTAAACCAACGGTCGCCACCGTTGACGGTCACTTCAGGAACCTGCGGGGCAACAACGTCGTTCAGGTAGTTTTTCCAAAACACATTGAAGTAGGCCGCAGCGGGGCTGTTCACGTCATCGCTGTAGTCCCAGTCGGCAAGCAGCGCCGTTCCGCGGGCAGCGTCACCCTCAACGGAGAGGTTGGCGATAGCCGGCGCGAGCACCTTCGCCATCCCGTTCGTGTTATCAAACTGGATGTCCTCGACGTGCGCGGCCGTCATCTTGGCCCCACCCGAAATGGCTTCCTCGATACGCTGCTCAATTTGGTCGGCGCGGTAGCCGTAGTCCCAATCGGTCGTGAGCAGCTCAGGATAGGACTCGTCAACAGCCGGGTTGTTGGCCGTAACCACGTAACCCTTTTCTGGGTTGAATGTGCGGGGCAGGTCATCAAACGGGATAAAGGACTCCCAGCCGTAGTCGCTCGTCCAACCTGGCACAGGCACCGAACCATCACCTTGTTTGCGAACGGGGATCTTTCCCGGCGCTTGGTATCCAATGTTCCCTTCGGTGTCTGCGTAGACAAGGTTCTGTGCTGGCACTTCAAATTTCTTGGCCCCTGCACGGAAGCTGTCCCAGTCAGTCGAGTTATTAATCGCGAAGATAGCTTCTGGCGTCTTGCCCGGGCTCAGGGCGGTCCATTGCAGCGAAAGCTCGGTGGTCAGCCCCGGTTCGGTTGGCTGAGCCTCGGCGATCTGTTTGAAGTCGTCGTTTGCAGAGCTGACGATTGGCCCTCGCTCCGTGCGGCGGATCGTAATGTCTACTGACTCGCCGCCCGCAACGTCAATCGTCTCGGTGCTGATCTCAAGCGGCTTGAGCACGCCGTCAAGCTCGTAGTTGTCGCCAGATACCCGTTCGATGTAGAGGTCGGCAACATCAGGCCCTAGATTGGTGAACCCCCAGGAGACGTGCGCGTTGTGTCCGATGACCACGCCGGGGAGGCCACTGAAGGTGAAGCCGGAGACATCCTCTGCGCAGCCCATGCTGGTCGTGCACTTGAGGTTCATCTGGTACCAGACGGACGGCATAGATGCCCCAAGATGCGGGTCGTTCGACATCAGCGGCATTCCCGTATCCGTGTGCTCACCCCCGATGACCCAGGAGTTTGAGCCGACATCACGCTGACCATCGCCGAGTAGCTGCGGGAGCCCAGCGAGTGAGGCTTTGACCGACTGCATCGCTGCGGCTGTGCCAGCATCGCTTCCGGATGAACGTGGCGCTTCGGCACTGGCGGCCTGGCTACTCGTGCCTCCGGTTTCCGACGATGCAGAAGCGTCTTCGCCAGCTTCATCTTCTGCGCCGGTCACGATGACTGGATGCTCGGCATAATCGTACGCCGGGTACAGCTCAGCCAGCTCATCGTCGCTGAGCCGCTCACTGAGGAGCGCGCGATCGGTTTCATCTTCGATGTTGGAGCGAAGATCCCAAGCCATGGCCTTCAGCCAGGCGACGGAGTCTGCAGGCGTCCACGGCTCAATCGTGTACCCAGAGTTTTGCAGGGCAAGCACGGAGTACTCAAGCGAAACATCCGCGTTCGATTTGCCTGCCAAATAGGAGTTAACTCCGGCAGCATAGGCCTCGTAGTAGGCCAGTGAGGTTGGGTCCATTGCCGCAACTTCGGCCTCAGCCGTCTTCCGCCAACCGAGCGTGCGGATAAACGTGTCAGTGCCGAGTTGACTCTCGCCAAACAGCTCGGAAACGCGGCCAGCGGTCACGTGGCGGCGAAAATCCATCTCCCAGAAACGATCCTGGGCGTGGACAAACCCCTGTGCGGTGTACAGATCGAGAGAGTTCCGGGCTTCGATGGTTGGCACGCCATCTGCGTCCCGATAAACAGTAACGGGCTCGGTCAGTTTTGCGAGCGTGAGCTCGCCCGACGTCTGTGGGAACGCGCGCTGAACAGTCCAAATTGAAACGCCCGATGCAACAAGCACAAGGAGGAGCACTACTGAGACAACACTCCAAATGGTCCGTTTCACCCATCGGCGCGGTGGATGCGTTCGTGTGGTCCCCAGCTGGGTGGCGTCATTGCTCATGACGCGACCCTAGTACACCTCGTTCAGGCCAAACAAATCGCGGATATAAAAGTGCCTTCCCCCTCAAGAATCGGCAAATTCATGATGGGAAAGGCAACCTGTCTTTCCGAGTAGATACCCCTCTAGGACAACCACTCCGGCTTGTTTTCGGTAGCCGACCGGTAATACGCAAGGTTTCGCAGCTGCGAGGCGGCGGCCTCATCGGCCAGAACGGTCACGTGCGGGTGAAGCTGGATTGCAGAGGCAGGAACCGATGCCGTCACTGGGCCTTCGATTGCACTCGCTACTGCAGCCGCCTTGTGCTCGCCAAAGGCAAGCAAAACCAGGTTGCGCGCGCGCAAGATGGTGCCAACGCCCTGGGTAATGCTGTGGGTTGGCACATCGTCAATCGAGTCGAAGAACCGCGCGTTATCTTGGCGGGTCTGCTCTGCCAGCTTCACTACGCGGGTGAGCGAGGCGAGTGACGAGCCGGGCTCGTTGAACCCAATGTGACCGTTGCTGCCGACGCCGAGGATCTGCCAGTCAATTCCGCCGGCCGCGACAATGGCCTCTTCGTAACGCTCGCCTGCAGTGCGGATGCCGTCGATGGCACCGTTTGGAACGTGCACAAGCTCAGGGTTGAGCCCAACTGTCTTAACAACCTCATTGGTGATGACGGTGCGGTAGCTCTGCTCGTGACCTTCTGGGAGGCCGACGTACTCGTCGAGGGCGAAGCCACGCACCCGACTCAGGTCAAGCTTCTGCTCGGCAGCCTGTCGCGCGAGTGCACGATAGATAGGCAACGGTGTTGATCCGGTAGCGAGCCCAAAGACCGCGTCTGGCCGAGTGGCGATCGTTGCGGTGAAGCGAGACGCAACCCATTCTCCGGCCTCGTCGGGGGTCTTCACCACAAGTACGTCAGTCATGCGTTTTTTCTCCTATCAAGGCCGCACCGATTGCAGCAGCCGAAAAACTATCTGGGATGTAGCGTATCCGTTCATCGAGTCTGAGCGACTCAAGGAACGGCGAGCTGCTCGACCAGGTCCGCAGCACTCCTCGAACGCCATCGAGCAAAGGCTGTCCGAGGCTGGTTACGCCTCCACCTAAGACTACGCTCTGAACGTCTACGCTCAACACAAGAAGCCGCACTCCTGTTGCGACTCCGTCAAACAGCATGTCCCGAATCCGAACGGCGACCTCGTCACCCTCCGTGGCGGCGCGCATCATGTCGTGAACGGGCGACGAGCTATCCGTCGGCCACTGCCTCGAGATTCCGGACCCAGAACTGATTGTTTCGAGACAGCCTCGCTGCCCGCAGGTACAAATGACCCCAGACGGGTCAACCGGGATGTGGCCAATTTCACCGGCCACACCCGTTGCGCCTCGCCACAGCGATCCGTCGAGCACAATGCCGGCGGCGAGCCCGGTTCCAAGGTTGAGATAGGCGAGGCTTCCCGTGGATGCCGGGCCGGAGTCCCCGCCGGCCGCGCCACCCCCAACTCCGCCGTTCACCAGCCGATAGGCTCCCACCGCCGCGGCGTTGACATCGTTCTCAACAACAACGGGAGAGCCAAGCAGACGCGCCGATTCTGCCCCAAGTTCGAACTCGACTAGCCCGAGGTTTACGGCGTGATCAACACGACCCGTGGCCGTATTGACGGCACCGGGGATGCCAATACCGATCGACCTGAAATCGCTGACGGGACATCCAGCTCGGTCGGCAAGCTGACGGGTCACCTGGGTGACGGTGGAGATAACTTCTTCTGCCCCATAGCCGGTCGGCTGCTTGACTTCGTGCAGCACAGTGCCGTTGCGATCGACAACCACGGCAGCCGTTTTTGTGCCGCCGATATCGATCCCGACTCTCATCGCGCGTCTCCCGTTGGAGTCCCTGGCTGCGACAACAGGTCGATGAGCGCCCGTCCGGCAAGGCGGGATGCGCCAAACGTTGCGACATCGGCGTATTCCCGATCCGGCGACGGCCAGGCCATGTCAACAACAAGCGTGTCCGCGTTGCGAGCACGGAAGGTATCAATGATCTTCCGATTGAGCTCAGACCGGTGATGATTTTGTCCAACGATAATGACGTTGTCGTCGCTTGGGATGCCGGCGAGTAGCTGCTCGGCATCGCAGTCGAACACGAGGTGCTCAGTCAGGTTTGGCCAGACGGCGCCAGGCCCAACTGCATGGCGCTCAGCCTGTGGGCCCCACGGAAGATGACCAACGGCCGCGTTTGGCACACTCTCGATCACGATCAAGTGTGTCTCGGCACCGTCGCTCATGACGGGCAATTTCACCCCTTCGCGGACGGAAAATGACGCACGAACATCCTCCCGAAGTTTCGGTTCGGCGAGCATGGCCGCTACCGCTGCTGGGCTCTGCCTGCTCGTGGATGCGGTCCGCTTCCATTCAGCAAGGCCAAGCACTCGCTCAGCGGCATCAAGAACGCGGTGATCCTCCAACCGGCCGGTCGCAACGGCGTCGGCAACATGGGCGATAATCTCGCCCATCTGTTCGTCCGTGTTCGCGGTACCAATACACAGGAGGTCGCAGCCCGCAGAGATCGCACGAACGGCTGCCTCGGGGATACCGGTCAGCGCGCTCGCCCCGGCCATGTCGAGGGCATCCGAAACTATTACCCCGTCATAGCCAAGCTCCCCACGGAGCAGCACCTGCAGGATTGTGGGCGACAACGTCGCCGGCAGTTCTGGGTCGATCTGGGGCATGAGGATGTGCGATGTCATGATGCTTTTGGTTCCAGCAGCAATGGCCGCGCGGAACGGTTCCAGTTCGCGCTCCCGCAGCTCGTCGATGGAACGGTCGATCACCGGCAACGACAGGTGCGAGTCATTCGCTGTGTCCCCGTGGCCGGGGAAGTGTTTGGTGCTCGCCGCGATACCAGCAGCCTGGATGCCTTCGACCCACGCCGCGGTGTGGCGGGCGACCCTACCTGCATCCGTGCCAAAACTGCGCGTGCCGATGACCGGGTTGTTCGGGTTCGAGTTGATGTCCGCATCCGGCGCGAAGGTCATGGTGCAGCCAACCGCGTGCAGCTCAGCGCCAACGCCTTCCGCAACTCTTCTGGTCAGCTCAAGATCGTCGATTCGCCCAAGGATGCCGTTGCCTGGATATGGCGACCCAACCTCGTGATGCAACCGGGTGACATCGCCACCTTCCTCGTCGATGGCAATAACGGCATCCGGGTTGGCGGCAAGGATGTCTGAGGTCAACTGCCGAACCTGCTCTGGACTCCCAATATTTGTTGAGAAGAGGCAGACCCCGCCCATCCCCTCGCGGAGACGGCGAGCAACCCATTCGGGCAGCGTATGTCCTTCAAATCCAGGAAGCATGGTCGTCGAAATAGCGCGGGCAAGTTCGCCCGCAGGAGATGGAGACATGATTAGCCCTTTACTGCGCCGCTGACGAGACCACTCGTCATTCGGCCCTGAACAATGAGGAAGAAGATAATGACGGGAACGGCGATAAGCGTTGAGGCGGCCATGACCTGGCCCCAGTCGGTCTCGCGTGTCGCGCCGGCTTGAATGAACCCGCGCAGCCAGAGCGGTAGGGTATGTGACTCTTCACTCTGTAGGAGCACAAGGGCAACCGTGAATTCGTTCCACGCTTGCAAGAACGCAAATACACCGGAGGCAACAAGGCCTGGCGCCAACAGTGGAAACGTGATGCGGAGGAAGGCTTGGGTCCGGCTGAGACCGTCAACCATCGCCGCTTCTTCGAGCTCTGCAGGGATGCCAGCAACAAATCCGCGGAGCATCCAAATGGTGAAGGGAACGACTGCCGCCGTGTAAATAATGCTGACACCAACGATTGAGTTGAGCAGACCAACCGACGACATCATCTTGTACTGGGCGATGAAGAGTCCTTCGGCTGGCAGCATCTGAACGAGCAACACGGCGAGCACAAACGACTTGCGTCCGCGGAAACGGAAACGGCTAATCGCGATTGAGGCCAGGAACGCAAAGATCAAGCAAAAGAACACAACCGTGAGTGTGATTGCGACGCTCATGCCGAGGGCGTTGTAGAATTTCCCGTCTGAGACGACCTTGCTGAAGTTTTGGAACGAACCACCGACGGGGAAGAACGTGGGGATGAACGACTGCAGCGTGCGGTTTGGCAGCATCGAAGAGTTGAACATCCAGTAGACGGGAAACACCCAGATGAGGGCGATCACAATAGCAAACGCGCTCCATCCCCATTTGCGGGTGCGGCGAGGCTTGCGCGCCTTCGCCACGGCCTTGGCGTCGGCGGCATCGATGGGTCGTGACGGATTCGCCGCGGCTGGAAGAGTAAGTTCTGGCTGAAGAGTGGACATTAGTTCTCGTCCTCCTTAAGTAGGCTGCGCACGTAGAACCAGCTGATGGCGATGGTCAGCAGCAGCACAAAGACGGAAACGGCAGATGCCATACCGAAGTCCTGGGCGCCGGTGCCCAACTTGTAGATATAGGTACCGAGGAGGTCGAACTCGCTCGCGCTCGAACCGGTGTCTTGCAGCACCTTGATTTGAGCGAAGACTCGAAGGTCCCAGATGAGTTGCAACAGCAAAACAATCATGAGTACCGGGCGAATCATGGGGAGGATGATGAAGCGCAACCGCTGCCAGCCGGTCGCGCCGTCGAGCTGAGACGCCTCGAGCACCTCATCCGACACCTGCGTGAGACCAGCGTAGATCGAGAAGGCCACAAATGGCACCGACATCCACACAACGATGATGCAGG
Source organism: Lysinibacter cavernae (assembly GCF_011758565.1). Taxonomy (GTDB): domain Bacteria; phylum Actinomycetota; class Actinomycetes; order Actinomycetales; family Microbacteriaceae; genus Lysinibacter; species Lysinibacter cavernae. Next base: position 1,947,564 of record NZ_JAAMOX010000001.1, read on the forward strand.
CAACCATAAAGAAGGTCAGTGGGTTCTCGAGCCAATCGAATCGGTTCATGTGAACGCCTGGGATCATGTCGAGCAGATAGTTGACCACACCCCTACGGCGGTCAAACAGCCAAATCCAGACGGTCATTGCGGCAACAATCGGCATCGACCAGGCAAGCAGCAGGCTCACCTGCAAGATGAGGCGTCCAATTCGTCCGGCCGCCTTCATGAGAACGGCAAGCAACCCACCAATGATGATCGTAATTGCAGCGGTAACCACACAGAACGCGAGCGACCTGGCAACGATGGCCCAGGTCAGCGGGTCTGAGGCTAAGGCGATGTAGTTGTCGAACCAGACAAAATCGGCTGGAGCACCAAACTGCTGCTTGATGCCGAATTTTTGCATCGACGTAATGAGCTGCCAAACGAGCGGGTAGCCCATTCCCACCAGAAGGATGACGATGGACGGGATGAGGAGAAACAGCGGGACCTTTTGGACACGCTTCTTCTTGGTCGCCAACATCACCGACTCTGGTGCTGTTGGCGGTGCCGATACGGAGGTCATCTGACTTCTTTCTGGGTTGACTCTGACTCCATTGGAGGGGAGGATGGCCGGCCCAAACGGAACCGGCCATCCTGTTGCTCGCTCACGCGAGTGTCCTGCGTTAGTTCAGGAGCGCCGAGATCTTCTCGTCGTACTCCTTGGCAAGTGCGGGGATGTCTCCACCGGCCGCTACCTTTCCGAAGAACTCCTCTGGAAGCTTCGCTCCCTCAACGGCTGCCCAGCCTGGTGCGGCGGGGGTCAGCTTCGAGTGCTCTGCCGACTCGACGAGTGCCTTGGCAAACTGGTCGTCACCGAGCGAGTCTGCGTAGTCAAGGTTGGCCGGTCCAAGACCATTCTCACCGAGCATCTTCTGGTACTCAGGCGAGAAGATGATGCGCATGAGGTCCTTTGCACCGTCCTGCTTCGAGCTTGCTGCCGAGATGGCGATGTTGGATCCACCGGCGAATACCGGAGCCGCTCCGCCGTCAACGCCGGGGAGGACAAAGATGCCGAACTTGTCGTCGTTCCACTCAACACCGTCGGTCTCTTCGCCGGTGTCGGGGTCCTTGACCTTTACCGGGTCACCGATCGAGTTGTGAGCCCAACCCGGTGCGATGATGGTTGCGGCTTCCGGCTGACCGGTTGCTGCGTTGTCGTTAATGTTGATCCACGGGGTGCTGTCGTCTTCGGTGGCTGGCGCGTTCGAGGCGTTCTTGAAGAGCGTCTGGAACTGCTCAAGCCCAGCAATCGTGTTGGGGTCAGAGAGGGTGGAGACCCACTCGTCGCCTTCCTTCTTTGCCAGTTCACCGTCGTTGGCGAATACCCATGAAACGGCATTGCGCCAGTCGCTACCACCGAGGTAGAAACCTGACTGGGCGTCGGTGCGCAGCGATGCGACAGTCGAGTTGAATTCCTCAAGCGTTGTGGGAACGGTCTTGCCTGCGGCTTCCCAGATGTCCTTGCGGTAGAAGTTGTAGCGCGAACCGAAGTAGTAGGGCAGTGCGTACTGAGCGCCGTCAACCTCGCCAACCTCAACGAACGACTGCAGCAGCTTGTCGCCGCCAAGCTCCTCGTACATGTCGCTCAGGTCGGTGAATGCGCCAGCCGTGCTGAATGTGGGCGACCAGGTGTTTCCGATCTCCACAACGTCTGGTGTGTTTGCCTTGTCAGGGAGGGCTGTTGTCAGCTTGGCAACGGCATCCGTCCAGTCCTGCTCTTCAATCTTGAGCGTACCGCCGTTGGTCGCTTTGTACTCAGATTTCAGGTAGTCGCGCAGTTCGTCAGGGGTGTCTCCACCCATGACCCAGAGGGTAATGTTTTCACCCTTTGAGTCGCCGCTTGCGGAATCATCTGCTCCGCCGCTTGCACAACTGGTCAGAGCCAGGGCTGAGGCCGTCAGAAGGGCCAGTACTCCTAGTTTCTTCTTCATGATGCGATCCTTTAGATATTCTTGGTGGTACGGAAACGATCGTTCGACCGTTCCGGTCTCGGGTTTTTCCGCTAAGAGACCCCGAGCTGTCCAGACAGGACAAGAACGGCCGCGCCGCGCAAGACAATGTCTTGCGCGAGTGCGGTCATTCGCAGCGTCAGATCACCGTGAACATTGGTCATCGTCCGCTGACGTATGGTGTTGGTCGCAGATTCCGCAAAATCTCCGCCAATCAATTCGTGTGGGCCGCTCAGCACAATCTCCGAGAGGTTGAGCATGCCAACGACCGGGGCGAGGGCGATTCCCAACCGCTCCCCCGCGTTCACCAGCACCTGACGCTGGTCTTCGCTACCGGATACCGAGGCAAGCTGGCCGGTCAGGTTCGGCACGGAAACCCAGGCTTCTAGGCATCCGCTCTTGCCACACGCGCACTGCGGCCCGCCGTCGGTGCCAACAACAACGTGCCCGATCTCGCCGGCGGCAAAGCCACCACCGAAGACTTGGCTTCCGTCGATGATGAGCCCGGCACCAACACCGGCGCCAATCTGCATGAGGATAATGTCGTTGGCCGTTTTTCCGTAGCTGTGCTCGGCAAGAACCGCGGCATTCGCGTCGTTCGCAACCGTCACTGGAACGTCAAAGCGGGCGCTCAGGATGCTCTGGAGCGGAAGGTCAACCCAACGAAGATTTGGCGCGTTGTGCACAACCCCGTCGAGGTCGACAATTCCTGGGGTACCAACGCCAATTCCGAGGATGGGGCAGGTAGCCTCCGCGAGGAGACCCTCGATGAGGTCGAGCAGGATACTCACGGCCTCGTCGCCGTTTGCCCCGTTGAGTTTCGTTTCGCGCCGGACAAGCACGGCGCCACTCAGGTCAAGCAGCGCAACCTTGAACGTGGTGGTGTCGGACAGGTCCGCACCGATGATGTGGAACGCGTTGAGGTTCAGTTCGAGCAACGTTGCTGGCTTGCCAGGACGCGCGTCCTCGCGCTGGCCAAGCTCGTTCACGAGCCCCTCAGCCACCATCTCGGCAACGAGGTCGGAAACGGTCACTCGAGTGAGACCCGTCTGGCGCGCGATGTCGGCGCGGCTCAGGCCTGACTGTTGGGTGCTGGCAAGAGTGGTGAGCGTTGGGGCCGTGGATGCGGTGCCAGCTCCGTCCGAGGCGGCAGCTGATGCTGCGGCCGTTGCGCCAAGATCGGTTCCGTTGGACTCGGTGCTTGTGAGCTCAGATGTTGTTCGGGCGGCGGATTGCGCGACACCCGCGGAGGGTGGCCTTCCTCCAAGCCCCGAGACGGCGGCAACGTCATCTACCGGCGCGGGGTTTGCTGCCCCGAATAACTGCTGCAATACCAGGGAGCGGTTGTGACCACGAGCGTGCTCAGGCAACACCTTCACGCTGGGACGAAGTGCCCGGCTCGAACGGCGGCCGTCAACAACGGCTGCTGCTGCGCTCTGTGGGGAGCGACCTCGCTCCAAACCCTGATTCATGTTTGTTAGTAAACCTTACGAACTAATTAAACACAACCCCTTGGCCGGTTTAACCAAAAACCGTTACCTCCTCGCAACATTCCTATGCGATCCCCACAACCCCAGCGTCCCACTCCACCCCACCCCACCTTCCGTTTCGGCGTATTTTTGCCGGTTGGGCGTATCTTGCAAGATACGCCCAACCGGCAAAAATACGCCGAAATAGTTGTCCACCGCGTCCCAACCACGAACGTGTCCACAAATCGCAGCCCAGCGAGCTGTATCGGGCGCCATGGTGTCAGCATGGGGTGATGCACACTCCAGTCCCCCTTCTTTTCGCGTCCCAAGCCACCAAGCTTCAGCGATCACGAAATGAGCTCTCGGCTTTGGCCCGGTCGGGCAAGCTCGTACGTCTTCGCCGAGGCGTGTACGCGAGTGCTCAAGGCTGGCAAAATCTCAGCCCTGAGCAGCAGCACGTCACTCGGGTCCACGCAGCGGCCAGGCACATTGCGCGTCCGCTAACGTTTTCCCACATCTCGGCGGCAGCCGTTCTTGGATTACCAATCAGCAACCGTCTGGGCAACAAGGTTCATGCACTGGATGAGTCGGTGGGAGGCACTGAAAAATATACTGACCTCCATCTTCACCGAGATCCAAATGATCCTAAGGCAACACTCCACGCAGGCTTATCAGTCACCTCGCTTGAGCGAACGCTGGTGGATGTTGCCCGCTCACGGCCAACCGGAGATGCCGTAGCAGCGCTCGATCATGCGCTGAGCAGACGTTTCCGAGACAGCTACCCAGCGGCGACAGGACTAAGCAAGCAGTTGCTTCTCGACACGCTACGGCACCTCGGTGCCGGCAAACACGGACGTCGAGCTGCGGCGTACGCAATCAATTTTGCGGATGGCCTTTCGGAGAGCGTTGGCGAGTCACGCAGCAGGGCCCGAATCGCGCATCTTGGGTTTGCTGCACCGGTCCTCCAGCACCGTTTTGAGGGTCTCCCCTACCGGGTCGATTTCTGGTGGCCAGAGCGACGCATCATTGGCGAATTCGACGGCAAATTGAAGTACCGGCGGAATGCCGGAATCACAGATTTGCCACCCGAGGAAGTCGTTTTCAGGGAAAAACGCCGCGAGGACGAGTTACGAAAGCACTGCAGCGGGTTCATTCGTTGGACTACTTCGATCCTCAATAACGACGTTGCTTTTGCGCGCCTCTTGGCAAATGCAGGCATCCCCCGGGGTTAGGCAGCAATTTGCTCAGTCGCCGGCATCAACAGCATCAACTCCTGCAGTCTTGCCCCCACCCACGCCCGCGCCCGCGCCCGCATCAGCATCAGCATCAGCATCAGCGCCCCTCACCCGCACCACCATCAGCCCCACCCACACCACTCCCACGCCCAACCAAACCAACAAATAGCACCACAAAAAAAGAGGACGAGCGGCGCCGAAGCACCACTCGCCCTCTTTCAAGAAAAACAGTCAGACTACGCCAAACGCGCCTTGAGGTTATCCGACAGCGTCTGCAGGAATTCCTCGGTGGTCTGGTAGGCCTGGTCAGGTCCAACCAGCAGCGCGAGGTCCTTGGTCATCTTGCCGCTCTCAACCGTCTTGATGACAACATCTTCGAGGGTGTTAGCGAAGTCGATAAGCTCCTGGTTGTTGTCCAGCTTTCCACGGTGGATGAGGCCACGGGTCCACGCGTAGATCGACGCAATCGGGTTGGTCGACGTTGGCTTGCCCTGCTGGTGCTGACGGTAGTGACGGGTCACGGTTCCGTGAGCTGCCTCCGCCTCAACAACCTTTCCGTCTGGAGTAGCCAGAACGGAGGTCATGAGACCAAGCGAGCCGAAGCCCTGAGCAACGGTATCGGACTGAACATCGCCGTCGTAGTTCTTGCAGGCCCAGACGTATCCGCCCTCCCACTTCATGGCCGAAGCGACCATGTCGTCGATGAGGCGGTGCTCGTAGGTGAGGCCGGCAGCGTCGAACTGCTCTTTGAACTCAGCATCGAAGATCTCTTGGAAGATGTCCTTGAAGCGTCCGTCGTATGCCTTGAGGATCGTGTTCTTGGTCGACAGGTATACGGGGTAGTTACGGTTGAGACCATAGTTGAGCGACGCGCGAGCGAAGTCGCGGATCGACGAGTCGAGGTTGTACTGTACCTGAGCGATACCGTCTGACGGCGCCTGGTAGACCTCAAACTTCATCGGCTCCGAGCCGTCTTCTGGAGCAAACTCAACCGTGAGCTTTCCCGGTCCCTTGAAGCGGAAGTCGGTGGCACGGTACTGGTCGCCGAAGGCGTGGCGGCCTACGATGATCGGTTTGTTCCAGCCGGGAACGAGGCGAGGGATGTTCGAGATAATGATCGGCTCGCGGAAAATAACACCGCCGAGGATGTTGCGGATGGTGCCGTTTGGCGACTTCCACATCTTCTTCAGACCGAATTCCTCAACGCGCGCCTCGTCGGGCGTGATCGTTGCGCACTTGACGCCAACGCCGTGCTTCTGGATCGCGTGAGCAGCGTCGATCGTGATCTGGTCGTCGGTCTCGTCGCGCTTCTGGATGCCGAGGTCGTAGTACTCGAGGTTAATGTCGAGGTACGGGTGGATAAGTGAGTCTTTGATGAACTGCCAGATGATACGTGTCATCTCGTCGCCATCGAGTTCAACGACGGTGCCTTCAACCTTGATCTTGGACATGAAACTCCCGTTATTTGGTCGCGCCTGAATCAGGGGGTGAAATGTGATCGATCGCTCAACGGTTACGTGAACGGTCCTGAGACGCGAGCGGATTGTCTGGGCTCAAAAGCCTCGCTTAGTCTACTAGACCCCTTGCACCGACTCCATTCCCGTCCGGATGAGTTGGGTATTTTCGTTCACGTTGCTGTCGAAACTCTCTAAAGCGCTGGCCGCTCCGAGCGCTTCTGGACTACCCTTACGTTATGAGTGAGCTACGGATTGAAGAACTGTCTGCCGCAACGATCGTTGCCGTAAACGCGCTCACGCTCAAGCCTGGCCAAGAGCAATTTATTGTTCCCGTTTCGTACGCAACGGCCGCCGCGGTGAGCGATCCTGCCCACGCATGGCAGCGCGTTGTCATGCTCGAAGATCAGGTTGTTGGGTTCATCCACGGCAACTTCGATCCGGATGCCGTTCAAGAAGAGTTCCGTTGCTGCCTTTGGCGTATCAACGTAGACGCCGGCACTCAGGGCAAAGGCGTTGGCAAGTTCGCACTGCAGCAGCTCTGCGATGAGGCAAAGCGTAGGGGTTTTGATCGACTCACTGTCCTGTGGGAACGTGGCGACGACGGCCCAGAAGAATTCTTCCTCCGCGTAGGCTTCACCCCCATCGGTGAGACCACCTATGGCGAGGTCATTGGCGCGCTCGAGCTTTCTTAAGCTCCCCACAAAGAAAACACGTTTCGTGGCAGAAGCCCAACAGCCGTCAGCATCAACGGATGAGCAGACCAGCGACGATTTTATTGCCGCTGTCCTTGATGTTGTTTCCCAAATCCCTGAGGGGCATGTGATGAGCTACGGAGGCGTGGCTGCTTCACTCGGTTCACGTGCGGCCCGCCAGGTTGGCAAGATCATGGCGTACTACGGCAGCACCGTTCCATGGTGGCGGGTCATCCGATCAGATGGATACGCGCCCGAAGGTCACGACGAAAGGGCACTCGAACACTACGAGGCCGAGGGGACTCCCCTACTTCCGACCGCATCCGGCCGAGTTCGGGTCAATATGAGGTTGGCTCAGCTTCGCCCGTGAGGAGCGCTTTGCCAAGCGAGGCCGGTTCGCTCCAACGGGTTTGCTCTGCGACTCCCCGCACGCAAACTCCAGCCTGAACGACGATCGGACCCTCCCATATTGGGAAGGCCCGACCAAGCGATGACTTCCTAGTGGAAGAAGTGGCGCTCGCCCGTGAAGTACATCGCGACGCCCGCAGCTCGGGCGGCAGCGATGACTTCCTCATCACGAACGGAGCCACCTGGCTGCACAACAGCGCGGACTCCTGCGTCCAGCAGCACCTGAAGCCCATCGGCGAAGGGGAAGAACGCATCGGATGCCGCAACCGCTCCAGCGGCACGATCGCCAGCACGGTCCACGGCGAGGTGGCAGGAATCAACACGGTTGACCTGGCCCATGCCAACACCGACTGAGGCTCCCCCGCTCGCGAGCAGGATGCCGTTTGACTTCACCGCTCGGCACGCAGTCCAGGCGAACTCAAGGTCGGCAAGCACGGCAGCATCCGGCTCGTCACCGGTTACGAGCGTCCAAGGCACGTCAGCACGAGACGAAACGACGTCAGTTGTCTGGGCAAGAAAACCGCCGGACACCTGGCGAATCTCCAGAGCCTCCCGCACGAAGCCTTCTGGAAGCTGCAGTAGGCGTAGGTTCTTTTTGGTCTTGAGTACTTCGAGGGCGTCAGCGTCGAAGGACGGCGCGACGAGTACCTCGGTGAAGATATCCTTCACGGTATTCGCCATCTCCAGGGTTACCGGCCGGTTGGCGGCGATAACTCCACCGTATGCGGATACCGGGTCGCACTCGTGCGCGCGCTGGTGGGCCGAGGCAATGGGATCGACTGCACCCGGTGCCGCGACGGCGATACCGCAGGGATTCGCATGCTTGATGATGGCCACGGCTGGCGTATCAAAGTCGAAGGCGGCACGCAGCGCGGCGTCGGCATCAACATAGTTGTTGTACGACATTTCTTTGCCGTGCAGCAGGGAGGCCTGGGCAATTCCGGCACCCGTTGGCGTGGCGTAGAGCGCTGCGTTCTGGTGCGAGTTCTCGCCGTAGCGCAGCTCGGAAACCAGTTCGGCATTGACAGCAAGCGTTGGGGCCGCAGCGGCCGCATCCTTCTGAGAGCTGAACCAACCAGCAACCGCCGTGTCATACGCGGCGGTGTGGGCAAAGGCCTCCGCGGCGAGGTCGGTGCGCTGGGCGAGCGTTGTCCCGCCCGAAGCAATCGCCGAAATAACCTCGTCGTATCGGGCAGGCGAAACCACAATGGCAACGTTGGCGTGGTTCTTGGCCGAAGCCCGAACGAGCGCGGGGCCGCCAATGTCGATGTTCTCGATCACAGCGGCTGGCTCGGCGCCCGATGCCACGGTCTCGCGGAACGGATACAGGTTGACAACTGCGAGGTCAAAGGCCTCAATACCGAGCTCGGTCAGCTGCTCGCGGTGCGGCTTCAGCCGGAGGTCGGCGAGCAGCCCCGCGTGTACTCCAGGGTGCAGCGTCTTGACTCGACCGTCGAGCGACTCGGGGAAGCCGGTGACCGAGCTCACATCGGTCACACTGTGCCCTGCATCCCGGATGGTCGAGGCGGTCGAACCAGTTGAGACAATCTCAACGCCGGCAGCGCTGAGTGCGGCCGCGAGTTCGAGCAAGCCCGTTTTGTCGCTCACCGAGATGAGGGCGCGCTTCACAGGCACAATGTCGCGATGTTCATACTGACTGGGGTCGTGATTGATGCTGACCATTGCTTAGCTGAGCTCCTTGAGGCTGATCTGTCCGGTTGCGATGTCGCGAATCGTGGCGACGAGCATGTCTCGCTCAACCGTCTTGATTCGTTCGTGAAGGGTGGATTCTGTGTCGCCGGCTTCAACCACAACCGTGGTTTGGCGAATGACGGGGCCGGTATCTACGCCCTCGTCGATGATGTGCACCGTTGCACCCGTTTCGGTTGCGCCGGCAGCGAGTGCGTCTCGCACGGCGTATGCCCCTGGATAGAGCGGCAGCAACGCGGGGTGGGTGTTGATGAGGTTGGGTGTGAGCGCTGAGACAACTCCGGCAGGAAGGATTCGCATGAAGCCGGCGCTCACCACAAGGTCAGCGTTCCACACCTGGATTTGATTCAGGAGCTCCTCGCCCCACTCGTCCCGAGAGGCAAATGCCTTCGGATCTACGATGAAGAACGGCACGCCAAATTCTTCAGCGTGGGCAAGCCCGTCTGCTTCGTTGTCTGCACCGACGGCGACAACGGTAACGGGTGTATCAGGACGCGAGGATGCCTCAAGGATGGCGCGGAGGTTCGATCCGCTGCCAGATATCAGCACGACAAGGGTGAGCACCCTCAAATCTTACTCTCGTTCGGGCCAGCGATATTCGTCTAGGGCACCATCAAGGGTGATCTCTTTGTCTGAGTCCAACTCTTCGGCGGAAGTCAGGCCGTCCTGATCGGCGCTCGTGGCTGGCGTGTGGCCGGTAGTTTCATGAGCGTCTTCACCGGTGGAGTGAAGATTTGAGTAGTCGTCGGTCATGTCGGGATCGGCTTCGGCTTCGGCTTCGGCTTCGCGGGATACCTGGGCCTTCGACAATTCATTGGCCGAATCGTCGAGCTGCTGATTCTCTGATCCCTCCTGCCCTAGGCGAGAGGAGACCTGGTCGTGATCGTAGACGTCAGCCGTCTCGTTCCTTGACGCACTCGATTCGCCCCCGACGACGGTTGAGATTCGAGTTTCTTTTGTCTTGAACTTGTCTCGCAGTGAGGCGGCTAGCGCCGATACTTTTTTCGGCAGCGCAGGCTGTTCCGCGTCGTCGCCCAAATCGCCCGCATGACGGAGGCCGTTGAGGTTCGCTGTCTCCTCCTGGGTTCGGTTCTGTTGGGCATCGTGTTCGTCGCGGCCCGCGTCAACGAAGACGTCGCTATGTCCGTGCCCGCGCCCGCACGGGTCACCGTCAGCGCCAGCGCCAGCGCCAGCGCCACCGTCACCGTCACCGCTACCGTCAACATCCGGCTGAGCCAGTTCGTTTTCTCGCTGACCCACGACGAGCGTTCTGAGCCCGGTGAGCGACGTGGTTGCACGGTCGAGGTCAATGCCGAGCGCGAGTGATTTCTGGCCGGCACCGGCTACTGCGAACCCGATGAGGCTGGCCGCACCAACAAACAACGCTGCCCAGAGCCCAACGGCAAGTCCGTTTGGACCAACCTCTTGCAGCCGAGCTGGCCCAATCGCGCCACTCGACAGCCAGGCAACGCCGCCAAGCATGATTGCGCTCGATCCTGCCGCCCCAAGAGCGCTCACGAGGAGCGCACCAAGCGGCACTGATGCACTCCAGTTTCGTCGAAGTGTTCCGTACATGCGGTAGCTCAAGATGAACGCAAGCAAAATCGGGATGAGCGTACCGAGCAGGCCCCAGGTGTGTGCCCCTTCCGGGAGTACACCAAAGATGGGAAGGGCTGGCACCGGTCCGACGTCTGTAGCCACTGGGCTTATGGTGCTGCCAATACCAAGGGCAAAGCCGGGGCCGAGCAGCCAGGAAACGGTCCAGGCGATGAGGTTCGGGATGAGCGCAGCCTGAGCGATGGTAAGTGTAATGGCCCCCATCACATCGACGTGCAGGGATTGGCTGAGGCTGACAATATCGGCATAGCCAACGATGAGTATCAACGCGAGTATCGCTGCGGCTGCTCCGTATACGCCAATCGCTACGACTGCGCCAAGTCGCAACCCGGTGAGGAGCGTTCGAACGGATGGCCCGGTGGCCCAGCTTCGCCAGCGTTCGAGCCGTTCGAGGGCTCGTTCAAAGCGAGGGGTGCGGTCTCGGGCGGAGGCGTAGACAAAACCGCCTATCGCGCTGAGACCGTAGATGAGCGCTGGGTAGAGGAGGTAGTGAGCCGGCTCGACGGACACAAAACCCTTGACGAGTTGGGATCCGATCAGCCACGCTCCCCCGAGGTACACGAGGATGCCGGTAGTGAGACCAACCACTGGTGTGCTTGAGGCGGAGGCCCGCTTTCCGAGCGCGATTCCGGCGAGGACGGTGATGAGCGTAATTCCCAGCGGGGCAAGGCTTATCACGAAGTTGAGGCTGTCGGTCCCTGCTCCGAGCGTTTGCATGGTGTCGGCATCGACGGTGAGGTTCAGGGGTACTTTGTTGCCAAGCAGCCAGGCTGATGCTGAGAGGCCGATGACGGTGGCGAAGGGGAATCCGAGTTGGTATTCGATCATCCAGAGCAGTACAAGCGGGATGAGTGTGACGCCGAGTCCTGCGGCGAGTACTCCGACTGCTTCTATGGCGACAACGATTGCCGTGATGATGCGTTTCATGTGGTTATGAGATTACCGGAGTTCGCCTGGGGATCGGCTTCGACCCGCCTGCCTCGAGCTGCGCCGTTGACTGAGGCGAGTCGTCTCAGAACAATGGCCTGGAACGCGTAGAGCGGTCCAGGCCATTGTTGGAGTTTCTTTAGTTTTCCACTGATTCACCGTAGAAGACGAGTTGGGGGAAGGCTTGCTTCGTTTGGAACGAGTTGTTGTTCGCCCCTTGATCAGGGAAACGGATGAACACGCGAACAAATCCCATTTCGCCACTCTCGACGGTGTCGAGGTTCACGATAGTCATGGCGGACTGTGTCGTAAATGGCAGTTTTGTTTGCCAGTTCATGTTGGTGTAATACGTTCCGACGTTTGAGGGGTCAGCGTAGTCGATTTTGTATTGAACTACTGATTTCAGATCTGGGTGGGTAGCTTTGCCGTCGATGTCTTGGATGGTCGCTTTCACGTTTCCTTTGAAATCTGAAGCTGGGTCCACTCGAAAACAGAGGTACACCTCTTGGTCTGGACCGCCCGGCTCGAATTTATTGTAGTACTGATAGAGGTCTACGCCGACCTTTTGGTCGGCTTCTATCCAGTCCACAAATTCTTGCCCAGCGCTGCATGCCTTTGTGTCCACGCCGCCCTCGGTGGCACCGGGAGGAACGCTGATTGACCCAACCTGGATGTTGAATTTTCCGGCAGCGATCCCTTTATCCTTTGCGCCAAGGTTGAGGTTGGCGAAGTCGGAGAATGCCGCGGACGTGACTAAGACGGTCAGGGCTACGGCAGCACCAAGCGCAAGGACAAGGCGCTTTCTTCCGACTGACTTACGTCTGGTGGTACCCATGTTTACGGCTTTCTGATCTGAGGAGGACGACGACTTTTGCGACACATTTGATCTAGGTGGTTGTACCGTCAAAGATCAGCTGGAGTCCGGACTGTCCTCCGTTGTAGTTCACCGTTTCCGGCACGTCGAGGTAGGTAATTGTGAGCGTTACGACGGCCTTGCTTGTGGGAACACCACCGGGAATATAGGTTGCTCCGTCTTGCTGGGCGACGATGCCTCTGGCATTGAGAATGTTGCTTGCTCCCAAGTTTGCCGTTGCGGTCTCGGCCGTTGCGTTTGTGAACAGGGGGATATCCGCACCCGCGCCAATTTTGGCCGTCGCCGTGAACCTCAGGAATTGGGTGATATTTGGCGCAGTGCCAACTTTGCCATCGCCGTTGAGCTTGCCAACGGTTACTTTCAGGGTTGAGTCCGCGTTTTTGGAGTTGTTGAAGACCGTAATGGCCGTGCTGACGGTCGAGCCAGGAACCATCTTGTCGGCATTAGTAATTGGCCAGTTGACTGCGGCGGCCTTGTTACCAGCAAGCGGCTTGGCTTGGACGACCTTGTTTGAAGCGTCCACAAGCGCAATGCTGTAAGGGCTCGCGTCTCCGAGGCCGGCAGCTCCGCCGAGGTTCAAGTATGCGTTATCGGTGAATGCGGCAGATGTGGCAAGAATGCCAACGCCGATGAGTGATCCAATGGCGAGGATGAACCGTTTTCTACCTGTTTTTGGAAGTTTGAAGGGCTTTTTCATGGCTGGTCCTCCACCTTTGGACTGACTATTGATCGATTACAAGAGAGCATTTCAGTCACGCGACTACCGTCTCTCTCCGGCGACGAAGAAGCAGGTATCCGAAGAACATAAGTGTCCCTGCAAGCACAAGATATGTGGCAAGTTCGGTACCTGTGAGCGTGAGCGGGCTTGGGGCATTTGGCCTTGGTACTTCGGCGGGGGGAAGAAGGGGCGGTACAACCGCATCATCCAGCTCCGTCGTAAAACGGAACGTAATTGCTGATCCTTGGAGCTGATATTCGTTGCCGGCGGTGACCGGCAATGACGCAGTTCCTACAAGCGAGTAGGTTCCCTTTGCTCCAAGGCTTGGCAGCGTGAACGTCTTATCAAGCAATTCTGAAGCATTCGTATTTGTCATAATTTCTTTACCGGCGGAGTCGACGAGGCGGACACTCAGTTGAGCATCACCGCTAAAGATCGGCGAGGTGGCATCACCCGTGACTTTGAGTCCAACGGGAAGCTCGCTGTCTGTGAGGTTGTTAACCGTCATGCCCCACTGCTCGTCATGTCCTGGGGCAGGAACTGAAACGCTCACGTTACCAGTGGGAACATCAATGAGGTCTCGCTCAACAGCCGATGCTGCAGCTGCCCCAGAAAACACGATGACGGAAGACACCGTAAGCCCTAACAAGCTCTTTGCGAGCAACTTCATGTGTTTTCTCCCTGAAAACGAAACTCAACATTCGTCTTAGCCACGATCCAACGATTGTCAACGTCGTCAGGAACACTAATAGTCACATCAAGCATTTTGTAATCCCCCGGACTAATCTGCGTATCCCAAACCATCGTCGTCAAATCAGACGCCGGCACGTTGTTATACAAGACAGTTCCCGAATCTTTCACCGTGAACTCAAGCTGATCAAACAACTCAAGAAAGCTTCCCGAAGATGCGTCCTTCGTCTCACCCAACGGATCAGGGTCAAGGATCTCCATAACCAATGAAGAACCAACCCTAGGGCTGTTATTCTTCACCGCAATACGAAAGTCAATCTTCATACCAGGCCCTACCGCCCGACTCTTACCTTCTTTTGCAAAATCAATCTGATAACCATCTTCAAGGGACTGATACTCAAGACCCAGGTCTGATCTCCCTTGAGCCCAATCGGCCTCAACCGGCTCCCATCCGTTCAATAATGAACCGGCCACTTGCAAGTCATAACGATTATTTGCACCATCAAACTCCACAACACTGTCACCGTAGTCAGTGAAAGCTGCAGCCGTCGTCAACAGCACACAGCCCAGCAGAACGCCGCTGGCAAGGAGAAATCTCCTATTACCGGTTTTGTCCTTCGTTGCAGACATATGGTCAATCCTTATTGCTGAGTGAATGAAGATGCCTGTGACAGAAACGTCACATGCAGCTACCGAGACGAGGGGAAAAGCAACCAACTACCGGAGCGGCAGCCTTTCCCCCCAATCGATTAAGCGTTACGGCGCAACCGAAACACCCTTGAACTGTGCCTGTGGGTGGGCAATGACATCCTTGAGGATCTCGTTGGCGGCATCACTACCGTGGTCAACCATCTTGATCGTGACAACAAGCTTGCCCTGCTCCTCGAGGTCGAGGAGACCAAGGTTCATCTGCGTAAGCTCCGACATCTTCTTGTTCGTTGCCAACGTCGTTGGGCTTCCGACAGCGGGGTGCTGAACGATGGTGTAAAGAAGAGCCGCGTCAGCGCTGGCGCTCGTTGGCTTCGTGCCAACAGGGTGCTCCGAAGCATCCCAGTGATCCACCAGGTCGAGAGTTACGGCAGCTTTGAAGCTACTACTCCAGTTACGGTAAGGAATGTTTGTAGTAACGGTGCCGCCAGGAACGAGCGTGTCTGCACCAGGAATTGGCACATCCTCACCGGCAACGCTGTCAGCTTCCTGCCAAACATAGTTAGCAGGAGCCGGCGCAGTCACAGGCAAACCAGTGACCGCATCAAACGTCGCGACCTGAATGTTAAATGACTTGTCAGGACCACCGGCACTGTCATTACCAATACCGTTTTCGCCAAGATTCAAGTTCGCGAAGTCGTTAAACGCAGCAGACGTCGCAAGTGCTGCAATACCCAGAAGAGCACCAGCAGCGATAATAACGCGCTTACGACCCTTGGTCTTAGTTTGAATTTCAGTCATGACGACCAAATCCCTTTCGTTAGTGATGAGTACAAAACGTGCAGCACCTGAATTCCCCATCCAGACAGACGCGGAGTCGTATTTGCAAGTTTGCGCGCACCAGAGGCGGTGCTATCAGTTAGTACACGAGAGCAAAGGAACGTTACACAAACTGTTCAAAATTATTTGAGAGCTTTCTGAATTGCCCGCGTGTCTCATCAAAGATGCCGAGTTCTTCCCCTAAGCATGTTGCTTCAAGCGTGAAACAATAGCCAATGAAGCGAGTGAATAATTCCCCAAAAAAACACCTGCTTATATATAAAGGTATAAACCAACCCTGAGGGGAGTCTGTGAGCTCTATCAGGCCGTCAACAAAAAGCACTCTTTTTGCCATTTCGGCTGAACGTTAGCTTTGTACTCCTCCAGCTGCACTTCTAACGGGCGCTGAAGGGAGTAGGGTGGTTATGCGGTTAGCGTGTTCTGACTTTCGTCGGGATGGCGCCGCATTCCCAACTTATTAGTGCGCTGCCGCACCCATTGTTGTGCGGAGCGCGAGATCACGGATTGGATGAGCGTGGATCTTTACGAGTACCAGGCACGAGACCTATTTGAGAGTTACGAGGTGCCAGTACTTCCCGGCATCATCGCTGACACCCCCGACGAGGTGCGTGCCGCTGCTGAAAAGCTCGGCGGCGTTGTGGTCGTCAAGGCGCAAGTAAAGGTCGGAGGCCGAGGCAAAGCAGGCGGCGTCAAGGTCGCTAAGAACCCTGACGAAGCCTACGAAGTGGCCAAGGCCATTCTTGGTCTCGACATCAAGGGCCACGTCGTCAAGCGCGTCATGGTTGCCGGCGGCGCTCGTATCGCCCAAGAGTTCTACTTCTCTGTACTGCTTGACCGAGCAAACCGTTCCTACCTGTCACTCACCAGCTTCGAAGGTGGCATGGAAATCGAACAGCTTGCTGTTGAACGCCCTGAGGCACTTGCTCGCATCGAGATCAACCCGAATTCCGGCATCGATCTTGCAAAGGCTCGTGAGATTGCCGTTGCCGCTAAGTTCCCTGAGGACCTTATCGACAAGGTTGCCCCGGTCATCGAGAAGCTTTACACGGTTTACACCGGCGAGGATGCGACCCTCGTTGAGGTAAACCCGCTCGTCCTCACCGAAGAAGGCGACATCATCGCACTCGATGGCAAGGTATCCCTTGACGAGAACGCTGCCTTCCGTCACCCGGGCCACGAAGCGCTCGAGGACGAAGCTGCCGCTGACCCACTTGAAGCGAAGGCGAAAAAAGCCGATCTCAACTACGTCAAGCTGGATGGCGAAGTTGGCATTATCGGAAACGGCGCAGGGCTCGTCATGTCGACGCTTGACGTTGTGGCATACGCCGGCGAGAACCACGGCAACGTCAAGCCAGCCAACTTCCTCGACATCGGCGGTGGAGCATCCGCAGAGGTCATGGCAAATGGCCTTGACGTTATCCTCGGCGACTCACAGGTGAAGAGCGTTTTTGTAAACGTCTTCGGCGGCATCACAGCGTGTGACGCTGTTGCGAACGGAATCGTACAGGCTCTCAAAATTCTCGGCGATGCTGCTACCAAGCCGCTCGTTGTTCGTCTCGACGGCAACAAGGTGGACGAAGGCCGTGCCATCCTGGCAGCTGCCAACCACCCGCTCATCACCCTGGCCACCTCGATGGACGACGGCGCCGACAAGGCCGCTGCTCTGGCCGCCAAGTAAGTAAAAGGACCCGAGACATATGTCTATTTTTCTCAACAAAGACTCTAAAGTCATCGTCCAGGGAATCACTGGCGGCGAAGGCACAAAGCACACGGCGCTCATGCTCAAAGCTGGCACCAATGTGGTCGGTGGGGTCAACGCCCGCAAGGCCGGCACCACGGTCACCCACGACGGCGGTGTAGAGCTCCCCGTTTTTGGATCGGTCGCTGAGGCTATCAAAGAAACCGGCGCCGACGTGTCGATTGCGTTTGTACCACCCGCATTCACCAAGGACGCTGTTATCGAGGCCATCGACGCTGAGATTCCGCTGCTCGTCATTATCACCGAAGGCGTTCCCGTTCAGGACTCGGCTGAGTTCTGGGCCTACGCACAGGAAAAGGGCAACAAGACCCGCATCATCGGGCCCAACTGCCCTGGAATCATCACGCCAGGCGAGTCACTCGTTGGCATTACCCCAAACAACATCACGGGCAAGGGACCAATCGGTCTCGTCTCAAAGTCGGGCACGCTCACGTACCAGATGATGTTTGAACTGCGTGACCTTGGATTCTCGACGGCAATCGGAATCGGCGGAGACCCAATCATCGGCACGACGCACATCGACGCGCTTGCCGCGTTCGAGGCTGACCCCGAGACCAAGGCAATCGTCATGATCGGTGAGATCGGTGGTGACGCTGAGGAGCGTGCTGCCGAGTTCATCAAGGCAAATGTCACTAAGCCTGTTGTTGGTTACGTCGCTGGATTCACCGCCCCAGAGGGCAAGACCATGGGCCACGCTGGCGCAATTGTGTCGGGTTCTGCTGGAACCGCCCAGGCGAAGAAGGAAGCCCTTGAGGCTGCCGGCGTCAAGGTTGGTAAGACTCCAAGCGAGGCAGCCCGTCTGCTCCGTGAGGTCTATGCAGCTCTGTAGTCGCTACACACAAAGCGCCGCTTTCCAGTTCAACTGGAAAGCGGCGCTTTGTTGTTAGACGATGATGGTTAGCGAAGTCGACCGTGACGGCCACTTCGTTGAACGGCACTCACGCTCGTCTCGCCGACAGAGATACTGTCGGTGTGAGTGTGAATACTCGAAAACGGCATATTCTGCCCGTACTGGGCCCCCGCGTGTGAGCTTGCTTTTGCCGGCTCAGGATAAATGTCTGCCTCGGACCTTGGGACGGTTACCGATTCAGGAGTCGGTACGCCTGAATTTGTTTGAACGAACGGAACCGAAACGGTTGCGGGGACCACCGGTTCTTGGGTGTTCTGGTCTGGCAACACAGCTGGCTGATAGACCGTCGCTGAAGGCGCATCCGGCACCTGAGGCTGTGGTGCGCTCACGGATGCCGGATGAAACAGGCTGTTGGTCATCGGCGCTGGCTGAACGTACTGGCCGCTGGGCGCATGCACATATGCAGCCGGCACCGTTGGTCGAGCGTTGACTGCATTCATGGCAATGCCCGATCGCTCGTCCGAAGACGAGCCAGCATACGGATCGACCACGGGTGCTGTTGAGTACGGCGTGGCGGCTGGTAAGTATGGACGGTATTCGAATGGTTGACCACTCTGCGAAAATGGCTGCGAGTGCGGCGCAAAGTGCTGCGATGCCGCGGCCTGGGCCGCAGCATTTGCAGCGAACTGAGCGGATTCGGCTTGGGCGACAGCGAATCGAGCGGCTTCCGCTTGGGCCTCAGCGGTTGCCTGAGCTTCGGCAGCAACCCGAGCAGCGTGTTCGGCCGCACGGTATTGAACGGCCTGACGCTCTGCTGCTGCCTGAGCCTCAGCAGCAAGCTGGGCTTGTTCAGCAGCTGCAATACGGGCGCGTTCTTGGGCCTCGGCTTCTGCACGAGCAAGCATTTCTTGTTGCTGACGACGTTGTTCTGCGGCAGCGTGCTCTCTCGCCTCCGCTTCCATGCGCGCGATCGCTTCTTGACGAAGATGTTCTTCCGCGGCGGCGCGGGCCTGTGCTACCGCACGCGCCTGAGCAATAGCCTCAGCGGCGGCTTTCGCTTGGGCCGCGGCTTCTGCCTCGATACGAGCTTGAGCTTCGGCGGCTGATTGCGCCTCGGCAATTGCCTTCACGTGAGCCTGAGCTTGCTGCAGCGCTTGGGCCGCGGCAAGTGCCTTCGCAGCAAACGTAGCTGGATCCGTCACTCTTGGTGCGGATTCATTCAGTTGCCCGTTGCTCGGGGCAAAACTGGCCTGCTGCTGAGGAACCGCCGCGATATCGGGTGAATACGAAGTCGATATTCCACCGTTGAATTGGTTCAGTTGCGGTGACCGAGGCGGGATGGCGTCGAACTGCCGATACGCGGCTCGATTGTCATGCTGCACCAAAACCTCTGGATCTGAGACCGCTTGAATCGACAGCGAGGAATCGTTTGACGACCGTTCGGGAGCTGTCTGCCCAATACCGGCATCATGGTAAGGCTCGGGAAAGGCAGCAGCAGATGCCATTGCAGTGGTTTGCGAGTAGTCCGGCACAGGCGTTGATTCAACCCATGAATTGGCCACTGTTATCGTCGGTTCTGGTGTGACGATAGACGGGCCAGCGCTCGGAAGACCTTGCATAGCGTCGTTGGCACGAACAGTGGCCCCCACCTGGCCTGGGTGAAGTACTTTTGGAGTTTCGCTTTCAGGCGAAGACGTCGCGAGCGCCTTCGCTTCTTTCGGTTTTGTCGCGAAGAACCCCTTAGCCGCAGTGGCCAGCCGCTGGAGCGGATTGATTTTCTCTGCCGGTACCACGGCGGGAGGTGTATTTACGGGGAACGCAGCTTGGTTACCGCTGGATACAGTTGACACGTCAGACTCGCTTCCTTCTGTTGTCACTTTTTTGTAGCCGCCGGGGAAAATAAAGAAGAGAAGAAGAACTGCTCCGAGGAGAACCGCGAGACTGATGCCGAACTGCGTTTGCACGAGTGAGGCTACGTGACCCAGAACGGCAACATGGAACATATATACCTGAGCCTGCGGTATACGGTAGGGATCTGGATCCGCGTTATCGTTTGCATCACCTTTGAGGTAGACATCATAGATACCTTTGGCATCGGTCGGCTTAATATCAACTACTCGGTGAGTAATAGTGCCCTCGCCAACGTTACGGTTGACCGTGATGATTTGGCCTTTTTTGATCTCAGATGCCGGCTGGTATTTTGAGAAAACCATAGAACCAGTAGGGATGGCTGGTTCCATTGAACCAGAAATCACGTTGAGCGGTTTGACACCAAACACCATTGCAAGCAGAAAAACAACGATACAAAAAGCACCGATAATTGCCGCAACACTCAGAGTTGCTGATCTAACCAAGTGGTAATATTTGCTATTCATTGCCCCCACCGTCAATCATGTTAAAGCCCGAGTTGGTGCGACTCACTTCTTGCTCGATCATGTGTTTTCTCCCTGAAAACGAAACTCAACATTCGTCTTAGCCACGATCCAACGATTGTCAACGTCGTCAGGAACACTAATAGTCACATCAAGCATTTTGTAATCCCCCGGACTAATCTGCGTATCCCAAACCATCGTCGTCAAATC
The DNA here is from genome assembly GCF_011758565.1 of Lysinibacter cavernae. GTDB lineage: Bacteria > Actinomycetota > Actinomycetes > Actinomycetales > Microbacteriaceae > Lysinibacter > Lysinibacter cavernae. The sequence goes on from NZ_JAAMOX010000001.1 coordinate 1,968,010, forward strand.
AGACGCCGGCACGTTGTTATACAAGACAGTTCCCGAATCTTTCACCGTGAACTCAAGCTGATCAAACAACTCAAGAAAGCTTCCCGAAGATGCGTCCTTCGTCTCACCCAACGGATCAGGGTCAAGGATCTCCATAACCAATGAAGAACCAACCCTAGGGCTGTTATTCTTCACCGCAATACGAAAGTCAATCTTCATACCAGGCCCTACCGCCCGACTCTTACCTTCTTTTGCAAAATCAATCTGATAACCATCTTCAAGGGACTGATACTCAAGACCCAGGTCTGATCTCCCTTGAGCCCAATCGGCCTCAACCGGCTCCCATCCGTTCAATAATGAACCGGCCACTTGCAAGTCATAACGATTATTTGCACCATCAAACTCCACAACACTGTCACCGTAGTCAGTGAAAGCTGCAGCCGTCGTCAACAGCACACAGCCCAGCAGAACGCCGCTGGCAAGGAGAAATCTCCTATTACCGGTTTTGTCCTTCGTTGCAGACATATGGTCAATCCTTATTGCTGAGTGAATGAAGATGCCTGTGACAGAAACGTCACATGCAGCTACCGAGACGAGGGGAAAAGCAACCAACTACCGGAGCGGCAGCCTTTCCCCCCAATCGATTAAGCGTTACGGCGCAACCGAAACACCCTTGAACTGTGCCTGTGGGTGGGCAATGACATCCTTGAGGATCTCGTTGGCGGCATCACTACCGTGGTCAACCATCTTGATCGTGACAACAAGCTTGCCCTGCTCCTCGAGGTCGAGGAGACCAAGGTTCATCTGCGTAAGCTCCGACATCTTCTTGTTCGTTGCCAACGTCGTTGGGCTTCCGACAGCGGGGTGCTGAACGATGGTGTAAAGAAGAGCCGCGTCAGCGCTGGCGCTCGTTGGCTTCGTGCCAACAGGGTGCTCCGAAGCATCCCAGTGATCCACCAGGTCGAGAGTTACGGCAGCTTTGAAGCTACTACTCCAGTTACGGTAAGGAATGTTTGTAGTAACGGTGCCGCCAGGAACGAGCGTGTCTGCACCAGGAATTGGCACATCCTCACCGGCAACGCTGTCAGCTTCCTGCCAAACATAGTTAGCAGGAGCCGGCGCAGTCACAGGCAAACCAGTGACCGCATCAAACGTCGCGACCTGAATGTTAAATGACTTGTCAGGACCACCGGCACTGTCATTACCAATACCGTTTTCGCCAAGATTCAAGTTCGCGAAGTCGTTAAACGCAGCAGACGTCGCAAGTGCTGCAATACCCAGAAGAGCACCAGCAGCGATAATAACGCGCTTACGACCCTTGGTCTTAGTTTGAATTTCAGTCATGACGACCAAATCCCTTTCGTATGTAGCTGTGTGAGTGTGCCTCCTGCGCCAGAGCGCAACAGACACAACTGTCGGGAAAAGTTCCCCCCAACAGAACGCACCCCTAGAATCGGTGCACATTGCATTTGTGCCCCGAAAGCTTCAAGCATTACATGAAAGTAAAAAGATTTTTTCCTTGCTTCCATGAGCGACTTCATCCCACTGAAGCGTGCCGCAGCGTGCGTGTTCATTTCCCCAAACAAACACTTAGTGCTTTCTCAATCTGCACAGTACACCAAGCTCCATTCAAATTGTGCAATTCAAAGAGAAAATGACACAAAACATCGGATGCAGTGACGCTTGTCAACCCACGGAGTTAGACACACAGAAATACACAACACCCCAAATGTAGCCTTTGTGGATAATTTGCACACAATTTCCCTTTGGACTTGACAAATTCCTGCGACCGGGGTGAGACTCTTCGTATATGTTAGAGTCCAAAGCGTTAAATGCGCAGTCAAGGGGCTCAGGGGATTCCGTATACGCAAGAGTTGAACTGCTCTTTTTGTCTGAATCTCCCGAGTTGCGCAACTACCTCAAGAAACTCGGTGCTTCGTGGGACGAGGCCGAGGACATTGTCGCGCAAACTTTCGAGATCTATCTCACTCAATCGCTGGCGGGTAAAGAACCGCATACGAATCCCAAAAGCTATCTCTTCACTATCGCAAAACGGCAGCTCTTCAAGATTTGGAACGACAAATCCCCAACCGTATCCGTTGAACAGGATTACGTTGAGGTATCCACTCCGTTCATTGATACGGCCACGGAAAAGCTCGAAAAGACGCTCGTCGGGGCTGCCTTTACGATGCTCCAGCCAATAGATCAGAAAATCGTCTGGATGCTGCTGGTCCAACAGCGCTCGGCACAAGAAACGGCCGACGCGCTCGGCTACCAGGTCAACAACACGCGCACGAGGTTTCACCGGGCGAAGCAGACCTTCCGCGAAAATTACCTGAAATTGTATTCAGAGTCGACCTCAGATCCCGCATGCAAAGACACTTCCGAGCTGCTATCCCGATACGTTCTCGGGTCGGCGCCTGAGTCGCACCGCCGCAAGCTCCACGCTCACCTTGAACAGTGTGAGCGTTGCACCCGAGTTCTCTCCGAACTCACAGATGAAGCGGCCAGCATCCAGCGCATCCCAATCATCATCTGGGCTCCGGTCGGCGCAAGCGGACTCCTCGCTACTTCCATGATCTCCGGGGGAACATCAGCCAAAGCCGCAGCGATGTCGCTGCTTGCACAGAAGCTGCTCATTGGCGGTGTCGGCGCGGCCCTCGTCACAGCGGGCATTGTCATGATTGCCACTTCGCAAGGCGAGCAGTCAACGGCGCTCGAGCAGCCTGCCCCAACGGCTTCGGCGTCAGCCCAAGCCACAGCGGAGCCAACAATCAATCCGGCTCCAGTTCCTGCCACAGAAGAAACCCGGCCGCAGCAGCGCGCGGCGCCATACTCGGTGCCCGAAGTTCCGGACAAACTGCTCGCAGTGACTCCAGAACTCACTCAGCTAGACACTCCGCTCCCCGGCAAAACCGAGGCTTGGAGCATGAGCGCCCAAAACGTGACATCCACTTACGAACTTCCAATATTCCTCGAGATACGCGGCGTCGAGCAAAGCGACAGCGACGAGACTCTGTACCTCACGCTCAAGTCCGACAGCGGAGAAATTGTCTCAAACCTGCCGATCGCTGAGGCCTTGGGGCACTCCGTCAAGGTTTCCACAATCAACCCGAATGAATCAGTGAGCGTTTCCGGAGAGCTGTCTCGTCCGCTATCCGACAGCGACCAATCACTCTCGGCGAACATGGACTTCCGATTCAGCTCAGAGGCGACGTTGCCGGATATCGATGACGAAACAAATCCTCCCCCGCAGAAGCATCAGCCACCGAGCGATCGTCCTGGCACAAATCCGCCCGGTGCAGACCGTGATGGAGGCCAAGGACTTACTCTCACGGGGCAATCCGTCACCAGCTTTGTCACAATCGGCCTTGGCCTTCTGTTGCTCGGCTACGCGCTCATTCGACGTCGACGCGACACCGGCGAAACGAAACCACTCTAACTGCAAAGTTGAGCGCTTCGGGCAACCCTCGCAAAAACGCGGCGGTTATTTGCCTTTGAGGAGACCGCGCAGCTTGCTCAGTGTGCGGCGGGCGAACGGGAGTGCCTTCGAGTAGAAGCCATACCAACCGTTGAGAGGCTTATCCCACGTACCAGCCAACATGTTCTCGTGGTCGGCAAAACCGAATTTGAACTGCGAGACACCGTCGTTGAGCAGGCCGTTGAAGTCGTAGCGAGTAATTCCCTGCTGCTTCATCGCCGTAATCGCGGTCCACTTCAGGTTGTAGTTTGCTTTTAAGCGCTGACCGTCGTCGTTCATGCCGCCGTACAACTCAAACGCGGTCGAATCACTCGCCGCGAGCCACAGGAAGGCAACAACAGATTCGCCCTGGAACGCTGCAAACACGGGAGAAGCATCCCCAAGATTATCGAAAACGTCGAAGTAGTACTCGTCAACGTGGATGCCGAAATGTGCACGCTCCGCGGTCTGGCGATAGACTGCAAGACATTTGCCAAGCTCGTCGCGCGTCACCCTGCGAAATTCAAGCGCCTCTTTTGCCGACTTCCGAATGTACTGTCGAGTCTTCTTCGACATAGCCGCTTGTAATTCGTCCTCGGATTTGTTGAGATCGAGGATCAGCGTGCGCGGGATGAGAATGGTGTTATCGGTAAATCGCCAGCCGTCGGCCACGAGGCGGGTCGCTGGCTCGGAATCTGCATCCCAATCGGGTTCGATACTGAGCACAACAGCGCCTCGAGAGCGAACGAACGACTCAACCTGTGCCAAGACATCGGACGAACGGCCCGGAATTGTTTGCGGACCACGGGCGATGTAAGCCAACGAACGGAGTGGCCAAGGAAGCGAGCGGAAGAGCACCTGGGCCGAACCAATGAGTTCGTCACCATCGTGCACGAGAAGACGTTCGACCGTCCAGTTATGCTCCGCTTTGGTCTGTCCCCAGCCCCAAAGCTGCAGCGGGTTGCCGTCGTGGAGGTTCACCGCTTCGTCCCACAGGACGCGGTCGGTGCACTGGTCAACGCGAAGAGTCATTACTTCAGCCTATCTGGAGAGGTTGGGAAGGTGCCTCTGGCCAGCCGAGAGCCGGCAAGCTCTTCAAGGCCAACAGGCATCTGGATACTGCGAGAGATGAGGGAATGCGGACGGATCACTCGGTTTCGGAGTCGTCAAGCTTCTCGATCGGCGCGATCTTGATAAGTAGCTTTTTGTTGCCAACCTGATCGAAGGTGACATGAGCAATTCGCTTTGTGCCAACGCCGGTAACGTCGTCGACGCGGCCCTCACCAAAGTCGGTGTGCCGGATACGGTCGCCCCGCTGCAGTTCAAGATCGCCATTATCACGGACCTGCCCCGTAATCGTGTTGGGGAACAAGGATGCCGTTGAGGATTCACCGGGAAGCTCACCGCGGGCTGCGGCAGCGCGAGCCTTTTTCGCTTCACGCCACTTATCAAGGCTGCTGCGCATGTTTCCGGATGCCGGCTCTGAGACAGCGGCAGACGAGCCTCCGCCAGCGCCAAAACCAACGGAGGACGTGGGCTCGGTGCTGCGACGCGCGTAACTGTTTGAACCGCCAAAGCCCGAACCCTGGCCACCACGCTGCGCGTTAAGCGCGCGCGGTTGGGTGCCTCCGCGACTGGTCACCATGCCGGGCGACTGGCGCCAGGCGATGAGGTCCGCAGGAATCTCTTGCAGGAACCGGCTTGGCATGGCAACCGACACTTCGCCGTACTGAGAGCGAGTCATCGCAAGTGAGAGGTACAGCTTTTCGCGGGCACGGGTGATGCCAACGTAGAACAGTCGTCGTTCTTCGGATGGGCCGCCGGCCTCGTCGGCCGACATCTGGTGCGGAAGCAGGCCCTCTTCAACGCCGGTGATAAATACAGCCCGGTATTCGAGCCCCTTTGCCGTGTGCAGCGTCATGAGCGACACCGTCCCGCTCGTCGAATCGAGGTCGTCGGCAGCTGCTACCAGAGAGACCTCGGTGAGGAAGTCAACGAGCGTGCCGGTTGGGTTATTGCGGCTAAATTCTTTGGTGACCGCCAGCAATTCGTCAATGTTCTCGGCACGGGCCTCGTCTTGCGGATCTTTGCTGTTGCGCAGTAGCTCGAGGTAGCCGGTCTGCTTCATGAGGTAATCGAGGATGTCGCTGACCGGCGTGACCTTGACGTTTGCGTCTTGCGCAGGTGGGGCCGCCGCCGGGTCTGGGTTGAGGTCGTCACGGTCGTCATCAACAACCTCGCCCGAAAGCGCCATGCTTGTGGCGTGGTCCAAGATTCCTGAGAGGTTGAGGATGGCCGTGCGGACCTTTGGCCCAAAGCCGAGCTCGCCCGCGCGGCGCATGGCATCGCGGAACGAAACCTGCTGGTCTTCGGCAAAACCGGAGAGCTGAGCCTCGGTCATCGGCCCGATGCCCCGCTTTGGGGCGTTGAGGATGCGACGCAGCGCGTACTCGTCGTACGGGTTAGCCACCGTGATGAGGTAGGCGATCGCATCCTTAATTTCGGCGCGTTCGTAGAACTTCGTTCCGCCGAGCACACGATAGGGGATGCCCTCGCGGATGAAAATCTCTTCGAGCGCGCGCGTCTGCGCGTTGGTGCGGTAGAACACCGCCATGTCACGATAGCCGAAGCCCTTATTGTGCAGCTCGTTGATTTCGTCGGCGATGAATCTCGCCTCGTCATGCCCAGAGTAACCAGTGAACCCAGTGATTTTTTCGCCCTCGCCGATGGCGGTCCAGAGCTTTTTCTCTTTGCGATCGAAGTTATTTGAGATGACCGCGTTGGCAGCACTCAGGATGTTTTGCGTTGACCGATAGTTCTGCTCAAGCAGGACAACCTCGGCGCCTGGGTAGTCCTTTTCAAACTCAACGATGTTGCGGATATCCGCACCGCGGAACGCATAAATAGACTGGTCGGAGTCGCCAACGACGGTGAGACTCGCGCCGGGAATCGAGCCGTCTGCAGCTATGTCTCTCGGGGCATATTCAAATGCCGCAGCGGCGACTACCTCAGGCGAAACAGGCCGTGTGAGTTCACGAATAAGCGCGTATTGAGCGTGGTTGGTGTCTTGGTATTCGTCAACAAGAATATGACGAAATCGGCGCTGATACAGTGCCGCAATTTCGGGGAATGACCTGAATAGGTACACAACCTGGCCAATGAGATCGTCGAAGTCAAAAGCGTGCGCGCGGTTAAGCTCTTGGGTGTATTTACGGAACACCTCAAGGAACGCCTGGTCTCGGGGATCTGAGAGGTTGGCAGTGCGAGCGAAGGCGTCAACATCGGTGAGCTCATTCTTGAGCCCCGAGATTCTGCTTGCAACACCGGCGGGGGTAAGACCCAAGTGGTCAAGGTCAAGGCCTTTGATGATGCGCTTAATGAGCGCACGCGAGTCGGCGGAATCGTAGATGGTGAAACTCTTGAGGTATCCAAATCGTTCGGCCTCGCGACGAAGAATGCGAACGCACGCAGAGTGGAAGGTTGAGATCCACATTCCCTCTGAAGCCTGCCCAAGAAGCTGTTCAACACGCTCGCGCATTTCGGCAGCGGCCTTATTGGTGAAGGTGATGGCAAGGATTTGGCTCGGCCAGGCTTCACGCGACTGAATGAGGCTCGCGATGCGATGCGTCAGCACCCGAGTTTTGCCAGAACCGGCGCCGGCCACAATGAGCAGGGCAGGGCCACGGTACTCAACAGCACGCTTTTGCCCAGGGTTGAGACCTGCTGTGAAGTCGTCTGAGGCGGATTCTTCGAACAAGGGAGGCAGAGTCATTGTGCCTCCAGTCTACGGTGAGGGGCTGACACTCGCTCGGGAGTTCGAGCCCAGCACTCGAACAGCCAGATCGGGATGGTCGCAGAACACCCCGTCGACGCCCGAACGCATGAGTAGCTCAAACTCTTGTTCCCAATCGCCGTAATCGTTTTTTCCAGCGGCTGACCTGAACCCGCGATGCAAAAATGCGTTCTCTGGTCGCAACGTCCAGGTATACAGTTCAAGGCCGTGGTCGTGCACGCGGTCGATAACGTGACGATCTAACATAACAGGTCCTCGGTCACCGATCAGCAAACGCTTTGGTACGCTCACCCCCTGAACCGGCACATGCGTTGCAGTCCCACGGGCAAGGCCAGCGAGGCCGTCCTCGGTCAACGAGGAGGCGTACGGCAACGCATTCTGACCGAGGAAGGCGACTTCGTCGGCTGGAGCGCCGGAATCCTCAACAAGATAGACAAGCTTGCCGCCAATGCCTCGCCGCCGAATTTGAGTCAGCACACGCCGCTCGAAGGATTCTACGACCAACAGATCTGCTTGCTTTCTGGGGTCTGCCCATCCACAGCGGGCAAGCTCATCGGCAAACAACGCATCAAGTGAAAGCCCCTCTGCCTCAAAATATGAGGCGTGCTTTATCTCGGCGACCAGGATGATGGGCTTACCTCGTGAGGCGGCCGCATCCAGGAGACCGAGGAGATCGGTGAATCGAAGGATTGGGAACTGATCGTTATAAGCCGCGCTCTGCGGTCGACGATCCCCCAGGCGTTCGCGAGCCCGCAACGTAGAAAGTTCGGCCCAGGTAAAGTCCTCGGTAAACCAGCCATCAAACTCAACACCGTCAATCGTTTTTGTCGTGCGGCGCGACTCAAACTCTGGATGCTCGGACACATTGGTGGTCGTCGAGATCTCGTTCTCATGCCGGATAACGAGCACCCCATCACGAGTCGCCACGAGGTCAGGCTCGAGCGCATCCGCACCCTGTTCGATGGCCAGCTCATAAGCCTCTCTGGTGTGCTCCGGCCGATAGCCGCTGGCCCCTCGATGCCCGATGATCAGTGGACGCGTTGCTGGGAGATGGGGCGCAGGCAGAGGCATACTCGAAGACTCAATCACGGGGCCACACTAACACTGCAGGGTGAACGCGGGGTTTACAGCCGAGCGAAGACCCGCAATGCCATACACACAGCGGATTCCCGACGAGTTCGACTACGATAGACGCAATACGTTTCCCGTCCCCAATTGAAAGAGAACGAGAACACCACATGGCGCTCGACAACCCGGCCCTCTCGCGCAATCCCGCGCTCAACGGAACCGCAAACCGTACCCTGAGTGCGGATGAGCTGAACCGCATCTACTCGCAGCCCTCGGCAACCCCCAACCGTCCGGGCATTGACCAGCCACAGCAAACCTCGCCACAGGCGCCGCAAATTGCGGGCAGCGACGACCCAATGACCTACGAAGACACCCTCGCAAAGACCGCGGGGCTCTTCATCATTCTCGTGGCAACTGCCGTCGTTGGATGGACCTTCCCCGACGTCGCGTTCCCAGCAGCAATCGTGGGCCTCGGGCTCGGGCTGTGGGCATCGTTCAAGCGCAAGCCTTCGGTTCCGCTCTACATCGCGTACGCGGCAGTGCAGGGCCTCTTTATTGGAGGCATCTCCTACGTTTTCGAAAGCATGTGGGACGGCATCGTTACGCAGGCCGTTCTTGCAACGCTCTCGGTCTTCGCCGTTGTTCTGCTGCTCTTCCGCAGCGGCAAGGTACGCACCTCGCCAAAGATGACCAAGATCTTCATCATCGCGGCAAGCGGTTACCTCGTTTTCTCACTGCTCAACTTTGCGCTGAGCATGTTCCAGGTTCCCGGCTTTGACACCATGTTTGGTGCTCGCGACATCACCATTGCCGGAATCCCGCTCGGCGTTGTCATCGGAATCCTCGCGATTCTCATGGCAAGCTACTCGCTCGTCATGGACTTCGAGTTTGTGAAGAACGGCGTTGAGGCCCGCGCGCCACGCGTATACGGATGGACCGCGGCCTTCGGCCTGATGGTCACCATCATCTGGCTCTACGTTGAGTTCCTGCGCCTCATTGCGATCATGCGAGGCAACAACTAAGACTCCGCTGTAGCATGTGGTTATCACTAGCCACATGCTACAAAGGAGCCTCTCGTGGATGCCACAGATCACCACGCGCGCAAACAACTTGCCGACCCGGCCACACCGGCCGAGGCCCTAGCGGATATCGCTTACGACCATCCACACCTACGGCCTCAAATCGAGGCCCACCCAAACGTTTACCCTGGCCTGCTCGATTGGCTTACCGAGTACGGGCTCCCGCTCACCCCTGTTCCAACAGAGGTCGCAGTAGTGCCTCCGGCGCAGCGCCATGCCGAGGCCGAAGCACATCATGCCGCCCATGCAGCAGCGCACCTGGCCCGCGTTGAAGAACGTGCACGAGCGCATCACGCCCGCGAAGAAGAGCGGGCACGTCCCAAGAACTTGGCCGCAAATACTGACCACTCCGCTCAGCCTGTATCACCCGTTCTCCCTGCTGCCATTCAGCCGCACGCTCCGGCCGCCGCCGCAGAGCACCAGCTTCCATCCGCTGGCCCCGCAGCTGCGCCGCCGGCGACCACCAGATTCGAAGCTGTTCCACCGGCTGGGAACGGGCCGTCTGCGGGTACATATCCGGTTGTAGGCCCTGAGACCACACGATTCCCCTCAGTACCCCACGATGGGCCTCGCAGGGCTGGAGTGCCGGACACCGGGAACTCGCAGCTACCGAGCTTCGAGAAACTGCTCAACCAGCCGCATACGGTACCGTTTACCGGTCAGCAACAGGTTCAGACCAGCAAAGGGCGACCCCAGGTACGTCCGGATGCGCCCATGAACGTGTACGCCGTTCTGGCCATTATCTTCTGCCTCGGATGGCTTGGAATCGTCTTTGGCCTCATTGCAAAGAGCAAAATTCGGGCAACCGGAGAACGTGGCTGGGCGCTAGCGCACTGGGGCATCATCATTGGAACGACCTTCACGGTTTTGGCGGTCCTCGGTGTCGCCGCAGTGTTTGTGTTGGGACTGCTTGGCTATACCATTTTGAGGTAGCCGTTTGACACGGCGATCACAACAAAAAGGCCCCTACTCGCAGCGCGAGCAGGGGCCTTTTCGTTCAGGGAGTTACTCCCATTCGATCGTTCCCGGCGGCTTCGAGGTGACGTCGAGCACAACTCGGTTCACCCCTGGCACCTGGTTCGTGATGCGGTTTGAGATACGTGCGAGCACGTCGTAGGGAAGGCGGGTCCAGTCGGCCGTCATCGCGTCTTCCGACGAAACGGGACGAAGCACGATTGGGTGTCCGTAGGTGCGGCCATCGCCCTGCACACCAACAGAGCGGACGTCGGCGAGAAGCACAACAGGGCACTGCCAGATCTCGTTGTCGAGTCCAGCTGCCGTGAGTTCTTCACGAGCGATCGCGTCAGCAGCGCGGAGCAGCTCAAGGCGCTCGGCGGTGACCTCACCAACGATGCGAATACCAAGGCCCGGTCCGGGGAACGGCTGCCGACCAACAATAACTTCTGGCAGACCAAGCTCGCGGCCAATCGCGCGGACCTCGTCCTTGAACAGTGTGCGGAGCGGCTCAACGAGTTCGAAGTTGAGGTCTTCCGGCAGCCCGCCAACATTGTGGTGGCTCTTGATGTTGGCCGTGCCGCTTCCGCCGCCCGACTCAACAACGTCGGGATACAGGGTGCCCTGCACAAGGAACTTGATGGGGTCGCCATCCTCGGCCTTAGCTTCGGCGATGAGATCGGCCTGGGCCTTCTCAAACGTGCGGATGAACTCGCGGCCAATGATCTTGCGCTTTGTCTCTGGGTCGGTAACCCCAGCGAGGGCGGTGAGGAACTGCTCACGAGCATCCACTGTCACGAGACGAACGCCGGTTGCGGTGACGTAGTCTTCCTCAACCTGGCGGCGCTCGTCCTGGCGAAGCAATCCGTGGTCAACAAAGACACACACGAGCTGGTCGCCGACAGCTTTGTGCACAAGCGCTGCGGCAACTGCCGAGTCAACGCCACCAGAGAGGCCACAGATGACCTTGCCTGAACCAACCTGCGCCTGAATGGAAGCAACCTGGTCGGCGATGACGTTGTCGGGATTCCAGTCGTTTGGGATCCCAGCCGCGCGGTGCAGGAAGTTCTCAAGCAGCTTCTGACCGTAGTCAGAGTGCTTGACCTCAGGGTGCCACTGCACGCCGTAGAGCCGCTTTTCATCGTGAGCAAAGGCAGCCACAGGCGTGGATGCCGTGCTTGCGAGCACGGTGAAACCTGCTGGCGCTTCTGAAACCGAATCGCCGTGGCTCATCCAGACGTTCTGCGCGGTTGGCAGCTCGTCAACGAGAACGTTGGCGTGGCTAATCGTTGCGTCGGTAGCGCCATACTCGCGCTCACCGGTGTGGGAAACGGTGCCCCCGAGCGTGCGGGCCATGATCTGGAAACCGTAGCAAATTCCGAGAACAGGAACGCCGAGGTTAAAGACCTCTGGGTCAAGAGAAGGGGCGCCCTCAGCATAAACGCTTGACGGGCCTCCGCTCAGCACAAGGCCGAGCGGATTCTTGGCCGCAACCTCAGCTGCGGTGATGGTGTGAGGCACGATCTCTGAGTAGACGTTTGCCTCGCGCACGCGTCGCGCAATGAGCTGAGCGTACTGCGCGCCAAAGTCAACGACGAGAACCGGGCGTGGCCCGGCGGCGGGTTGAGTGTTAATGGGTTTCCTCCACGGAAGTAGTCGGAGCGGTATCGGGGGTGGTCTGTTTTTCTGCTGCTGCAGCGTTGTCAGGCGTAGTCGCGAGTGCGCCCTCCTTCTCGTCGAGGAAGGCGGTGACCTCACGGGCCACACGAACCTCCATCACGAACGAGAGGAACGGCACAACGCCGCCGGCAGCGATCAGCAAGAACTTGGTAAATGGCCAGCGCATGAGGCTCCACAACCGGAAGTCACCAAACAGGTAGAGCACGTAGAACCAGCCGTGGGCGATGAGAATGCCGGTTGACACGTTGACACCGCTTGTCATGCTGTTCTCAAGCGAGCCATCAGCGGTCATCTCAAGGTGTTCAAGCGTGAGAATGCCGTTTGGTCCAAACGCAAAAATCTCGTAGTGCATCACGTATTTGAGCAACATCTCGGCGCACAGCAGGAGGAGCATAACTCCGGTGATCACCGAGGTGACCTTGTAGAAGGTCAGAGCCTTGCGAATACGCGGGTAATCGCTCGGGCGGGGTTCTAAAGCCATGGCGACTAGTCTACCGGCTCAGTCTGCGAGCGAGATGCGTCGGCAGCTGCCTGCTCAAGCTCATCAATTTCTCGCTCCCAGGCGTCTCGCCCGAGGCGATACCAGAAGTAGAAGGCGAAGCCGGCAAACACAACCCACTCGATTGCGTAAAAGGCGTTGAGCCAGTTGACGGATTGTGCTGGCAGGGGCGGAACCGAGTCGATGGCATCCGTACCCTCAAGCGGCTCATGAGCCACAAGGAAGCCGTTAAACACATTGCCGTCGACCTCATGCCAGAGGTTTGCTTGCTGGGCTGGTGACAGGGAGCGGACAACAAGCGGGTTGTCCGTTGTATCTGGAACGGCAGGACCCTCAGGCGGTTGGTATCGACCCTCAATCTTGGTTGGCACAGACGCAGCAGTCGTGGCGGCGGCAGCATCAATAACCGCAGCCTTTGCCTCGTCTTCCGTCGCGGTCCAGCCAAGAGCCACCGCGAGGTTTGCGGGCTCGGCAGCCGAAGTGATGAGGTGACCTACTACCCAGTACCCGTTCTCCTCGCCGTTGACCCGGTTACCAACAACGCCAAAGTCTTCGGGGGCAAACGTGCCCTCGACGGTCACGACGCGACCCCCGGCATCCTCGCCAACCGGACTACCCGGCTGAGAAACGGATTCGAGGGGAACGATTGCCTCAGAATCCTGCTGTTCAATGGACTGATTCATGAGGGCAGATTCGAGCTGCCAGTTCGCGAGCCACGCAAATCCGCCAGCGACGGCGACAGCAAGCAGCAACGCGCCGATCCACCTCGGACGGACAAGAACCTGCCCAATCGTGGGTGCGCCCGGCAGGTTGGAAGCGGTGCGTTTGCGGGTGGTCTGCGTATCGTCAGACGACGGCGTACTAATAATCTGGCTCTCGCTCTCGAGTCGGGTGAGGGTCATCGTTCTCTTGCTGAGCCTCTGGGGGATTCGTGCTGGTCTGTGGATGCGCGTCATGGGTGAGCGGCAATCCGGGGTCGGTTGGCCGCATGGGCTCAAATGGAAGCTCATCAGTCGAGTCGAAGCCTCGCTCGCGAGGAATATGAGTCTCGTCTTCGGCAGACGCGTGTGTCATCCGTTCCATTGCCTCACGGATTGCCGCAGAGTCTGAGGCGCCGGTTGCGGCATCCACAAGATCAATTTCAGCCGCGATCATACGAGCGCGTGCACGCTTCTTACTCTTCCGACGTCGTTCGCCGGGGAACAGGAATCCAAAGATTGGCGCAGAGTAGACCACAATAATCGGACCGAGTACTGCCATGATCAGCACATACAAACCGGCGAACGGCTGGATGCGAGAGTCAAGGCCAGCGCTCAGCGACAGGGTGGCCAAGATGAGCGCAAACTCGCCGCGGTTCTGCAAGATCACCGTTGTGTAGAAGCCCTCGCGCCGACCAAACCCGTTGAGCCAAGCAACAAATTGTCCGGCTCCAAAGTTGAGGATGAGCGTCATGAGCACCGCTATACCAACAGGCAAAAGAACCGACCCAAACTGAGTCGGGTTGAGTGTCAAACCGAAGTTTACAAAGAAGAAGGCACCAAACACATCGCGAAGCGGGGTCGCAATCTGCTCGACCTTCGCGTGATACTTTGTGGCGCCGACGACAAGTCCGATGAGGAAAGCACCGATAGCGTCGGTCACGCCAAGCACCTCGCCGATGCCGCCGAAGGCAAATGCTAACCCGATAAACAGGACGGTGAACAGCTCATCGTCCTTGGTTTTGAAGATTTTGGAGACAAATTTGCCGCCGAATCTGGCGATCGTAAACATGACCACAAGGAACGTAAACGCGATGCCAAGCTTGCCGATCACGCTCCATACCTCGGACTCGCCGCTTAACACGACGCCAACAATCGCAAGGTAAATCGCGAGGAAAATGTCTTCAACGACCGTGACCCCAAGGATCATCGGGGTTTCGCGGTTCGCCAAGCGGTTCGTCTCGATGAGCATCTTCGTCACAATGGCGCTCGACGAGGTTGCCGTCATTCCAGCAATGATGAGGGCCTCACGGGTACCCCAACCAACCATGAAGCCAAAAACAAGCCCAACCCCCATGTTGATGAGGATGTAGCTTCCGCCGGAGATCAGCAGCTTGCCAGCATTGCCGAAGAACTCGTCTTGATCAAACTCAAGCCCAAGGCTGAACAGCAGCAGGACAAGCCCCATGACCGCAAGGAGGCTGATATTCTCTGAGGCAAAATCGAGCGGGAACCACGGGAAGAACGGGCTCGACAGCAGTCCAACCAGCATATAAATCGGAATTGATGGCAGGCCGATTCGCTTGCCAAGTCGACCAAGCACGTAGGCAAGCACAAAGATCAGGCCCACGTTGATGAGGTCAGGGCCGACGTGCATCTCAGCCTGGCGGAACACCAACGGCCCCCGTCTTCGGCTTCGCGATCAGCTCTCCCGTACGGAAGAAGTTAAACGCCTTGGCAACCTTTTCGGGACTGCCCGCCACAACGAGGGTATCCCCGGGAAACACACGGAAATCTTGGGAAGGAGCAGGGTTCGCGGATTCGCCGCGCACAACCGCAACAACCGTCAACCCAACAATGCCCCTGTCGGCAGGAGAGCCAAGCGGCTGCCCTGCAATGTGGTCCTCATAGTCGACAGTGAACCAGTCGATGCTGAGACCAGGGATCTGATCGAGAGCCGAAAGCGACTCGGTAATCTGGGTGCCGCCAAGGAGCTCGGCAAGCGTGTGTGCCTCATCCTCGCTCAGGCGAAGCGAGACTTTGCTTGATTCGGCATCGTCTTCTTCGTCGGCGAACGTAATGAGGTCGCTGTGGCCAGAGCGGTGAGCGATAACGCCTACTTTTCCGCCGTCATCAGTCACAAACGTGTGCAAGACGCCTACGCCCGGAAGCTTGACCCGCCGTACGTCAACCATGGTTTAACTCCCTGCTCGGTTTCTTGGGGGCAATACCCACAATCTTACCGCGCTCCCTTGAGAGGCAAGCCCGGCACATCGACGCCTCACGCTTTGTGCTGAGCGGACCGGTTTCCCGAGCCGCCCGGCAACGCGACCTACTGAGCCGAGTGCGGGCGAACGACCATGTCGACCCGCTGGAATTCTTTCAGATCGCTGTAGCCGGTGGTGGCCATTGAACGACGGAGCGCGCCGTGCAGGTTCGCCGTGCCGTCCGCAACGTTTGCGGGGCCGTACAGGAGCTCTGAGAAAGGAGCAACCGTTCCGACGTGCATGCGTCCGCCGCGAGGAAGGTCGTCGTGGTAGGCCTCCTGCCCCCAGTGCCAGCCGCCACCAGGTGCGTCGGTTGCGCGGGCAAGGACGGTGCCGAGCATCACGGCATCGGCACCGCAGGCGATGGCCTTCACGATGTCGCCCGAGCTGCCAAGGCCGCCATCAGCGATGACGTGCACGTAGCGTCCGCCAGACTCATCCATGTAGTCGCGGCGGGCACCAGCAACATCCGCAACAGCCGTAGCCATTGGGGCGTGGATGCCAAGCGTCGCACGCGTTGTCGAGCTTGCTCCCCCGCCAAAGCCAACAAGCACGCCGGCAGCACCAGTGCGCATGAGGTGGAGGGCAGAGGTGTAGGTTGCCGCGCCACCAACGATGACGGGGACATCCAGCTCATAAATGAACTTCTTGAGGTTAAGCGGCGCCTTGGACTCGTCGGAGACGTGCTCGGCCGAAACCGTGTTGCCGCGGATCACAAACAGGTCAACTCCGGCGGCAACAACCGTCTCGTACAGTTCTTGGGTGCGGTGCGGCGAGAGGGCACCAGCAACAGGAACCCCAGCTTCGCGAATCTCGGCAAGGCGGGCGGTGACCAGCTCTGGTTTGATTGGCTCCGAGTAAATCTCGCGCATGCGCTTGGTTGCGGAGTGCGGCGCAATGCCACGAATCTCTTCGAGGAGCGGCTCTGGATCTTCGTAGCGAGTCCACAGGCCCTCAAGATTGAGCACACCAAGGCCGCCAAGATTACCGATGGCGATGGCCGTCTGCGGAGAGACAACCGAGTCCATCGGCGCCGCGATGAACGGGGTGTCAAAACGGAACGCGTCAATGCTCCAGGCGGTAGAAACCACCTCGGGGTCGCGCGTGCGGCGATTAGGAACAATCGCGATGTCGTCAAAGCCGTAGACCTGGCGGGCGCGCTTGGCGCGGCCGATCTCTATCTCGTTACTCACGCTTCTACCCTACCCTGTGCTCCCGATGTCACTCTCGCGGGGTGCATTTTTGCTCGTGGGGCGCGTTATTTCGCACCCCACGAGCGAGAATGCGCCCCACGAGCAAGTTGTCCACAGAGCGGGGTCGGGTTTAGTTATTCATGTTGCTGCGTGACGGCCGGCCCGCCGTGCTGAATTCGCGCAGTGTTGTCGCATGGAACACGAAATTATGGCGCGAGGGCTCCTCACCAGCGAACGAAAAAACGCAGCCGACGTTCGGGTACACGTGGGAAGTTATCTTGCAGAAACCGAATGGGCCGGGCTACATCTGCACGAGCAGCACCTCCTTCGCGTCATCAGCCACCACATACGATTTCCCGACACCGTGTTTAGCCACAGGTCTGCAGCAGCTGCGCTTGGCATCCCCCTCGTCGGGCCATGGCCAACCCGCATTCATCGGTACACCCGTGCGTCAGAAAAAGATCAAAGCACGCGCAATATCTCAACCCATCGATGCGGTGCGCATCCTGTCGAAACCACTACTGCGTACAACATGATCGTCACTTCTACGCTTCGAACGGTTGTGGATTTGGCGAGAACAGAGACGTTTATCAATGCAGTGTGCGCCGTAGATTGGTTGCTCGCTCGCAACACAGAAGGGGCAAAAGAAGATATGAAACAGCTACTCAGCGAACTGCGGCCAAGGTATGGAAGGCATCAGGCGTACAAAGCAATTGGCTTGGGGACCGAGCTGAGCGAGTCTGTCGGAGAATCCGCAAGCAGGGCAATCATGGAAATTGCTGGATTCAAGGCCCCTGTGCTCCAGCAGCGGTTCCATGATACTGATGGGCTTATCGGGCTTGCAGACTTCTGGTGGCCAGACGAGGGAGTTATTGGCGAGTTCGATGGACATGTCAAATATGTCGACCCCGAGTACACGCATGGCCGCTCAGCGACGTCTGTCGTCGTAGACGAGCGACGTCGAGAAAACCGCTTATCGGCACTGCCACACGTTCGCAACGTAGTTCGCTGGGACTGGTCGTGCGTTACTTCGCCAGCAACGCTCATTGCGCGCCTGCAGCGAGCCGGAGTGCCCCGTTAACGCACTCGTGGGGCGCATTCGTGCTCGTGGGGCGCGTTATTTCGCACCCCACGAGCACGAATGCGCCCCACGAGCTTGGGAATTAGTTGCGGTAGTTTGGTGCCTCAACCACGATCTGTACGTCGTGCGGGTGCGACTCTTTGAGCCCAGCCGAGGTGATGCGCACAAACTTGCCACGCGTCTTGAGGTCTTCGATGGTGCGAGCACCAACGTAGAACATCGACTGACGGAGACCACCCATGAGCTGGTACGCAACCGCAGAGACCGGTCCGCGATACGGAACCTGGCCCTCGATGCCCTCAGGGATGAGCTTCTCGTCGCTTGGCACGTCGGCTTGGAAGTAGCGGTCCTTCGAGTACGAGGTGCGCTCGCCACGGGTCTGGAGCGCGCCAAGCGAGCCCATTCCGCGGTAGCTCTTGTACTGCTTGCCACCAACAAAGACGAGATCTCCCGGGCTCTCATCGGTGCCGGCGAGCAGCGAACCGATCATGACGGCATCCGCACCGGCAACAAGTGCCTTCGCGATGTCGCCAGAGTGCTGAAGACCGCCGTCGGCGATAACCGGAACACCCGCCGGGCGAGCCGCGAGGGATGCCTGGTACACGGCGGTGACCTGCGGCACGCCAACACCTGCAATGACGCGGGTGGTGCAGATGGAGCCTGGGCCGACGCCAACCTTAACGCCATCGGCGCCAGAATCGATGATGGCCTGAGCGCCGTCGCGGGTTGCAACGTTTCCGCCGATGACGTCGACGTTAGCGAATGCCGGGTCCGCCTTGATGCGCGAGATGATGTCGAGCACGCCGCGGCTGTCGCCGTTAGCAGTGTCCACAACCAGCAGGTCTACGCCAGCATCGAGCAGCGTCGTCGCGCGCTGCCAAGCATCACCGAAGAATCCGATCGCGGCGCCAACACGAAGCCGACCGGAGTCATCCTTCGTAGCGTCTGGGTACTTCTCGGTTTTGTCGAAGTCTTTGACGGTGATGAGGCCGCCAAGCTTGCCGTCGGCGTCAACGAGTGGAAGCTTCTCAATCTTGTGCGTGCCAAGGATCTGGATTGCTTCTTCAGCGCTAATGCCAACGCGGCCAGTGATGAGCGGGGCGGACGTCATAACATCGCGAACACGCGCCGTCTTCTTCTCTGCCGGGTCAACAAAACGCATGTCTCGGTTGGTGATGATGCCAACCAGCACACCCTTGTTATCCACGACGGGCAAACCGCTCACGCGGTACTCGCCACAGATAGCGTCAACCTCGGCAACCGTGGCGTCTGGCGTCGTGGTCACCGGGTTGGTGATCATGCCTGACTCGCTGCGCTTGACGCGGTCGACCTGCTCGGCCTGATCCTGAATCGAGAGGTTGCGGTGCAGGATGCCGATGCCGCCCTGGCGCGCCATAGCGACGGCCATTCGCGACTCGGTCACGGTATCCATCGCAGCCGACAGCAACGGAGTTGCGACGGTTATGCGCTTGCTGATGCGAGACGAGGTGTTCGCCTCGCTCGGGATGACATCGGTGTGTGCGGGAAGCAGCAGCACGTCGTCGTAGGTAAGTCCAGTGAATCCAAACGGATCGTGCTGATCCATCACACCTCTTTCGGTCGAATGTAAAAATCTCGCCGTCGCGGTAGCCGATGGCTCGCGTCGTGTATCAATCGTAAACGACTTCGGGGCCCGAAATGTTCCCCAATGGTGTTACTCGGTGAGTTTGCAGGTGCAAGACGACGCTTTTGCTCGTCGCCGGTCAGTTTTTCGCTGCTGCGACGTTCAGTTGCCCGTCATCGCTCACGGACCAGCCGCTTCGCAGCGCTTGATAGCGAACGGTCTTCTTGTCGGCAAGAGCTGTGGCGCACTCGCCGTAGCTTGAGCACACAACGTCGCCGTCAATAACGGATGCGAAGGTCGATCGAAGGGATGCCGCCCCGTCGTCGTTCGCGGCAAGCGCGGCGAGAGCCACGATGATGGTCGCATCGTAGGCCTCGGCGGCACCGGTGGCATCCGCTGCTGACGGGTCGATTGTACGGAGACGCTGGACGAAGGCTTCTTCGGGAGCTTCAGATGACTCAGGAAGTTGCACAACCGCCGCTTCACCGGCCTGCTTGGCAACGATCTGCGGGGTCGAAATCACCACGTCGGCCGGGAGAGAAGAAAAATAGGCCAGTTCGTCAACCACGGTGGCAGTCGGCAGGGCGCCCCTGTGCTCAAGGCGAACACTGTCAACGGGCTGAGCCGCTCCCGATAAGCGAATGTCGGCGAGTGCAAGTTCTGATCCGGCAGCTGTCGCCGCGGCGGTTGCAGGGTCGGCAAGGTGCCCGATCACAAGAACGCGGTCGCCGGACGGAGATGGAGCGGATGTCTGTTCGGCAGCGGGCACCGGCATGTCGGCGCATCCGGCCAACAGCGAAACGCCAAGGACTGCGGTAACGACAAATCCGGCACGCTTGGCAGCTGTCACGGTGTTCTCCTGTAGGTAAGCGGAGCGGCCGATGCTGCCCTAGCTTGGCGCAACGGTGATGTTTGCGGCCCGCTGTTGCCGACCGGTCAAAACCATATCAATAATAATGACGATTACGGCCAACCAGACAAGGCCAAACCCGATCCAACGCGAAAGCGGCATGTCCTCATGAAGCACGTATACCCCAATAATGAACTGAAGAATCGGCCCGAGGAACTGGGTAAGCCCCATCTGGGTGAGCGAGATGCGGCGGGCACCGGCGGCAAAGAAGAGGAGCGGAACAGCGGTGACCGCGCCGGCACCAATCAGCAGCCAGGTGTGTGTTGCCGACAAGTTAAGGATGGACAGGCCAACAGTGTTGCTCACGATGATGAGCTGAATAATGGCGATGGGGGTCAGCAGCGTGGTCTCAACGGTGAGCCCTGCAACAGCGCCAACTTTGATGCCGGCTTTCTTTTTGACAAGTCCGTACAGCGCGAAAGACACCGCGAGGGCAATCGAAATCCAGGGCAGTTTTCCGTAGGTGACCGTGAGCACGATGACCGCTATAAACGAAATACCAATCGCAATCCACTGCAGCCGCGTGAGGGTCTCTTTCAGCAGCACAACGGCAAGGAGCACCGTGACGATTGGGTTAATGAAATAGCCAAAGCTCGCCTCAACAACGTGCCCGCTCAGGGCAGCGTAGACGTATACCTGCCAGTTGATATAGACAAGGATGCCGGCAATTGCCATGAGACCGAGCGTGCGCGGTGACCGGAACACCATAAAGACCTGGGTCCAGGTTCGGGTAATAGTCAGCAGGATTGCGCAGAATCCAAGCGAGAAAATGACCCGCCATGGCACAATCTCAAACGGATCAGCAGCGCTGATAGCAAGAAAGTAGAGAGGCAAAACGCCCCACAGGAGATATGCACTAACGGCATAGATCAGACCGGATCGCTGAGTCACTTCTTCTTTTCTTCGTTTGGCACATGGGCCGTTTTGCCGGAGGGTGCAACGGGTTAAAACAGGTGAGGCTCGGATGTCACCATCCGAGCCTCATCACTAGAACTAATCTTAGCGAACGACAACCGCGAGAACGTCGCGGGCCGAGAGAACGAGGAAGTCCTCGCCTGAGTACTTCACCTCGGTTCCGCCGTACTTGGAGTAGATAACCTTGTCGCCTACGGCGATGTCAAGCGGAACGCGGTTTCCGTTGTCGTCGATGCGGCCGGGGCCTACAGCAACTACTTCACCCTCTTGGGGCTTTTCTTTGGCGGTATCAGGAATGACCAGACCAGAAGCAGTCGTCTGCTCTGCCTCGACCTGCTTGATAACGATGCGATCCTCGAGCGGCTTAATGGAGACCGACACAGTTGACCTCTTTCTTAGAACTAAAGACAGGAGTTAGCACCCTCTCTATGAGAGTGCTAATTCGAGTGTAGGACTTGATTGGCACTCACGCAAGACGAGTGCCAACTCGATGCGTCACAGCGGGACATAATGCATGCGCGGTACGCTGGCTCGGTGCACCAAACAGACATTGAGTTTTTGCTGAGCCGCGAGGGGCAGACGCTCCTTGATCGACTCGAAGGATTGGCCGATGACTCATCCTCTGTTCAGCTGATCAGTCGCCTCCGAGGTGAGGGATACTCGCCAGAACAGGTTTCTGCAGCGCTCAGCCAGGCCAAACTTCGATCAAAAGCCGGAACAAAATTCCGCAGCTTAGATGCCACCGCAACACCTATCGAGCCCTTCGAGATTCCCCTGCTCACGGCGGCCGGGCTCGAACAGGCGACCCGCTGGCCAGTCGCTGCGCGGCACGCGGCGAGATACGTGGATGCTGGCATCCAATCAGTCATCGACCTTGGCTGCGGTATCGGCGCCAACTCTCTCGCGTTTGCACGCGCAGGACGTACCGTAACCGCGGTCGAGCTCGACCACATTACCGCGCGCGTTGCCGCCTACAACCTGGCCTCCTATCCGAGCGCTCGCGTTATCACCGGCAACGCCGAACAAGCCGACCTGAGCGGCGTGGAGGGCGCGTTTCTCGACCCTGCCCGCCGCACATCCGGGCAGTCAAACACCAAACGGATCACCGACCCCAACGATTACTCCCCCAACCTCAACTTTGCATTTGACCTCGCCGAGAAGCTACCAACGGGCATCAAGCTCGGACCGGGACTCGATCGCGACCTCATACCGGATAACGTCGAAGCTCAGTGGGTTTCTGTTGGGGGTCACGTGGTTGAGATGGGACTCTGGTCTGGAGCTCTGGCTCGGCCAAACATCGGGCGATCCGCGTTGGTCGCTCGCCCAAACCGACGAGCCGACGACGGCTTTGACTGGCACGAACTCAACGCAAAAACCGATTCGGCAGATGTCGATGTTCGCGAACTCGGCGAATACCTCTACGAACCCGATGGGGCGGTGATTCGTGCTCGCCTGATCGGCGACCTGGCCCGCAGCCTTGGCAGAGAGGCCGGCGCCGGCATGATCGACGAGCACATCGCCTACCTCACGACCGATGCATCGGTCGATACGCCGTTTGCGGCAGGGTTCCGAGTGCGAGAGGTCTTGCCGTTCCGCGAGAAGGAACTCAAGTCTGCTCTCAGGGCCAGGGACATTGGCACCCTTGAAATCAAGAAACGCGGCATTGATGTTGATCCAGCGCAACTTCGAAAGAAGCTCTCGCTCAAGGGGAAAAGCTCAGCAACGCTCATCATCGTTCGCACTGATGCCGGGCGGATGGCTCTGCTCGCCGACCGTTTGTAGAACGACAGCAGCAGGAAACGACAACTGTCTCTCGTTCTCGCTCGCAAGCGTGAGCATCCAATCATCACCCGTGGCTGCGCAGGCCGAAGTCAGCATTCCACGATGTTGAGGGCAAGACCCCCTCTGGACGTCTCCTTATACTTCGAGCTCATATCCGCGCCCGTTTCCCGCATGGTTTTGATGGCGTTATCCAACGAGACGTGATGGGAGCCGTCGCCTCTGACAGCCATTCTGGCCGCTGTGATGGCCTTAATCGAGGCGACCGCGTTGCGCTCGATGCACGGGATCTGCACGAGACCGGCAACGGGGTCGCAGGTGAGGCCAAGATTATGCTCGATCCCAATCTCGGCGGCGTTCTCAACCTGCTCAGGGGTTCCGCCAAGCACCTCTGCGAGGCCTGCAGCGGCCATCGAACACGCAGAGCCGACCTCGCCCTGGCAACCAACCTCGGCTCCCGATATCGAGGCGTTCTCTTTGAACAGCGTGCCAACGGCGGTTGCCGCGAGCAAGAATCGAACGACGCCGTCGTCGCTTGCACCAGGGACAAAGCGGACGTAATAGCTGAGCACCGCTGGGATGATTCCGGCAGCGCCGTTGGTGGGGGCGGTAACGATGCGTCCGCCAGCCGCGTTTTCTTCGTTGACCGCGAGCGCGTACAGGGTGACCCATTCCATAGCCCGAAGCGGGTCGTCGAAGTTGACGCTCTGCTCAAGCTGCATGCGTTGGGCCTCGGCTCGCCTCCGCACTTTGAGCCCGCCGGGAAGGATGCCGCCGGTGCTCGACCCGCGCTCTATTGACTGTTGCATGACCGACCAAATCTCGAGCAGACCGTCGCGGACGTCTTGCTCACTTCGCTCTGCAAGTTCGTTTCGGAGTACAAGCTCGCTGATACTCAGTCCTGTCGCTGCGGCAAGCCGCATGAGCTCGTCAGCGCTGTGAAACGGATAGGGCACCGGCCGCTCGGCGCGAATGATGGGGTCTGCTGCCATCGCATCCTCATCGACCACAAACCCACCGCCAACCGAAAAGTACTCGTGCGCGTCAAGAAGGTTATCCTCAGCGTCGAAGGCCTCGAACCGCATCCCGTTTGGGTGATAGTCGAGGCTCGCCCCAAGGTGCAGCACGATATCTTCCCGAAAATTGAATGGGATGCGGTGCTCACCGCCGAGAGGTATGGCGCCTTCTGATTCAACGAGCGCAACTCTGCCGTCGGCCAGAACCGGGTCCACGGTTTGCGGGCGCTCACCAAGCAGCCCAAGCACAACAGCCTTGACGGTACCGTGCCCATGGCCCGTTGCTCCGAGCGAGCCAAACAGTTGAGCCGAAACCCGTGCGACCCGCGGCAATTGATCGGCGTCACGGAGCCGAATAACGTAGCGATTTGCCGCAACCATCGGACCAACCGTGTGGGAGCTTGAGGGGCCAATGCCAATCTTGAACAGATCAAAGGCGCTGATACTCATGCGGAGGTCCTCCGGTCGGCAACACTGCCATGGCTCGTTGGGTGGGATCGCTCTCAAGGCTAGGCCGCAATGCTGTCCGCGTCAACGAAGGAGGAACTTCATTGGTTGATCGAACTACCAAATAGCGATTTGGGCCATCAAAAAGAACCAAATAATTCTTGAGAAAACGCCTAGCCAGCCATTGCCGGCCTGTGCTCTAATGGTCTAATAATCGCCCTCAAGTGCGTTGGCCTTGGGGCTCCGAATCACCGTCTCAGCACATGACAGTCTCAACGAGGAGCAGAATATGGCACATACCAAGGGATTCCTGACCACAGACGAGCTCAGCAGCCTCGTTGAAACGGGCGACATCGACACCGTCATCGTCGGCTTCACCGACATGCAAGGCCGACTCATAGGCAAACGAGTGGCGGGTCGGTTCTTTGTTGAAGACGTCATGGGGCACGGCGCGGAATGCTGCAACTACCTGCTCGCGGTTGACGTCGAGATGAACACCGTCAATGGCTACGCCATCTCAAGCTGGGAAAAAGGCTACGGAGACATGGCGATGGTGCCAGACCTGACAACCCTTCGCCGCATCCCGTGGCAGCCAGCAACCGCGCTCGTCATCGCGGACCTGCAGTGGCTCACCGGTGAGCATGTCGCACAGGCTCCCCGAGAAGTACTCAACCAACAAATCGCTCGCCTCGCCGAACGCGGCCTCACGCCGCTGGTTGGCACCGAACTCGAGTTCATCGTCTTTGACAATACCTATCGGGATGCCTGGAGCAAACGATACAACGAACTCACGCCGGCAAGCGACTACAACATCGACTACGCCATCCATGCCTCAACACGAATGGAACCGCTACTGCGCGATATCCGCAACGGCATGGAGGGCGCTGGGCTTTTCTGCGAAGGAGTTAAGGGCGAATGTAATCTCGGGCAGCAAGAAATCGCCTTCAAATACGACGAAGCCCTCGTCACGTGCGACAACCACAGCATCTACAAAAACGGCGCAAAAGAAATCGCCGACCAGCACGGCAAATCCATCACCTTCATGGCAAAGTTCAACGAGCGCGAGGGCAACTCGTGCCACCTGCACATCTCCCTCAGGGACGCGGACGGCAACCCCGTCTTCGCCGACAACAACGCCGAGGGTGGCATGGCCACCATGATGCGTCAGTTCATCGCAGGCCAGCTCGCCGCGATGCGCGACTTCACACTGCTCTTTGCGCCAAACATCAACTCGTATAAGCGATTCGCGCCAGGCAGCTTCGCCCCGACGGCGGTGGCGTGGGGACACGATAACCGAACCTGCAGCATCCGAGTAATCGGCTCAGGCCACAGCCTCCGCCTCGAAAACAGGGTTCCCGGCGGCGATGTCAACCAGTACCTCGCGGTTGCCGGCCTCATCGCGGCCGGCTTGTACGGCATCGAGAACAAGCTCGAACTTGGTGACGCTCTTGAGGGGAACGCCTACGAGGCCGACGCCGAACACGTGCCAACGACGCTCCGCGAGGCACGAGACCTCTTTGCGAGCTCGGCCATTGCACGGGCAGCATTTGGCGACGAGGTTGTTGACCACTACGTCAATGCGGCAACGATTGAGCTTGCCGCCTACGACATGGCCGTCACCGATTGGGAGAGGATCCGCGGATTTGAACGACTCTAACGAGGCTCAGAACGGGTCGTCTGCATCCGAAAGGCCCGTTATCGGGCTCACCACCTACCTCGAGCGGGCACAAACAGGCGTGTGGGATGTGCGAGCATCCTTTCTTCCGGCCGTCTATTTCGAGGCGGTTACGGCCGCCGGCGGCATCGCGGTGCTGCTGCCTCCGCAACCGGTTGATGCAGACATCGCACACGAGTTATTGAGCCGCCTCGACGGCCTTATCATCTGCGGAGGGGTGGATGTTGACCCCGCGAGGTACGGGCAACAGGCCCATCCACTCACCGATCGACCACGCACCGACCGCGATGCGCTTGAGGATGCCCTGCTCCACGCCGCGATCAGCGAGGAAGTTCCGTTTCTTGGCATTTGCCGCGGGGCACAGATGCTCAACGTGGCGCTGGGCGGAACCCTCAACCAGCATCTCCCTGAGGTTGTTGGTTCCGACCGCTACCGCGCGGGCGACGGAGTGTTCAACTCCGTTCCGGTCGCAGTTGAGCAAGGCAGCCGCCTCGCCACGATTGTTGGCGACAACCTCGCGGGCGTGCCCGTCTATCACCATCAATCGATCGCAACGGTGGCACAGGGGCTCTCGGTAGTGGCGCGCACCGACGACGGCACCATTCAGGCGATCGAGCTGGGCTCGGTCCCGTTTGGGCTTGCGGTGCAGTGGCATCCGGAGCAGACCGCAACAGAAGACTCCCGTCTCTTTGCCGCTCTCGTCGAGGCAGCGGCCAACTACAAAAGGAACAGGTCATGAGTTACACCGTCATTAACCCGGCAACGGAACAGGCCGTCACCGAGGTCGCCCACCTCAACGCAGAGCAGACCGATGAGGCGATTGCCCGCGCGGCCACTGCCCAGGTGGAGTGGGCAGCCCGAGCTCCTGCCGACCGAGCGAAGGCGCTTCGGCTATTCGCCGATGCAGTCGACGGCGATATCGAGCATCTCGCCCGCACCGAGACCATCAACTCTGGCCACCCCATCAGCCAGTCCCGCTGGGAAGCCGGCCACGTACGCGACGTACTCGAATACTATTCGGCCACGCCAGAGCGGATGTCTGGCCGACAGATTCCAGTTGCTGGCGGCCTCAACGTCACCTTCCACGAGCCGCTCGGGGTCGTCGGCACCATTACGCCGTGGAACTTCCCGATGACCATCGCCGCGTGGGCATTTGCGCCAGCACTGGCCGCAGGCAACGCCGTCGTACTCAAACCCGCAGAGTGGACGCCGCTCACCAGCATCCGACTCGGGGAACTCGCCGTTGAATCGGGCCTTCCCGCCGACCTGTTCCAGGTGCTGCCAGGGCGCGGTTCCGTCGTCGGAGAACGCTTCGTAACCAACCCGACCGTTCGCAAGGTGGTCTTCACCGGCTCGACCGAAGTTGGCAAACGCATCATGGCTGGCTGCGCAGACCAAATCAAGCGCGTCACCCTTGAGCTCGGAGGCAAAAGCGCCAACATCGTTTTTGCCGATGCCGACATCGAAAAGGCCGCGGCAACCGCACCGTACGGGGTCTTCGAAAACGCGGGGCAAGACTGCTGCGCACGCAGCCGCATCCTTGTGCAGCGAAGCGCCTACGACCGTTTCATGGAGCTGCTCGAACCGGCCGTCTCTGGGGTAAAGGTGGGAGATCCGCTCGACGAGCAGACCGAGATGGGTCCGCTCGTCTCGGCCGCGCACCACGCAAGCGTGTCGTCATATGTGCCAGAGGGGTCCCCCATTGCCTTCCGCGGTTCCCGACCAGACGGCCCCGGCTACTGGTTTGCTCCAACGGTACTCACGCCTGGCCCAACCGATCGCACCGTGACCGAAGAAATCTTCGGCCCCGTCGTCACCGTGCTGCCTTTCGACGATGAGGCCGACGCAATTCGAATCGCAAACGACACCGAATATGGGCTCTCCGGCTCGATCTGGACACGGGATGTTGGGCGGGCGATCCGCGTCTCACGAGCAGTTGAGACCGGGAACCTGTCTGTGAACTCGCATTCCTCGGTGCGATACAACACCCCGTTTGGCGGTTTCAAGCAGTCGGGTCTTGGCCGCGAGCTTGGCCCCGATGCCCCGCTCGCATTTACCGATACCAAAAACGTCTTCATCCCCGCCGACTAGCCAAAGACAACAGATGTGACGCAAGACTTCCCAACCGCGCGAGGGAAGGAATTCTTGCGTCAGATCTCTTCCAAACATCAACAACACAGACTGAGGAGTTTCAGATGAGCGTTCCAAAGATTGACCTCACCCAGCGTCTCGCCGGAAAAATCGCCGTGATCACCGGAGGCGCGAGCGGCATTGGCCTCGCAACGGCCCAGCGCTTCGCGGCAGAAGGCGCCACCGTTGTTATCGGCGATCTGGACCCTGTCGCTGGACAGGCCGCCGCCGAACTCGTTGACGGATTCTTTATCGAAGTCAACGTAACCGACAAAGAACAGGTCGATAATCTTTTCGACACGACGGTGCAGCGCTACGGGAAAGTGGATATCGCGTTCAACAACGCCGGAATTTCACCGGCATCCGACGACTCCATCGAAACAACCGAGCTGCCAGCATGGGACCTCGTGCAAGACGTTAACCTCAAGAGCGTGTACCTCTGCTGCCGCGCGGCCCTCCGACACATGACCAAGCAGGGAAGCGGATCCATCATCAACACCGCATCCTTCGTCGCTGTGCTCGGTTCGGCAACCAGCCAGATCTCGTACACCGCGTCAAAGGGCGGTGTACTCGCGATGAGCCGCGAACTCGGTGTGCAGTTTGCTCGCCAAGGCATCCGAGTGAATGCGCTCTGCCCAGGACCGGTCAACACCCCTCTACTCAAAGAGCTGTTTGCCTCTGACCCTGAGCGCGCCCAGCGCCGCCTCGTACATGTGCCCCGCGGCAGCTTTGCCGAACCAGAAGAACTCGCAGCGGCCGTCGCCTTCCTCGCGAGCGACGACGCCTCGTTTGTAAATGCCTCGACGTTCCTGGTCGATGGAGGCATCAGCGGCGCCTACGTGACGGCGATCTAGCTCACCATGACCGCCCAACCATCCGCCGAGAATGGCCTGCTGCACCTGCTGCTAGCCGACTCGGCGACCCCCGGCGCCACCGCATCCACAACACCGGATGCCGCCGAACACCAGGAAGAGGCGTCCCCGGTACGTTCCGTTGAACCCGACGACCATCCGAGGCGGCGCCACGTGCGCAGCCCAAATGCCTTCGAAGAAACGCTGCAGCGGCTGCTGCAGATGGTTCGGCTCGGCGTTGTCGCGCCTGGTGAGCAGCTGCCACCGGAACGGGAGTTCGCGATCCGCCTCGGTGTCAGCCGTGACACCCTTCGCGATGCCCTCGCGACCCTCGCAGAGGCGGGGTACCTGGTATCGCGCAGGGGACGCTACGGTGGCACATTTGTGGCCGACCAGTTGCCGCCGGATGCCGCGCCCGCGCCCGGTTCCCCATCTGACGTCTCGGCAGAACAACTCAGCGATGCGCTCGGGCTTCGCATGATCCTTGAGACGGGTGCAGCGAGGGAGGCCGCGAGCAGGTCGCTCAGTGCCGCCGAGCGCGATGGGCTCTGGCGCGCACTCGAAGAATCGCGCGCGGCAACAGCCGAAAACTACCGGCGCCTCGACTCACGCTTTCACCTGCAGATTGCGGAACTCGCCGGTATCCCTTCACTCGTAGCGCCCCTGGCCGACGCAAAAATGCGCGTGAACAACCTGCTCGATTGTCTGCCCCTCATCGGACCAAACATCAGCCACTCAAACGAGCAGCACGAGCAGCTTGCAGTCGCGATCCTCGCGGGTAATCCGGCTGCGGCCGAGGCCGTTATGCGCGAGCATCTCGAGGGCACCTCTGCGCTCCTCAGGGGCTTCTTCGCATAGCCTTTGCCTGTTCTGAGGCGTCGAGTGCCCTCAAAACACTCCAAAAACGCGCGGGCAGGTCGATATGGGGGCACTCGACGGGACGCCACTGGGAAGCGGTGACGTGGGGGATGAGGTGGGATGTGCGTGGGGCCGGGCTAGACCGCTCGCCGTCCAGCGGCCCAGACGGCTGCCGTGAGTGGCATACCCGGGCGGTATGCGAGGTGGGTGATGGATGGTGCGCCGAGCATTTGCAGGTCGGCACGAGCGCCGGGTGCGATCACTCCGACGCGCGGCTTTCCTGCGCGTTCCGTGTCGCGCCCGAGGGCGATCGCCCCGCCGAGTGTGGCCGCACGAACGGCCTGCTCAATCGTGAGGCCCATCTGCAGCACCGCGGTCGCAACGCAAAAGTTCATAGACGAGGTGTAGGAGGTTCCTGGGTTGCAGTTGCTTGCGATCGCAACCACGGCTCCAGCGTCAAGGAGCTGCTTGGCCGGCGCGAGTGGCATCCGCGTTGAGAGGTCGCAGGCTGGGAGGACGGTCGCAACGGTTCCACGGCCGCCGTTTCGCCAGCTCTCGGCGAGGGCTTCAACATCCTTGTCGTCAAGAAATCCGAGGTGGTCGACGCTCAGAGAGTTGTGCGCAACGGCAAGTTGAACGCCAGGTCCATGACCAAGCTGGTTTCCGTGCACGTGCGTGGCGAGGCCTTTCGACGCGGCCGTTTCTAGGATTCGGGCCGTTTCGACGGCGTCGAACGCGCCAGTCTCGCAGAAGACATCGACGGCCGAGACAAACGGAGCCACGGCGTCGAGCATCTCCCCCGTGACGAGCGAAAGGTACTCATCCCTATCGCTCCCTGAAGGTACAACATGCGCCCCGAGGAACGTCACCTCATCAACAATGCCTGCGGCTACCCGCGCGGAACGAACTTCGTCGGCAACCGTCAGACCGTACCCGGTTTTTGTCTCCATCGTGGTTGTGCCGCCGCGACGGGCCTCGTCAACTAGCCGCTGCAGGTTTACCCGAAGCTCGTCGTCGGTAGCGGCCCTCGTCGCCGAAACCGTCACGTTGATGCCGCCAGCTGCGTACGATTCGCCGGCCATGCGGGCCTCGAACTCTGCCGTGCGGTCGCCAGCGAACACCATGTGGGTGTGCGAGTCGACCCAGCCGGGGAGGACGGCGCGGCCAGCGGCATCCACCAGTTCGTCGGCAGCAGGGGCATCGGCAGCCGAACCAACCCAGCCGACGCGGTCGCCATCGAGGATAACCGCGGCATCCTTCACTCGAGAGTTCGCGAGCGAGTCATCGTTGGTAGTCAACTCGCCAATGTTCGTGATGAGAATGCTCACAGCGGGCTCCGTCCGATCAAAAAGATAAGGAAACCATTTGGGAGTTTCTGCAGTAATCATGCGATTTGTGCGCAGAAACTCCCAAATAGATGCAGGTGTTAGTCGCGGATGCGGGGTTTCATCGGGATGCGGACGTCGCGCTCCTCCGCGACCTCCACGGCCCTGGAGTAGCCGGCATCCACGTGACGGATGACGCCCATGCCGGGGTCGTTCGTGAGCAGACGCTGCAGCTTCTCGGCGGCAAGCGGCGTGCCATCTGCAACGCTGACCTGGCCAGAGTGGATCGAGCGGCCAATGCCGACGCCACCACCGTGGTGAATCGAAACCCAAGTTGCACCCGACGAGGTGCTCGTGAGGGCGTTCAGCAACGGCCAGTCGGCGATAGCGTCTGAACCATCAAGCATCGATTCCGTCTCGCGGTAGGGCGACGCAACCGAGCCGGAGTCGAGGTGGTCTCGACCGATCACGATCGGGGCCGAAATTTTACCCTCAGCGACAAGCTCATTAAAACGGACGCCGGCCTTTGCACGGTCGCCGTAGCCAAGCCAGCAGATCCGCGCTGGCAAGCCCTCAAACTCGACATGCTCCTGAGCGGCGTGGATCCAGCGCTTGAGGTGCTCGTTTTCCGGGAAGAGCTCAAGCATCGCTTGGTCAGTAACCTCAATGTCTTTCGGGTCACCTGAGAGCGCAACCCAGCGGAAGGGCCCAAGCCCCTCGCAGAACAGCGGGCGGATGTAGGCAGGAACAAAGCCGGGGAATTCGAACGCGCGGTCGTAGCCTGCCTGGCGGGCCTCGTCGCGGATTGAGTTGCCATAGTCGAAGACCTCAGCGCCAGCATCCTGAAACTCGACCATTGCCTTGACCTGGGCGGCCATGGATTCGCGCGACAGGCGAGTGAACTCCTCAGCGTCGGCCTCGGCCCGCGCGTGCCACTCCTCGACCGAAATGCCAACGGGGAGGTACGAGAGCGGGTCGTGCGCCGACGTCTGGTCGGTCACGATATCGATGGGGATGCCACGGCGAAGCAGCTCAGGAAAGACCTCGGCTGCGTTACCAACAAGACCAACAGACAGCGCGGTTTTGCTTTCCTTGGCCGCGAGCACCTTCTCAAGGGCGACGTCAATGTCGGTCTCAACAACGTCGAGGTATCGCTTGCCGGCACGGCGATCGAGGCGCGTTTTGTCAACATCGACGATGAGTACTGCCCCGCCATTAAGCGTGACGGAGAGCGGCTGGGCCCCGCCCATGCCACCGCATCCACCGGTCAGGGTGAGCGTGCCGGCGAGGCTACCACCAAAGCGCTTATTTGCGATTGCAGCGAAGGTCTCGTAGGTTCCCTGCAGGATGCCCTGGGTTCCGATGTAAATCCACGAACCGGCCGTCATCTGGCCGTACATGGTCAGGCCTTCTGCCTCAAGCTTGCGGAACTCGGGCCACGTTGCCCAGTCGCCAACAAGGTTGGAGTTTGCGATGAGCACGCGCGGCGCCCACACGTTGGTGCGGAAGACTCCGACTGGCTTGCCCGACTGCACAAGCAGTGTCTCGTCGTCTTCGAGGTCGGCGAGCGTTGCGGAGATGGCATCAAAGCTTGCCCAGTCGCGTGCTGCCCGCCCGGTTCCGCCGTAGACAACGAGGTCGTCTGGACGCTCAGCCACCTCTGGATCGAGGTTGTTGTGAAGCATCCGTAGGACTGCCTCGGTCTGCCAGCTCTTTGCAGAAATCGTGGTGCCGCGTGCTGCCCGCACTGGCCGTGCGCCTGGTAACGCCATCGTTATGCCTTCCGTTTGGTGTGTCTCCTGCTATCCAATCGGTAGGCAAGGGGGCGAACAACGAGTTTCATTCGGTGCGCGTCTGGGATACCAGACGAGGCACTAGAAGCCCCAGGTCATTTCGTCCCAGACCTCATCAGGATCGAGGTCGAGGTCTTGCTTGCGAACGGCCTGGGCCACCAGCAGCCGGCCGGTGTGCTCAAGGTGCCTTCGCATCCCGGCAGCGGCCCGCTCGGGGTCATGCCCGAGCACGCCGTCAATGATGGGCTGATGCTCCTCAACGATGTCGGAAAGCGTTCTCGCGTCGCCAGCGGTTGACACCCCAAGCAGCCGCGTCGACACCCGAAGCCGCGAAATCTGCTGCCTGGCCCGCTCGTTGTGTGCGGCGACAAGGATGATGTCGTGAATCTGCTGGTCGTGATGGAAGAAGAGCGCCTCATCCCCCGCCTCCGCCGCGGCGAGCGCGAGAACCACGGCCTGCTGGAGCTCGGCCTCCTGCTCGGCGCTCATGAGGAGCGCGGCCCGATGCGCGGCAGGAATCTCAAGGGCCATCCGAATCGCGAAGATCTCGGCCACGTCATGGGGCGTCGTCTGGAGAACTCGAAAGCCACGGTTCCGTTCAAAACGGATGAGGCCGGCCTCCTCTAGCCGAAGCAAGGCGTCTCGAACGGGGCTTCGCGAGATGCCAAGCTCTTCGGCCACCTGATACACGGAGTAGAGGTTGCCGGGGGTCATCCGACGCTCTTCGATCGCCGCTCGCACCCCGTTCATCACCTGGGCGGTGAGGGAGTTGTCGAGGCCGGCTGGGGCGCTAAATAAGCTGGATGCCATGCCTGAAATTATGGCACGTACGAGGACGGGCCAACCGCTCGTGGGGCGCGCTTTTGCTCGTGGGGCGCAATATTTCGCGCCCCACGAGCAAAAGTGCGCCCCACGAGACAGGAAGCGAGAGGCAAGGGCGGGAGGGCGAGGAAACGAGGAGGCGAGAGGGCGGGGAAGTGAGGAGGCGAGAGGGTGACTTTGATCGTAACCTGTAACATGTTACTATCCCAGAAGCCTACTCACCACAGGTTGCACCGCCGTGCAACCGCGTTCAAGGAAGAGCGTTTATGCCAACATCCACTCCCCCCGTACTCAGCGCGGAAGCCCAGAAAAAGACCCTGGCCAAAATTACCCGCCGGCTCATCCCGCTGCTGATCATCGGTTATTTCATCAGCTACGTCGACCGGGTAAACATCTCGTTTGCCAAGCTCGGCATGGAGCAGTCCTTCGAGATGACCGCCGCGCAATACGGTTTTGCCGCTGGCATCTTCTTTGCCGGCTACCTGCTCGCGGAAGTACCGAGCAACATCCTCATGGTGAAGTTTGGGGCCAGAGTCTGGCTCAGCCGCATCATGATCACGTGGGGCATCGTTGGCACGCTCATGGCGTTTGCGCCCAACGTTGAAGTGATCTACCTGCTTCGCTTCCTGCTCGGTGTTGCCGAGGCCGGGTTCTTCCCAGGCATCCTGCTCTTCCTCACGCGGTGGTACCCAAACAAGGAACGCGCAAAAGTTGTTGCGACCGTCATGATGGCCATCCCGCTCGCCGGGCTCATTGGCTCACCGCTCAACGGTTGGATTCTCGACACCTTCGAGGGCGTCTTCGGGATGGAAAGCTGGCGCTGGGTCTTCATCATCGGCGGCATCCCCGCAATCCTGATGGGAATCGTGTACTTCATCATGATTGCCGACTCGCCAGCCAAAGCGAAGTGGCTCGGCGTGCAGGAACGCGAATGGCTTGAATACACCCTCAAGAAGGAAGACGCCGAGCGCACGGTTGGTGCGCCAAAGGGTCACCTGTCGGCACTGAAGAACAAGAAGGTCATCGTTCTCGCCGCAATCTACTTCCTGTTGCAGTGCGGCTCCTACCCGCTGACCTACTGGATGCCCTCGGTCATCAAGGACGTCACTGGAGACCTGTCGAGCACGGCCATCGGCTGGCTCAACGCCATCCCGTTCCTCTTTGCCGCCATCTGCATGTTCCTCGTCGGTCGCCTCGTGAAGGACGAGAAGTCGTCGCGCCCAGTGCTCATCGCACTCATTATCTCGACGTTTGCCTTTGGCGCCACCGCCCTCACCCTTGGAAACCTTCCGATGATGGCCTTCATGGCGATCACCGTTGCGACCATGGCAGTGCAAACCTCTAAGCCGCTGTTCTGGAACCTGCCAACGTCCTTCCTCGCTGGCGCTGGCGCGGCAAGTGGTATTGCACTCATCAACTCGCTTGGAAACACGGCCGGATTCTTCAGCCCCTACGCCGTCGGGTGGATCCAGGACGCGACCGGCGACAGCGGCATGGCCGTCATCGTGATGATCGCAGCACAGGGACTCGCTGTTGTTCTCATCATTGGGCTCGTAATGAGCGGCAAAAAGCAGAAAGCCGCGCAACTCGCCAACGGCGTTCAACCGACCGATGACGCCCCACTGAGTGATACTGAGGAGAACAACTCAGTGAGAACCGGAGCATAACCATGGCACTGCCAGAGCACGGCGAAGAACAGGCCGGATCAGTCGCGGTTGCGGAGCAGCAGCTCCCCCTGCGCACCGACCTCACGACGCTGGCCGCCTACGTTTCCGACGCATCCATCTATCGTCGCAAACCACACGCTGTTCTCGAGCCACGCAACGTGGACGAGATCCGGCAGGGCATCGCTCTGGCACGCCAAAACAACTGGCCAATAACCGGCCGCGGGGGCGGAACCTCCGTGGCCGGTAACGCCATCGGCGAGGGCCTCATCATCGACACAAGCCGATACTTCAACCAGATTCTTGAGGTGGATGCCGAACGTCGCGTCGCGAGGGTCCAGCCCGGCGTGATCTGCGACCAGCTGCGGGACGCCGCCGCAGAATTTGGTCTGACGTACGGCCCAGACCCTTCGACACACGCCCGCTGCACCATCGGCGGCATGGTTGGCAACAACGCCTGTGGCTCACACTCCGTTGCCTGGGGCACCGCCGCCGATAACCTCGTCTCGATGTGGGTCATGCTTGATGACGGTCGCGAGATTGAGCTCACGCCAGACGGATGCTCGGACCCGACCATCGACGCCAAATTGCGCGACCTGCGCGATAACAATCTCGCGATGCTGCGCACCGAGCTTGGCCGGTTCCCTCGCCAGGTCTCCGGGTACGGGCTGCACTACCTGCTTCCAGAGAAAGGCTTTGACGTGGCAAGGGCCTTTGTTGGCTCCGAGGGCACCTGCGGCATCATCACCGAACTCACCGTCACCCTTGTTGAGAAGCCGCGGGCAACAGCGCTGGCCGTGCTGGCGTTCCCAACCGTGTTTGATGCGGCAGCAGCATCCGCTGGCCTTCGTCTCCCCGGCGTGTATACGATCGAGGGCATGGGCTCCGATCTGCTTGGTGCCCTCCGAAGCAAGCCTGGCCAGCAGGACGCTGGCCGCGAGCTGCCAGCATCAGAAACGGCCGGCGGCTGGCTTTTCTGCGAGACGGGCGCCGACACGCGTGAAGAAGCCGAGGGTATTGCCGCGGCGCTCGTTGCCGGGCTCGACGGCAACCTGGCCGCATCCGACATCGTGCTTGGAGCGGCCGAGGCACGGGCGCTCTGGCGCATCCGCGAGGCGAGCGCAGGCATCGTGACTCGCCTTCCCGACGGCGGCGAGGCCTGGCCAGGGTGGGAAGATTCCGCGGTGCCGCCAGAACACCTCGCTGAGTATCTGC
Source organism: Lysinibacter cavernae (assembly GCF_011758565.1). Lineage (GTDB taxonomy): Bacteria > Actinomycetota > Actinomycetes > Actinomycetales > Microbacteriaceae > Lysinibacter > Lysinibacter cavernae. Next base: position 2,004,764 of record NZ_JAAMOX010000001.1, read on the forward strand.
GCGATCTCTACGCCCTCATGGACGAATCCGGCCTGCGGGGAATCCCGTTCGGCCACTTCGGCGAGGGATGCGTGCACCTTCGACTGAGCTTCGACCTCTACAGCGACGAGGGCGTTGCCGCCTACCGCAGGTTCATGGAGCGGGCTGCGGATATCGTGGCAGGCTACGGCGGCTCCCTCTCAGGAGAGCACGGCGACGGCCGGGCGCGATCAGAACTGCTGCACAAGGTATTTTCGAAGCAGGCCATGCGCGCGTTCCGCGAGTTCAAGACCATCTTTGACCCGTCTGGACGCTTCAACCCGGGTGTGCTGGTTGACCCGGACGCCATCGACGACCGAATCCGCCCAGGCAAGGCCCAGCGGGCAAACGAGCTCATCCCCGTCCACGCGCTGAGCAGGGACAACGGATCGTTTGTCGCGGCCGTCAACCGCTGCGTTGGCGTTGGAGCGTGCCGCTCGGACGTCGGTTCGATGTGCCCATCATTCCAGGCGACCGGCGACGAAGTTCACTCCACCCGCGGACGCGCCCGTGTGCTTTCCGAGATGCTGCGCGGCGAAACCATCGCTGATGGCTGGCGTTCGACCGAGGTCAAGGATGCGCTCGACCTCTGCCTTTCGTGCAAGGCCTGCTCAAGCGAATGCCCGGTTAACGTCGACATGGCGACCTATAAATCGGAGTTCCTGAACAGGTTCTACCACAGGCGCCTGCGCCCGATGGCCCACTACACGATGGGCTGGCTGCCGCTCCTCATGCGCTACATGCACAAAGTGCCCGGCGTCATCCGGCTGGCAAATGCGGTGCTGTCGGTGCGCTGGATCGAAGAGGTGGTGAAACGCCTCGGCGGCATCGAGCCGAAGCGCCGCATGATCGCGTTTGCGCCGCAGACGATGACGTCGTGGTTCCGTAAGCGTGGCGCCGTTTCTGCTGACACCGACGGCGCCCTCAAATCGGTTGGCAGCGCACTGCTCACCGGGCGGGGCACCGTCGAACCGCAGCGAACGGTGATGCTCTGGCCCGACACGTTCAGCAATTTCAACAGCCCGGCCGTTGGCATTGCGGCAGTTGAGGTGCTCGAGGCGCTCGGGTACAACGTCATCATCCCAAAGAAGGATGTCTGTTGCGGCCTCACCTGGCACTCGACCGGCCAGCTTGAACAGACGAAGCGGGTGCTCACCGCGACGCTTGATGCGCTCGAACCGGCGATCGCGGCGAACATCCCCATCGTTGGCCTTGAACCGTCCTGCACGGTCATGCTTGCCGACGAATGCCCTGAGCTGTTGCCAAACGACCAGAGGGCCAAGCACCTCGCCAAACTCATGGTGACGCTTGCAGAGATTGTTGACAACCACGACGGCCCGTGGCCGTTTGGACAGCTCGACGTGCCTGCCGTCACCCAGGTGCACTGCCATCAGGAAGCAAAGGGCAGCTACGACGCGGATGCCTCCGTGCTCGAAAAGGTTGGCGTCTGCAACGACGTTGTTGGGGCAGGATGCTGCGGCCTCGCAGGCAACTTCGGATTTGAACCCGGCCACTTCGAAATTTCACAGACCCTCGCTGAGCGCGAACTGTTCCCAAAGATTCGTGGTCGGGCTGACGACACCCTTGTCCTCGCAGACGGGTTCTCATGCCGAACACAAGTGAGCCAGGGAACAGGCGTTGAGGCGCAGCACCTCGCCCAGGTGCTGCGCTCAGCGCTCGACGCCCCTACTCGCCCGGATGCCGAGGCTTCGGCCAAGCCAGCTGCTGATGGAGACGGTTGCTGCGGCGGAATCTGCGGCGGCTAGCACCCGACTTCCAGCTTCCGCTCAGGGTGGGGTGAAACCCCTGGGTGAACTCCGCCGGTTAAGTTGATCCTTGAACCAAATCGGGCAGGCGGTGCCTTAGCCTAAAAGGGTTGAATGCGTAGGGGGCATCCGCACCTTTTACGCGCGTATCCGGGGGGATCCATTCGTGCTGTTAAATACTGAACGTGCTGTTTCGATGCAACGTCAAATCGAAAACCGTTCACTGTCACGACCCGTCCAGCGTGGACTTGCTGCCATCATCATTACGTCGCTCGCTGGGATGCTGTCCATTGGCATTTTCTGCGCCGTCTCGCAATCAGCCGAGCCCGTCGGCCCACGGACGCCGAGCAGCATTTCGGCGGAGTAGCCACACACATTCGGGGGTTGCAACGAGTCCCCGTGACGGACATTCGTTGCAACCCCCAGCTGTGCGCAGGAAGGCTTACCCCTACTCTTCTGCGGACCGGCGCCTCTTGGCGATAGTCAGGGCGGCGAAGCCCATCGCGAGCAGGGCGGCGACCGCGCCTCCGGCCATTGCAAGGTCGCTACCGGTCATGCTCAGCCCGGCACCACTCACTACGGTTCCCTTCGGAACAATGTTTACGACTGCCTCGGCATCCTTACACAGCGCGGCAACAGTCGGGGTATCCGGGTCCGTCGCGCACTCGGTCGCCACGTTCGTGAGGCTGCCAGAGGGGGTGTTTGCATTCACCGTGACGTTCAGCACAACCGCAGGAGCAACTTCGTTGTAGCCGAGGTACCCGTTGAGCGTACAGTTCAGGGTTCCGCCGTAGCCGGCACTATTTGCGCCGGTAACCGCGCAGCCATCCCAGCGAGGATACGTCGGGGCACCCGCCGTCGAAACGGTGTTGACCTTGAGGTTTCCAGGGATCGGGTCGCTGAGCGTCACCGGGTGAACCGCACCGAGACCGGTGTTTCCAACCTCGATCGTGTAATCAAAGTTTGATCCTGCTGCAACCGTTCCTACGCTCGCAACCTTTGTAATGTACACACCTGGGTCACGCGGAACCTCACATCCCGCTGGCGAGACCGGAGGGTACTCAAGTGTGACAACATCTGTCGGGTTCATCTCGAAGGTGATGGTGAGCGGCTCGCGCCACTTGGTCGAGTCGAGGGTTGGGTCGTAGACGTAGTTCTCCCAGTCAGGAGTCTCGCCTTCCTTGACGACCCGCCATCCGGGCCATCCAACGGCGATGTCGTCGTCGTTCACAACCGCTCCAGGCCAGAGGAGGCTGCCACTGGTCTGCCCCGCAGGGATCGTATCGACCCTGACCAGGGTGCCGTCTGCCTGACGCCACGTCGCCGTCACCGGCAGAGAATCTGGATTCTCAACGCCAACGGTTTCAAGGTCGTAGAAGACCCTGGCAACATCACGCTGACAGATCGCCCGCGCGTTCATGTGCAGCTCTTTCTCTGGACCCGCGATCGAAAGCACAAGATCAAAATGCACTGAAACGGTTCCCTGTTCCTTATAGTTACCGCTCGTCGCGGCCTCGGGGAACTCGTAGTTGACGGTAATCGAGGTGGTATCGCCCATCGGCAGCAGGATGTCAGCCACCTGGGTATCTACGCCGTTGTAGTCGAACACCTGCTGACCGTTGATCGTAAAGTCTTTGTAAAACTGGTCGTTTACGTCACCGCCGAGCACAACATTCGTAATGGTGGCTTTCAGCTGTCCCTCAGCGGGACCGTCGTTGCGCACCCACACCGTTTTGCTATCGGTGTCCCCAGGAACCACCCGTGGGTTCGGATACATCGGGATGGTTGTGGTGCCCTCGTACGGGCCGGTTGGCGACCAGCTCAGCCCGATAGCGTCCTCATAGGTTGTGTCGGCAAACGCTGCCGAGCTCACCGATGCGGCACCGATGAGGGCCGCCGTCACCACGAATATTGCGCTCCTCGCGAGTAGCCTGTTCATGAGAGTTCCTCCTGTTGCGCACGTTCTTGGCGAGTTCTTCTAAAAGACAGGGTGAGGGTCACTGCGGCATAGCCGATCAGCACGACTCCAACGGCAGGCACTGCCCAGGCGCGCAGGTCATTCGGCACTGCCTGGGTTGCGTAGCCCACGTAGGGTAGCGAGTACAGCACTTTGCCTTTGACCTGGTCTGCGACAATCGGTTCGTCGTTTGCTCCGTTGGCGTCGCCCCTCGTCACCAGTTGCGCTTCGCCGCCTACGACGCTCTTCTCAACAACCCTGTGGGTGATGAGCATGGGATCTGCCGAGTTGGGCTGGAACGTGATGACGTCGCCAACCCTGATGTTGTCGATATCGGTCGGCTGCGTCACGATAAGGTCGCCGGGGTGGATGGCCGGATTCATCGACCCGGTAAGGACCGCGAGCGGCACGGCACCGATGATACGCGGAACAACAAGAGCGGCGAGAGCGACGAGGCCAACAGCGATGGCTGCGAATGTGAGCGCCCAACGCGCCACTCGACGCGGCCACGACCGCTGCTGCGGTGTCGCAGTTTCTGCACTTGGAGCATCCTCACGTCCGTGCCGAGGACGGCGAGCGGACTCAGGACGCTGGGTGCGAGTTACGGTACTCATGGTGTCGGTTCCCCACCGGGACGATACGTGGTGTACGAGAAGTTGAAATCAACTTTTGCGTCTCTGGAAACGCCGCTTGGCACGATCTGCCCGTTCCATGAATCGCTATCCGTCACCGTTGGTGCCGGTGTTGCGAGGCTCTCGGCGGTTCCGTTCACGGTTGCCGTGTTCTCGTAGTCACCAAGATTCTCACCGACAGAAAATTCCATACAGAGGTAGGTCTTTTGAGGCGTTGTCCAGAGCGTGTTTTTGTAGGTGCTTGCAACGAGCGGCTTCTGCGAAATCATTGCGGTTGAGAGCGGACCAGAGTACAGCGGGTTTGGTCCAGCCGTCGCACCAACCACGCAGGCGGCCGCGTCGGCAACCTTGGCAATCCGAACATGCAACAGGTTGGTGAGCAGCGGGTCGCCGTCAACGGTCACGTCGTCGAGACCCCATGACATTCCCCGGTTTCCCTGGGATTGTTCGTCGATCTCGATTGCCGCTACCTGTGGAGCATTTGGGGCGACATCCCGGAGGATGTGCGCGGGTTGACCGCTCCCGTTCAGCTGCCGCCCGGCTTCTCCACGAGGAAGGCTCCACGCGAGTTCCTCGCCAAAGTTACTGATTCGCTTCAGAGAGGCGGGGTTCGTCTTCGGGTCGTCAACCGCAAAGTGGATATATCCGCCGGTGAGTTCCCCGTTGAAGTCGGTCTTATCAACCCAGAGCGCATACGACGTTGCGGCTACCCCGCTTCCGATCACGAGCCCTACAAGGGCCGCGATCGCCGCGTTGCGGTATCTGCTGTTCATGGTGCTGCCTCTCGTCTATGGCTAACGTCTGTGTTGACTATGGATTCATTCGAGGAGAACGAAGGGGTGGGTGGCTTACGAAGTTTCCGGGAGTCGTAAGCCACCCTGGTCGGTAGGCTAAGGACGAACCTGGTCGAGGGTAACGTTCAGGTCGTCAAGGAGGGCTTTGGCGTTGACGCCAACCAGCTCCTGGCCTTCGGTCCCGCTATCAAAATGAAATGTGATCACCACGGTGTACGTGTCGTCTGTGCTGGCGGATGCCGGCGTCAGATCGTTGACCACGAGCGAGTCGCCGAGAGGCGTAGCCCCCGTACCTATCGGGGTGCCGGTCGCCGTGTCACCGAGGTAGACGCGGTATTGCCCCGTCAGTCGGCTATCGAACGTCGGCTGGCCAGCAACATCCGTGAGCGTTGGCACGTCAACCGTGAGTTTCGCCTTGAGGTTGTCACCGGAAAGATCAAGCTTGAGCGCCTGGTTGTACTCGATGGTGTCGCCAGGAACAATCAGGAACGTTGCTGGGTCGATTGAGTGCCTCGTCGCACCAACCGCTCCGTGATCAACGTCAGGACTGACATCGAACCACGATGCGCCACCCTCTGGGGAGACATCGAGGTTACCTGCAGTAATGAGTCCACCGTCAACATCCGCGTTGTCGACCCATAGTGCAAAGGTGCTGCCGCCCACGAGGAGGCCTACCCCAAGAGAGCCGATAATCAGGCCCTTAGCTGCTGTTTTCATTGCTTTTCTTCCTGTTTTGGGGACCTCAAACGAGGCCTCACCTGCTGTTGTAAGTGGGGGGAAGGTACGCCATTGAAAGCTAAGGTGGCGTTACGGGTGGGATGCCGAGGTTCAGCGCCCCACTTGCCGTACAGATCATGACTTCACCGCTCGCTAGCGAAGTCTTTGGACAGGTCACCGACGCGGCCGGGAGCTTATTATCAACAACGGTGATTCCGTTCACCGTTCCACCACCGGTATTCGTCACGGTGTAGGTCCAGGTGATGGTGTTGCCTGACGGTACCGGCGATCCTGCTGGGAGCTCAGTGTTGGCTGGCGGGTAGCTTCCCTGCCAGGGTGTTGAGACGTTCCAGGCCTGCTTCTCGATCTTGAGACCGGTGAAGACGTTGGTGACCACGCAGGTCACGTTGCCCTGAGCTGGGACCGAGATATTGCCGGTTGGCACCGAGACCATCTCACCTTCTGGGCCGGTATTACACGCGATGCTATTGAGTGTGTACTTGGCCGGGCCGGTTGACTCGGTGATCTTGTAGCCCTGACCAGGGCGGACGAAGTGTGACACTCCCGTCGCGGAACCCGGGTCACTGTTTGCCGTCAGCCCAGCAGGCACCGTGCCTGTTGGGGTTGAGGTGAGCGTCCAGTTGCTTGGAACAGCCGTTCCGACGGTGCCGTTCTTGACCTCTTTGATCACGGTCAGGCTTGCCGTCTCGTTGACTGCCGAACACTTGACCCAGGTTCCGAGAGGAACATTGACCCATCCGTTGAGACCACCAGAGCTACCACCCTGTTCTGACCCGTCAGCGTTGAGCGGGATACAGGTCCAGCTACCGGTTGACTGGGGTGCTTGCAGCGGAATTGATCGGTTATCAACTTGCTTGTAGCGTGGATCGGCGTTGGGGCCGCCCTCAGCGAGTTCGTACTGGATTCCTGGAGTCACGGATGCTGTGGCAGCCGCAGACCCGGTCGCCCCTACCGGCCCCGTCTTTGTGCCAGCCGGCGCTCCGGCCGGGGTGTAGGCGGTGAGGTTCCAGTTTGCGGGGTTTGCCGGACCATTCGCGACAACCTTGGCGAGGGTGAGCTTGGTGTCACACGTGATCTTGTTTGTCACGGTGATGTCCATTGCGGCCGTCACTGTCTGCGAGCTGTCGAGTGCAAGCGGCGTCGCAAGCACCTGGCCGTTTACCTTGGTGATGAGCCCGTTACCGCTCCAGGTACAGAGCGGGAGTCCAACGATGCTCCTGGTCTCGTTGACCTTCACCGTTGATCCGACCTGTGCCGTTGTTGACGCGTCCCAGGCCAGTCCGTTGCCGTTCACTGATCCGGAAGCACTCACACCGGGAAGGTTGAACGCCGAGTTCGCGACGGGAGCGCCATTGTTCAGCACCCATTCCTTGTGGATTGTAATGGGCACGACAGGGGCCGGCTCTTTGTTATAGACGGTACAGCTCACGCCCTGGCTACTTGGTACCGTGACCGTGAACTTATTCTGAGCCGCGGTATCGCTAAACGTTGGAGTTCCTGTGCCAGAGGTGAACACACACTTGGTCGTGATGTACACGTACGGTGCCTGCTGCGTCTCGGTCACTGTCACGCTTCCAGAGGTCACGGGGCTCGTGTACGAGAGAGCGTAGTTCACGGCTCCGGTCTGGTTGGTCGTTTGTACGGGAGTATCAACGCCGACTCCTGATGTTCCGGATGCTGCGGTGAATGTCCAGCCGGAGCCTCCACTCGTCGCCCCGGTCAGGTCACCGGGAGCGTTCCCGAATGGAACCTTCATCTTCACAACCGAGAGAGAACCTTTACAGTTGGTTTCGGCCAGCGCTTTCAGCGCATCACCTGCTACTTGGTAGTTGGCCGTCTGGTAGTAATCCGCGGTTGCCGAGTTGCCAGCTCCTGCGTTGTAGGCGGTCGAACCGGAAACGGCTCGCAGGTTGTAGGCCGCAGCCGCTGCACTCACACCGGACCCAACTCCCATTGCGATCACTCGAGTGCCCTGCGCTTTGATCGCGTTGGCCGAGAAGATAGCGGCTTCCACTGACCGGAGGCGGGTGTTCGTTCCCACGCTGTCCAGCGTTTCGTTTGCGTATACGTTCGGGTTACCGTCTGTGAGCATAATGACTGCGTCATAGGTCACACCCGATTGTGCGATTTGGGAAAGCCCCCTGTCCCAGTTCGTTCCTCCGCCGTCGCTCAACCCGTCGATAAAGTTATCAACCGTCGTTGTTGAGCCAGCAACCGAGGTCAGTCCGAGCGTTCCGCCCCCTGGGGCAGGCACACTGTCGGAGAAGGTATAGACGGCAATTTGCGAGGGGCTGCCTTTGAGCGCTCCGGTGAGCTTCTTGGCCGCCGCTTTGAGGTTGCCAATCTGCGGTCCGATCGACGCCGAGAGGTCGATGAGAAGCGCAACGTTCAACCCGCATTTTCCGACGAGCGCAGGGTTGTTCCTGGAGTTCTGCCAGATACCACCCGATGCACTGTAGTTATTGTTTCCTGTGCCGAGCATGAAACCGTTCGCGGTAGAAATATCCGACCGGTACGTCTGCGCCGAGAAAAGTGTCGGGGTGCGGAACTGGTAGGCCGTTGAGTTGTTCGTCGAGCCTTGGTAGTCACCAGTGCGAAGAACGGTGTTGGAGAAGTAGCCGGGAGCCGGAGTAATCTCCCGCACGTAGAGCCCTGCGCGTCCGTTTGACGAGGTGATACCGGTCACTACCGCGATACACTCACCTGCGGCGTTTGACGTACACTCGGCAACCGGCGTCGCGCCAGCATTGCTTGCGTTCGCGAACAGACCAAGTTTGACGCCGGCAAGGTTGGTCACTCCTGCAAGGCCAGAGCGATCGCTACCAACCTTGATAATCACTTCTGCGGTGTTCGGTGCGGCCAAAGCGGCTACCACGTCACTCGCAGCTGCCAGTTTGCTCGCCTTTGGCGCTGGTGTTGTGACCTCTGGGGTCGGTGTTGCTGGATCAGTCACTTCGGGCTCAGGAACGGCCGGTTCCGTCACGGTGGGGTCTGGCGTAGCCGGGTCGGTGACCACGGGGTCAGGCACAACCGGATCTGGGGTAACTGGCTCAGTCACCGTTGGCGCCGGGTTCGGCACGACCGGGGCTGGGTCAGCGGGAGCCGGAGGCGTTGGCTCTGGAGCAACCTCTGCAGGTGCGGTGCGCTGCTGGCTCTGCGTATCCGTCGCCGTGCCGGGGTCGCCGTCAGTCGACCAATTGACGTTGACGATTTGAGCCTGGTTGGCAGCATTCGCTGCGCCGAGCACACCGTTGAACGGTGACAGCATCAGAGCGGTAGAAACGACAATCACCGCTGCCGAACGGAAGGTCCGGTGCGATGAAGCGCTCTGCCGCCGTGCTGAGCGGTGGTGTTTTGCCACAGCGGGTCGCTTCGGTTCGTTGGCATCGGTGCCACCGTTCCGAAGTGAACGTCGCGTAACCCAAAAACGGTTCATGTGACTGGTTCCCTCCCCCAAAAAGTACGGCACTGTTGCCGTCCCTCTCACGCTCCCCCGAGCGTGTGATCAAAGAATAGACACACTTCAGAAGGCCTGTCGAGCGCTTCAGATCGAATAGATTCCGCGGTTTTTTATTGGACCGAGGGTTTTTGTAAAAGCCAGACATCTGACGTTTGACGACTTATTTTTGCACCTACGGAGTCAGGTAAAACGACGACATTCGACCGCCGTTTGTCGCAATTGAGGGATACGCGGTTTTTGAACCGACCGTACTCACTGCAAGATTCATAATGCGATACTGGCGTACGCAAATTAAAAGCTTGACCTGGGGTTTTTTCTGAGACAACGAAAGACTCGGGCCAATTCGACACAAAACTCCCTGATCATCAGGCTCCCAAACGATTAGGTTCCTTTGGTTCTGCGATGCATGGCTGTCGCACGGATTCTCACGTGAATCGATTGACTCCGCGACCACTGGGTACAACGTTGTCGCGATCTGACGGAACCTGCGTACCCCATATTGCGACAGAGCGGTGTCAGAAAAAATTTGAGGAATGTGACCAAAATTTCTTGCTATTTCGAAACGTCGAGCCCAAGTGGCAAACCCATGGCGTGGAGATATCGAGCGGTCAACGCACGTTGATGGTCACCGTCACGACCACCCGAAGGCCGTCGTTAGCATTCGAATGGCATGACAAACACCCGAATGGCATCAAACATGCCCGCAGGCCGTGACAACCGCTCAAAGACCGTTAGCCGTCGATCGAAGATGAGTCGGCGAGCCTCAGCTCGTTATGTTCTCCTGCGTCTCGGAGGGCAGCCCGACGAAGCCGGCGGTTCTCTCGACGGTTCTCCACAGCAAAATAGAGCGTTGGGAGCACAATCAGCGTGAGCACGGTTGACGAGATAAGCCCCCCAATCACAACAACGGCAAGTGGTTGTGAAATGAAGCCGCCGTGCCCGGTCAGGCCAATGGCCATCGGGGTGAGCGCAAAAATCGTTGCAAGAGCCGTCATCAGGATAGGACGGAGCCTGCGAGACGCACCCTTCTCAACGGCCTCGCGAACGGACATTCCCCGAGCTCGATACTGGTTAACGAGGTCAACAAGGACAATCGCATTGGTCACGACAATACCGATAAGCATAAGCACACCGATGAGCGATGCGACACCAAGCGGAATGCCGGTCAGCACCTGCAACAGAATGGCTCCGGTCGCGGCAAACGGCACCGAGACCAACAAGATGAGCGGCTGAAGCAGACTCTTGAACGTTGCAACCATCACAATATAAACGATCAGGATCGCGGCAAGCAGCGCGAGCCCGAGTTGCGAGAATGCATCGGCCTGATCGGAGGCTGCCCCTCCGATCTTGGCCGTGACCCCGCTCGGCAGATCGACTTCTGCCAGAGCAGTGTTGGCATCGGCCGTAGCAGTGCCAAGGTCGTCCCCGGCTGGCTCAGCATCAACGGTTGCCGACCTGGCACCCTTGACCGTGGTAATCGAGACAGGCCCGTCAACAATCTCAACGGTCGCGAGCGAGTTGAGCGGCACGATGCCTGCAGCCGTTGGCACGCCAAGCGCTGACAGCTCTTCGAGCGTTGCAGGAGGCGCCTCGGTTGCCACGTACACCGTTACGGTTGAGTTATCGAGAACGATAGAACCGATGGCAGCTGGCTGCATCGTCTGGGCAACGATCTGGCTCAGCGCGGCCTCTGACAGACCGGCCTCAGCCGCAACATCGCGGTTGGCCGTCACCGCTATATACGGCCGAGAACTCGTAATATTGCTCTCAACCTGCTGAAAGCTGTCAAAGGTCTTGAGCTTTTTCACTACCGCCTCAGAAGCCAAAGCAAGCTCCTTTTGGTTTGGGGAGGTGATATCAATACTGATTGAGGACGAGGCCCCAAATCCGCCACCGCTGGCGTTCAATGCAATTTCGCCAACGTCGTTGAGGGCGTCAAGCCGCTGCCGAACAGTGTCTTGGAGCGCTTCTTGGTTGGCGTCTTCGTCAGTTGTAATAGAGAACGAGATTTGACCGTCGCCCCCTCCGCCGCCAAAGAGCGCGCCAAGAGAACTCGCCCCGTTGGTGATCGTGAGCTGAACGGTTGTCACACCATCAATATCGAGCAGTTCCTGTTCAACCCGTGCCGCTGCTTCTGATTTCTGCTCAAGACTTGCACCGGGCTCAAGCGTCTGCGTTACCCCAAGGGTGTTCTGTCCGTCGCTCCCAAGAAAGTTGGTTTTCATGAACGGCGCAAGACCAAATGTGCCAACGAGGACAAGCACCGCAAGCAGGAGGGTGACCACGGGTTTGCGGAGAGTCCAGTGGATAACGGGGTCATAGGCCCGCTGCAACCTTGTTGGGCGCTCATCGTCGTTTGCATGTGCCGGATGCGCCTGCGGCTTGCGACGTCGCTCTGGCTTGAGGAACCAGTAGGCAAGGACCGGCACAATCGTGAGCGACACCAGCAGGGAAGCGAGTAGCGCAATCGTAACGGTCATGGCAAACGGGCGGAAAAGCTCGCCCGTCATACCCGCGACAAAAGCGATTGGCAGAAAGACGGCAACCGTTGTCACTGTTGAGGCGGTAATGGCGCCCGCGACTTCGCGCACGGCCGCGACTATCGATTGTTCTCGATTGTCGCCGTCGCGCAGGTGCCGAGTGATGTTCTCGATCACAACGATGGAGTCGTCGACAACACGACCAATGGCTATCGTGAGTGCGCCAAGCGTCAAGATATTCAGCGTGTAGTCGGCCGCTTGGAGGCCAAGGAACGTGATCAGCACTGACGTGGGGATTGAGATGGCGGTGACCAGCGTCGCCCTGATAGAAAACAGGAAAACGAGAATAATGAGCACGGCAAAGACGAGCCCAAGCAGACCCTCAATCGCAAGCGTCTCGATCGAGTTTTGAATGTACGGAGCCTGATCGAACACGACGGTGAAGGTCACCGCCTTGGCTGTTTTGGCAAGCTCGGGGAGGGCCTCTCGAACCGCGGTGGATACCTCGACCGTGTTCGCCCCTTGGGACTTGGTAACCGAGATCGAGAGTGCGGGCTTCCCGTCAACACGGGAGATGGAATTGACCGGATTATTCTCAAGCACAACCGTGGCAACATCGCCAATGGTCACGGGGGCGACTTCAGTCGAGCTGATACCGGGAATACCGGGCGCCTGCGCTGCCTCCTGTCCAAGTGACTGACCGCTCAGGCCTTGGGAAGCAATCAGAGGAAGCGATTCGATTTGTGACACGTCATCGAGCTGGGAGCCTGCCTGCACGGCGAGCGTCTGATTGTCTTCGGTAATTGTCCCCGCGCCAAAGAGCGTTCCGTTGCTCTGCAGGGCAGCCGAGATTGCTTGGCTGCTCAATCCGGCAGCAGCAAGCTTGACCGGATCGGGCGTTATCGTGACTCGTCTGCCTGGGTCACCAACAAGGGCAGCCTCGCGCACGCCGTTAATATCTGCGAGTTCGGGGATAACGGTCTGCCGAAGCGTCTCAGCAAGCGCCTCGGTGCTCGCGCCATCATCGCTCGTGACCGCGATCTGCATAACGGGAAAGTCGTCAAAATTTCCGGCGATAACCTGAGGGTCCGCCCCATTTGGCAGGCGCGAGCTGATCCGGTTGAGTGCCTGCATGATTTTCTGTTCGGCGGTGGCCAAATTCGTGCCGTACGTGAACGTGGCAGAAACCACGGATGAACCGGTGGATGACGTCGCCGATGTTGATTCAAGATCAGGAACACCCTGGATGGCCGTCTCGATGGGTGTTGAGACGTCTTCATTGACAACCTCAGGTGCCGCCCCTTGGTACTGCGTGACAATCGCAAGGGTTGGAAACTGCACGGAAGGTGCGAGCTCTTGCTTGAGGCCCGTGAGCGCTATGCCACCAAAAATGGCAACAACGATCGTAATAAGGGCGATCAGCGCCCTGTTTTTGAGACTTGCCACAGAAAGTAGGAACACTCGCCGATTATCTCACGCCTGAATATTGGCCCGCAGATTGAGGAAGTCCTGCGGAGATAGTTCGCCGATGGCTCCCCTGCGGGGAACACACTCTACGAAGCGAAGCGGATCGGCACGAGGAGGTCCTGAACGCGGTCGTTGGCCGCGGTGTGATCGTTTCGAGAGACAATGGCGCACTCGGTTGTTGTGCAATCAATAAGATCAGTGGACGATGCGGGAATCGTCAGATACGCGGTGAACTCCCCCGCCTCGGAGTTGTCATAGCCCCGTGTGGCAAAGGCGCGCCAAGCCCAGTTGTCACTGATCCACGTGGTCTCAAGGAACTCATGGGTATCTGGCGCGTCTGGGTCTTTCCCATCGGTGGCATCCTCTGGGATCCCGCCGATACACGGCGATGGTTTCACAAGCGGGTCGCCAGGATCTTCACACACGGCGACATACACGCCGTAGCTTGAGTCGAAGCCGCTACCTTTAACGACAAATCTGTCTCCGGCTTTCACCGCGCTCAGGTCGGCGGGAGTGACGCCGTCTTCTTCAAAAACGGAGAGCGTTCGCGTCCGACCATCTGGCCCCGTGCTTGAGGCGGTGGAGGGATCGGAAGCGGTCGGCGCTGGCGTCGCTGGCCCGGCATCGGTATGCGTCACGATAGGGATCACGACGATGGCGGCAAGCACAAGACTGACGGCCGCAATGCCCATGAGTGCCCACAGTATCCAACGTACAAAACGTCGCGATCGTGCCATGTGCTGTCCTCCGTGGGGTTCACCGTCCAGCCTACCGTTTTCGCTTGCCAGGACCCCGCGTACGCAGGAGATTCGCATGCGGCTCTCGGCATCTTGCGGCCCAAAAAGATAACCCCGCCGTCATATAACTGTCAAGAGCCTGCAACAGGCGTTTGAACGCCCTCGCTCGTGATAGGCTGTAAGTTGATTTTGTCCCTCATTAGCACCATTGCCTCGCGGCCCATTTCCCGCGAAGCCCGACACTGTAAGGGGGGTCTCGCATGGGGCGCGGCCGTCAAAAGGCGAAGCACACCAAAGTGGCTCGTGAGCTGAAGTACTTCAGCCCTGATACGAACTACACCGACCTTGAACGTGAGCTCACAGCGAAAGCTGCGAGCACTGAAAACGACTCAGACGCGTGGGCTGAATACGCCGATAAGTACAACACCGACGAAGACTAGTAATCCTTCATCGGTTTCTGTTTCGACCCATTTTTGTGGCGACCCAGTTCACCTCTCAAAACGGCTTGGCTTCGCCCAGCCGTTTTGTGCGTTGACGCCCAAAGGACTCCTCGAAGCCCCGCGCTGTTCAGCACCTGCATCTATTTGGGAGTTTCTGCAGCAAATCCTGGGATATTGCGCAGAAACTCCCAAACGGATGCGGTTAGTTGGCGTACGCTCCGGTGAGGCGAACGGCCCCGCCGTTGATACCCTTTGCGCCCTGCTCGAAGCCGACAAAGTCGCGGGCTTCAGTGGAGACGCGTCCGGTAACCCACGATTCGATGCCCTTGGCGTTGAGCGCATCGATGATGCCCTTTGCCGAGTCGCTCGAAGCGATTACAAACATTCCGATACCGAGGTTCCAGGCACCCTCTGCGCTCTCAAGCGTGTGCCCGCCGAGCTCAGTGAGGTGACGGAAGACAGGAAGTGGGGACCAGCTCGTGCGATCAACCTCGCTCCAGGACCCCTCGGGAAGCACGCGCGCGAGGTTCGCCGCGATGCCGCCGCCGGTGACGTGACTCAGGGCGTGAATGCCATGCCCAAGCTGAGGATCGGCAAGGATCTCGAGGAGTGGCATGGTGTACAAACGAGTCGGCTCAAGCAGGACCTCGCCGTAGGTTCCGCCCAGTTCGTTGGAGTGGTCGGTGTAGAGCACGTCGTTGCGGGCCAGGATGTGGCGCACGAGCGAGTAGCCGTTGGAGTGGAAGCCTGAGGCCGCGAGCGCGATCACAACGTCGCCGTTGGTAACCCGCTGGGGCCCGAGGAGCTTGTCGGCTTCAACAACGCCGACGGCCGCACCAGCCACGTCGTATTCGTCAGCTTTGAGAAGGCCGGGATGCTCGGCGGTCTCCCCGCCAACGAGGGCGGTTCCTGTCTCTTCACACGCGCGCGCGATGCCACGAACGATATCGGCGATGCGCTCTGGAACAACCTTGCCGCAGGCAATGTAATCGGTCATGACGAGCGGCTTCGCTCCAACAACAACAATGTCGTCCACAACCATGCCGACGAGGTCTTGGCCAATGGTGTCGTGCTTATCGATGGCCTGAGCAATAGCAACCTTTGTGCCGACGCCGTCGGTTGAGGTCGCAAGCAGCGGGCGATCGTAGCTCTTGAGGGCTGAGGCGTCGAACAGGCCGGCGAAGCCGCCAACCCCGCCCATTACCTCTGGACCGTGGGTTTTTGCCACAGCACTTTTCATCAGCTCAACGGCAATGTCTCCGGCGGCGGTGTCCACCCCGGCCTGGGCATAAATCGACGGATTCTCAGTCACCCGTCAAGACTAGCAAGATCGCGGTGTTGCCGCCGCCAAGAACAATCTGGTTGCAGAGCCATATCCTCCGAATCCTGAACTCGTGCAACGCCAACGACGCTGGACCATCGGTAGGAAGCTTGGGACGGCGGGTCGGGTAACAGCCACCGAACACAACAACCATAGAGCCATGACAACTACCGCCCCCGTGCCAATTCAACCAATCGATCAGAAGCTGGATTCCCAATACCCACAGCGGCTTCCCTACGGCGCGCTGATCACCATGATGCTGATGAGCTTCTTTCTGGTTACGGCAGAGTTCCTTCCCAGCGGCATGCTGACCCGAATCGCCGATGGCCTCAACGTCACGACAGGCCAGGCGGGCCAGATGGTTTCGGTTACAGCTTTTGCTGGCTTGCTGGCTGCGCCAACCATCGGCGTCGTGTTTCCTCGACTCGACCGCCGCTCGCTACTCGTGTGGATGGCGGTTGCAGCTGCCGTCTCAAACATCTTGGTCGCGATCGCGCCGTCGCTTCTGCTGGTGATCATCGCTCGGCTCCTGCTTGGCGTAGCGATTTCGGGATTCTGGACGATGTCGATTGCGGTCGCCTCGCGTATTGCCGGGCCCAAACGGCTCGGCCGCGCGGTGATGTTTAACGCAGCAGGAGTCTCGCTTGCCACGATGGCAGGGGTACCGCTCGGCGTGATGTTGGGCGAGCTGGTTGGCTGGCGGGGAGTATTCGTAGTGATTGCAGCGCTCAGCGGACTGCTTGCTGTGCTGCTGCGACTCCTGCTCCCTCCTGTTCCAGCGGCAACCTCAACGCAGTTTTCTGCGCTTTTCGCAGCCCTCCGCCACCCAGGGATTGGGATCGGCGTCGTCGCAAACATGCTCGTGGTCGCCGGGCACTTTCTCGCGTATGCCTACATTCGTGTCGCGCTGGAACGCGTGACCGATGGCGGGGTGGCAATTCACGCCGACACGATTGTTCTGTTGCTGGCAGCGTTCGGGCTCGGCGGCCTCATTGGCAACGCAGTCATTGGGCTCATCGTGGATCGCCGTTACCGGCTGCTCGCCGTCATCACGCCGTTGATCATCGCCGTGCTCCTGCTTGTCGTCTCAACCGTTTCTGGCTCGCCGTGGGCAACTGGCGTAGCGGTCTTTGCCTGGGGATTCTTCTTTGCCTCGTGGATACTCATCGCAAACACGTGGGTGGGGCATCGCCTGCCACATCAGCTGGAAGCAGGAGGAAGCCTGATCGTCGTCGGATTCCAGGCCGGCATTGTACTTGCGGCGGCGGTTGGCGGAGTCCTCGTCGACGCGCTCGGAATCGTTCCGGTCTTTATTACTGGCGCGGCCTTACTGCTGCTCGGCTCGCTCCAGTTTGGGATCTCTGACACCATTTCAGCTCGACGCGGTAACGCCTAGAGAATCGCGCTTGCCGACGCCCTCTTCTTGGCATCCAAACGCCAAGCAGAGGGTGTCTTTCCAACATACCGCCGAAACGCGCGGCTAAACCCATCGTCTGATTCATAGCCAATTGCGCGAGATACGTCTGAAATCCCAAGTCCGCTTGCGAGCAATTCCTGCGCAGAACGAATCCGAACCCCAGTGACGTAACTTGCCGGCGAGGTCCCAGTGGCCGCCCGAAAACGTGCCGCAAATGCCGAACGTGACATCGCGCTGACTTGCGCGAGCCTCTCAAGACTCCATTCCGCACCCGGGTCTGCGTGGATGGCTTCAACAACACGATCGAAGAACGGGTCGTTTGTTCGTGAGGGCCAGTTCGATGGTGCGCAGCCGCGAAGCACCCAGGCCCGGATGATCGAGACCAGCACCGTGTTCGCCATCATCCGGCAGACAATCGAACTTCCCAACTGGTCATATTGGTCGTTTCCGCCGTGACCAAGCGTTGGCCCAAGTTGAGACGCGAGCGCAGCAACCGCGGGTTCGTCCGCTGCCAGGTTACGGACGTTGAGGATATCGGGGAGTAGTTCGAGCAGGTGGGCTGCAGCCTCGGTAAACCGCAACGTGGAGACCAAGATGAACGCGTGATCCGAAGTCAGTATCGAGTGACGCTGCCGGCCGGTAAAAAGCAGTGCGTCTCCCGCAGAGTATTCCGTCTGTTCTCCATATGAATCAACGCTCATCGCGCCGGCAATGATGTAGACGAGGGTGACGCAGTCTTGGGAAACTGCAATCACGTCTGTTGATCTCATCGTCGAACGATGCTGCTGAAGCACTTCTGCATCAATGCCACTCAGCACCCGGATAATCGCCGAAGCATGGACACCGCTGGGACCGGATTGCTCGGAACGGGCAGGGAGAGACGGCGCAAGAACCGATTGGGCTGTGCTCGCAGAACATTCGGTCATAGTCATGGCCAGTGCAACCCGTCACGCGCTCCGAATATTCCAGAGGGAACACGAGCTGGCTTGATTCTGAGCAGCCCGACCAACTCGGTCTCGGCGGTGAGGCCAATAACGCCCTGAGGGAAAGCCAGCGAGCATGGGAACCGACTGTGAGACGACCTTAATTTTTGGTCAATTGCAGCCGTCTAATGTGCGATGATGGACACCTACTCACCCTCGAACTTCAGGAGTTCTTGCACATATGTGTGGCATCGTCGGCATCGTCTCATCGGATCCCGTCAACCAGCAAATCTACGACAGCCTCTTGCTACTGCAGCACAGAGGCCAGGACTCCACCGGAATCGCGACTGCCGACGGCAGCGTCTTCCACCAGGTGAAGGCCAAAGGCCAGGTACGCGAGGCGTACCGTACGCGCGACATGCGCAGCCTTGCCGGCAACATGGGGCTCGGCCACGTGCGCTACGCGACGTCTGGCCAGGCATCCGCAGAAGAAGAGGCCCAGCCGTTCTATGTGAACGCACCATACGGCATCATCCTTGTGCACAACGGAAACCTGACGAACACGCGCGAGCTGACGAGCGACCTGTTCAATGTTGACCGTCGCCATCTCAACACCCACTCCGACACCGAGCTCCTGCTCAACGTGCTCGCTACCGAGTTGCAGTCGCAGGTCTCAGGCCTCGACCTCGACCCAGACCAGGTCTTCACCGCGGTTGAGAATGTCAACGAGCGCATCCAGGGTTCCTACGCCGTTATCGCAATGATTGCAGGGCATGGACTCCTCGCGTTCCGCGACCCAAACGGCATCCGCCCCCTCGTGCTCGGCAAGAAGCAGCACGGCATGGTTGGCGACGACTACATTGTTGCCTCAGAATCGCTGGTCCTTGAGTCCGGCGGATACGAGATCGTGCGAGACATCGCTCCCGGCGAGGCCGTTTTCATCACCACCAACGGCGAGATCTACTCCCGCCAGTGCGCGAAGAACCCTCGCCTGATCCCGTGTTCGTTTGAGTACGTCTACCTTGCACGTCCCGACTCGACCCTCGACGGCATCTCGGTGTACGACGCTCGCCTTCGCATGGGAAACTACCTCGCAGACACGGTTGCGAACTACGCGCCGCTCGGTGACATCGACGTTGTCATGCCTATCCCCGATTCCGCGCGCCCCTCAGCAATGCAGGTCGCCCAGAAGCTTGGCGTTGACTACCGCGAGGGATTCTTCAAGAACCGCTACGTTGGCCGCACCTTCATCATGCCTGGCCAGGCCGTTCGTAAGAAGTCGGTCCGCCAGAAGCTCAACGCCATGGGGGTTGAGTTCAAGGGCAAAAATGTGCTCATCGTCGACGACTCGATCGTGCGCGGCACCACGTCAAAAGAGATCATCGAGATGGCCCGCTCTGCCGGCGCCAACAAGGTGACGTTCGCCTCAGCCGCTCCTCCCGTTCGGTTCCCCCACGTCTACGGCATCAACATGCCGTCGCGCCACGAGCTCATTGCCTTCGGCCGCAAGATCCCAGAGATCAACCGCGAGATGGGCAGCGACCACCTCATCTACCAAGAGGTAGAAGACATGTCGAAGGCTATCCTCGAGGGCCAAAGCAAGGTGACCGAGCTTGAGACCAGCTGCTTCACTGGCGAGTACCCTGCCGGAAACATCACGGAAGAGTACCTGCAGTGGGTTGAGGCAAACCAGCAGAGCTAGGCCAGCCTCCGCTGTCCGACTACAGGAACGACGGGACGCCAACAGCACTCATACGGTCAGCACTCACACGGTCGGCGGGAGAAATCCTGCCGGCCCTGTCAGTTAAGCGTGGGCTGACTCAGCCAGAGCGGGCTCTACCGAATCGTATCGCTGCTAGTCGGCGTCGTGCGTAATAATCCGCACGGCCGTCGCGGTTCCGCGCTTGCGAGAAACAATCTTGTCAAGAATGAGGGCAAGCACCGCACCGAGCGCAAGGCCGAGGGTTGCGCCAACAAGCGCGATGAACCCCATGACCTGCCAGATTGTGTAGTCATCACTCACCGGGAAGAACAGCGTGACGATGGCGCCAAGCACCGCACCGACAACGAGGCCGGTAATCATCAGGCGCGGGTAACGAACTGAACGCTGAAGAACAACCTGCTCCTCAACCGTCTGCACCGTGGTTTCGGGAACGGATGTCGCATTCGCGCCAGCCGCAGGATCAACGGTTGCGTCGCTCACTGCCGGAGCGGCTGCACCGTTCGCAGGGCCACCAAGGGGCTTGTCTGCTGGCACAACGGGTTCTTCGGGCAGTGGCGTAGTCATACCTTCTATTGTCGCAGGTATCTCACGTGCTCGACGCCGCTCGCTCGAGTGGCACAAGAGCGGCCGTTGAGGAGAGTGCTCGCCGGCGCACTGCACGCTCGCCGTGGGCTATCCCCGCAGGTCAGGCCGGGAGCACCCCTGGTAGGTAGTCGCTCAGGTCGGCGCGGAGGCCGGATGCGTGCACACGCGCGTCAGCAACGGCGTCGACCCAGTCAAGTTCGCCGGCCCATAATGCGAGCCAGGTCGGCGCATCCATCTCGACCACGTTTGGCGGGGTGCCCCGCGTATGCCTCGGCCCCTCAACGCACTGCACCGCGCCAAACGGCGGAACCCTCACCTCGACGGTGTTGCCTGGTGCCGTGTTCGCGAGCACCTGGAGCGTGAACCGAACCGCGGTCGCCGTCTGCAATCGCGTGGCGTTGCCACCCTGAACCGCGACGAGGGCCGCCGAACCGTCGGCCGAACTAATCTCACGCTTTGCCATGACCCCATACTATGGCCGAGATCTGGCGGCCAGCGCCGACTTACAACGCTCTTTTCTGCGCGGAACCGCTCTATCGAATAGGCTGAGGGAGTGAAAATTCTTGTGCTTGGCCCCGGAGCCCGTGAACACGCCATCATTTTGGCCCTACTCGCCGAGGATGCCGGCCACGACATCATCTGCGCGCCAGGCAACGCCGGCATCGCTGCAGATGTAACGACCATTGCGCTTGACGCGAATAACCCAAAGCTTGTCACCGAGTTTGCCCTCGCCGAAGAGGTTGACCTTGTTGTGATCGGGCCTGAGGCACCCCTGGTTGCTGGAGTTGCTGACCCGCTGCGCAAGCACCGCATCCCGGTCTTTGGTCCAAGCAAGGCTGCAGCAGCCCTCGAAGGCAGCAAGGCGTTCGCGAAGCGCATCATGGATGCCGCGCAGGTGCCAACCGGACGCGCCCAGTCAATCACCGACCAGGCAACGGCAGAAGCAACCCTCGACGCCTTCGGTGCACCCTACGTTGTGAAGGCCGACGGTCTTGCCGCTGGTAAGGGCGTTTTGGTCACTGAAGACCGCGCCGCCGCCCTCGACCACGTCAATAACTGGATTTCACGGGGCGAGGTGCTTATCGAGGAGTTTCTTGACGGCCAAGAGGTCTCACTGTTCTTGCTGTCTGATGGCGAAAACGTGCTTCCGCTCTCCCCCGCCCAAGACTACAAACGACTCGGCGACGGGGATGCCGGCCCAAACACTGGTGGCATGGGCGCGTATTCACCCCTCCCGTGGCTCCCAGCCGGTTTTGTTGACGAGGTTGTGAACAGCGTTGCCGTTCCGACGATCCGCCAGCTTGCCAGCGAGGGGACGCCGTTTGTTGGCCTGCTCTACTGCGGTCTCATCATGACAAGCAAGGGCGTCCGCGTCATCGAATTCAACGCCCGTTTTGGCGACCCGGAGACGCAGGTAGTTCTTCCCCGACTCCAAACGCCACTCAGCGGACTGCTCTACGCGGCCGCAACTGGAAACTTGGCCTCGCAACCCGCACCATCGTTCTCAGACGACGTTGCCGTGACGGTTGTCCTCGCGAGCGAAAACTACCCGGAGGCCCCTGTTACCGGGCGCCCAATCACTGGGCTGGATGCGGCTGCAGCGGTTCCAGGAGTCCAGATCGTGCACGCGGCGACCGCGACGGATAACGAAGGGGCGATGATCGCCACTGGCGGCCGGGTACTCAGCGTTGTGGCAACCGGTCAGAACTTTAGCGAAGCACGCGATCGCGCGTACCAAGCAATCGGACTCATCCACCTCGAAGGCAGCCACTATCGCAGCGACATCGCTGCCCGAGTCGCCAACTAAGCCAAGGCACAAGCCCTAGTCGCGGCCCTCATACCAAACGTACTATCGGTAGTGAAGGCCAACATCCACCCGGAACAGCCACGGAAAGGCTCATCCTCATGTCAGCTCAATACCCATACCAGGGCCAGCCTCAAGCACCGGTTACGCCCGGCGCAACCGGCCACTCCCCCTCGGCGGGGCCAATTGCGGTCGGTCCATTCACCCTGCGCGAACTCATTGTCATCGTTGTAGGCGTTTTCCTGTTTGTAAACTCGTTCCTGCCACTCATGACGGCCGGATACTCCGGCTTCAGCGTGTCGGCAACGGTGTGGTCTGATGGATTCATCACCGGAATCGCAATCGGTGTGCTGCCACTGGCTGTTGCAGCCCTGCTGCTCATGCGCCGCTTGGCCCCTGCGACGCCGCTGCGTCTTGGGTCGCTCAGCGTTGACCAGTTCGCATCGGTCATCAGCGTTGTGCTGAGCGTGTACTACCTGAAGATGATCTTCTCGCTCGCCGCTGCGAGCGTCGACGTCGGTATCGGCACCATTCTTGGCCTTATTTTCAGCCTCGTTGCCCTTGCCCTCACGGTCTTCTCGTATTTCATCCCCGTGTTCAAAGCCGAGTTCACCTCGCGCAACGAGGTTGTTGCTCACCCGATTGCTCGTCCGGTGCAGCCGCTCCCCGCGCGCGTTGTTCCCCAGCAGCAGTACGCCCAGCCTGGTGCCTACGCACCAAACCAGACGGGACCCGTTGGCGGATACGCGCAGCAGGCACCGGCAGATCAGAACCAGACCGGCGCCTACAACCAGGCAACCGGCCAGTTCGCCCCTGCCTTTGGCGCACAGCCTGATGTTCAGGCAGCACCGTCGATTCCGACCGCACCTGCCGCCCCTCAACACGAGGCAGCACCTGCCAACGCGACGCCAGCACCGGCAGCGCAGGCCTTCTGGATTGCCGTCCCAGAGCAGCGCGACGTTGTCGACGAGCTCACGGGCGCCGTCCTCTTCGCTGCCCTGCCAGGCGGTTGGATTCTTGCGACCGAAGACCGCGGCGACGCGCTTGTTGTTCGCCACGAGGATGGCCGCACCGGCATCCTTCGCAACGTAGCTGGAGTGCACCGCGCCTAGCGCATCCTTCGGCTCAGAACAGCGGGCGGATCCCTTCGGGGGTCCGCCCGCTTTTTGTGTACCGGCACGGCTTCGAGGCATCACCGGATGTGTCCAACGATTGGGGGCACACTGGGGCACCCATGCGCTTTGGCCGGGTATCCCCCGCAGCAGGGCGCTGGTGCAGAGCCCTGCTCATTGGCGGCGACAAGACGCACGAGGACGCAAGGACGCAAGGACGCAAGGACGCAAGCGCCACGCCTCACACAACAAGAAACGGCGGGTGGGCTCCAAAAGGAGTCCACCCGCCGTTTGATCGAGTCAGGATCTCTCGCTAGGCGAAGAGCTTCTCGAGCGATCCGTCCTTCGAGTATTCGGCAATCTTGGCCGAAACAATGGCCGAGATATCGGAGACCGTCGCAACGGGGCTGAGGAACCAACCGCCGTCCTGCTTCACCGCGGTGAGGTGCCATTCCTCAACGCCAAGCTTTGACATCGGGTCAAACTCGTTGTCGGTGAGGCAGTATTCCTCGTCGCTGTATTCAGTAGAAATCTCCGCGCAGACGCCGGTTAGCGAAAGGTTGAACTCGGAGTATTCACTGTCGGAGGAGATGCTGAAGTCTTCAAACTGAAGCTCAGCCCTGTCCCCATCGATATCACTCGTGAAGCCGGGCGTGACGCTCGCATCGAGGGGGAACCCCTCTGCTTCTGCTAGCATCGGCGGGCCGTAAATCGCGACGAGGCGACGTTCGGCGAGCGGCAAGGAGGCAACAAGCGAATCGATGTCGGCGTTCTCAAACGTGTCGATGACGGCATCGGTGAGGCCCTCAGCTGCCGCCTCTGGAGAGTCGTACTTCTCAACGTCCTTTGCCGACGGCATGGTGCCGCGCTCTTCTTCGCTAATGAGGTCGGTGCCCTGGTACACGTACTCTGCACCGGTCAGCATCGGGCTCACGAACCACGAGCCGCCCTCCTTCACCGTCATGAAGACCGGGTCAAAACCGAGCTCGTCGCTAATGTCTTCAACGCTGATCTCGAAGGGAAGCTCGTCGTCGAGGAAGTCCTGGACCTGATCCCGAGTCTCGTCTTCGTCATACTCGCCAAGCGAGGATTCGAGGCTATCGGCCTGAAGAGACACAAACTCCATAACGGCGTCGGTTACCTGATCTGGGTCGCCAGAAACCTCGAGGGTTCCGTCGGTGATCGTCACGAGTTCGATGCCCTCGTCGATGGTCTCAGTCTCAAACTTCAGGCCGTCAAACTTGACCTCGACCGTATCGGTAATCTTTGTGAGGAGCTCAGTGAGTTCCTTTTGCTTGTCATCTTCACCAACCTCAACTTCTTGGAGTCGATCAAGCGACGATTGGAACGCGCTAATCTCCGACGGGGCAAGCGAACCGTATGCCGACAACAAGTCAACGTTCGAGACCGACCCGAATAGCTTCTCGACGGCACCAACGGGAGAGGACGCTCCCCCAATCTTCGAGAAAATCAGGGCGTAGGCGAGTCCGCCGCCACCAAGCAACAGCACGAGGGCGCCGGCGATGAGGCCAATGATGAGGCCCTTTTTGCGCTTACGCGGGGCAGGGGATGCCGCGGCCGCGGCACCCGGCGCACCGTACGGAGGCACAGGGCCGCCTGCGCCAGGTTGAGCGAATTGGTTCGCCTGCGCTGGTTGCTCAGCTTGGCCGTGCATGCCCTGCTGAGCCGTTTGCGCATCGGCTGGGAGGTGAGGCAGCTGCTGCGTAGGCAGTTCTGACGGTGGCACCGGCTGCGTGTACTGCGCCGTCGGCTGAGCGGCGGTATCTTGGGTGGCTGGCGCATCGAGAGGAAGTGCAGGGGCGCCGAGTGGCTGAGCGGGAGCTACTGCGGGCGGGGCAGGAACATCGGCTGGTGCGGCCGGCACATCGACTGGAGGAGCCGGCACGGAGGCTTGGTCAGCGACCGGAGGCGCGGGAACAGCCTCGGCGGGCGGCAGTGGTGCCTCCGTTGGCGCAGCGGGAGCAGCAACTGGCGGGGCAGGAACGCTTGCGGGCGGCGCTGGAACGCTTGCGGGCGGGGCCGGAACATTGGCGGGCGGGGCCGGGACGCTTGCGGGCGACTGAGGCGCGCTCTCCGCGCGCACGCGAGCGACGGCATCCTTCGCTGCTTGGTCTCCGACCTGGGCGATCCAGTCGAGGAGACCCGGGTAACAAGCCGGGTTCGCCGCGACGGCGGCCTGAGCTTCAGGGTGCGTCGCGGCGATCTCGGCAAGTCGCTCTTGCGACGTCGCCGGATCGGCGGCTTCCCTCAGAAGATCGGGTGTGTGGTTGTCCATTCAGTAAATCCCTACGTTGTTGGCGGTGACCCCAGTACGTGCACTGTCACGGCGCTGCGTGACGATACACGCGTTTAACCCTAGCTTGGGAATTGCGGGTAGGTCGAAAATACGGTGATTAACCGTCACGATCGCGCAACGTTGCCAACGATTTGCCCATCGCCAACCGGAATTATTCGGCGAGCTCCCCAGCGAGATACGCACGCAGGTCTTCGAGGTGGTACTCCCAGCCCTCGTGGTATTCCATGGCCCTGCGGTTTGCGTGTTCCAGTGAATCGAGCCCAGTTTCGGTGACCGTCAGGATGCTGCGCTCACCATCGGTGCGAATGACAAGCAGCACCGAGGTTGCATAGGCATCGCCGAGTTCTTGCCAGTTGAAGCCGAGTGAATGCCCAGGGATGACGATATCGACGGCACCCGTCGCGTGGCGCTCGCTATCGGCCTCGGCCCAGATTTCTGCGACACCGCCGCCAATGACAGCATCAATCTGCAGATCGGGCCACCAGATTGCCGTACGCTGCGGCTCAACCAGCGCCTGCCACACGGTCTCGCGCGCGGCAGGAAGAGTAACTCGAACGATGACGGGACCGACGGGCATAGGAAATCAACCTCCGATACGAGCGTAGCGTGCGGAAGGCATCTGGCACACCCGTATTCCGCTCGTGACCGACCGTTGTGCACGCATCCATTCGCCGCTCGTTGCGCTTCGGCCGCCATATTTTCGCAAACAGCGGCGAAGGGATGAGCGTCGAGGAACAACAGGCAAGCGCTAGAGGAGGCCGGGGCCCATCGTGCGCTTGAGCAGGAATGAGTAGTTGCCCTCAACAAAGTAGCTCTTTGAGTAGCCAACCAGGATGCCATCTTCGGTGTACTGCAGCTGGTCAAGCAAGAGGAAGAGCGTGTGCTGGCTACTGCCCTCACCCCAACCAATTTTCTTTGACTCAACGGCGTGCACTTCGGCGATTCCGAGCGTCGGATGCAACCCAAGCTGATCCTCGAAGTACGCGAAGATCGAGCCGCTCAGGGTCTCTGGATCGAAGTCGTCGGGAAAAATCGACATGGGGATGAGGTCAAAAGAATAGGCAACAACCTCGTGGTCGGCCATGATCTTTCGGTGCAGCTCAAGCACCTTGATTCCGGCAGGAACCTGCATGATTTCCGCCTCGCTTGGATGCACCTCGCGCACGTTCCGCCTGGCATATTCCATTCCTGGAATCTTTCCGCTTGAACGAATGGAATCGGAGATTGAGCCCATCCGTTCGAGGCCGTCGCGCACCTGCGGGGTTGAGCGAACGTAGGTGCCAAGGCCGTGTTTGGTCTGAACAAGACCAAGCACATCCAGCTCCTTGATCGCCGAGCGAACGGTCGCCCGCGACACCGCGAACTCGTCGCAGAGTTGGGCTTCAGTTGGCAGGCGGGAGCCCGGCAGGTACTCGGAATCGTGGATTCGAGATTTGAGCGTTTGCACGATTTCCTCGGAAAGTCCGGGCCGTGATTTTTTCGTTACCATGCGAGTCTTGACACCTTGTCCGTTGTCTGACAACCTAATTCAACGGCGAGGCCAACCCCGCCAATGCAGCTACCTAACTGTAGCCACAACACGTAGTAAGGATTGTATTAGTGAGAGCAATTGATTGGGTGTCGGAGTCAGCTCCCAACCCCTCGTGGATCAGGCTCCTCGACCAAACCCGCCTCCCGAACGATGAAATTGTTCTTGAGATTCGCACGGTCGATCAGCTCATCGACGCGATCAGCCGACTCGCCGTACGCGGCGCCCCAGCCCTCGGAGTAGCGGGCGCAATGGGCGCAGCGCTTGCACTGCAAAACGGCTCGGCAGAAACCGCAACAGAAGAAATCGCCCGCCTCCGCGAAGCCCGACCAACGGCGGTCAACCTCGCCTGGGGCGTCGACAGGGTCATGCGGTCATTCGACCAAGGCTTTGACGCGGTACTCACGGAGGCCATCGCCGTTCGCGACGAAGATATCCTCGGGTCACAGCGGATGGCCGAAAAGGGCTACAACCTGCTCGCGGAGCTGTTGCCGGAGAAGATCAACGAGGGCCTCACCCTCATGACGATCTGCAACACCGGCTCGCTCGCGGCAGTTGAGGGAGGCACAGCCCTCGGCGTGATCGCCGAGGTCTTCCGCCGCGGAGACCTCACCAACGTCATCGCCTGCGAAACCCGTCCGCTCTTCCAAGGCGCACGGCTCACGGCCTGGGAACTCGCCAAGATGGGGGCACCACACCAGACGGTTGTTGACTCGGCGGCAAACTTCATCACCTCGCAGGGCGGCATCGACGCCATCCTCGTTGGCGCGGACCGTATCGCGGCAAACGGCGACAGTGCGAATAAGATCGGTACGTTCTCGATTGCTCTTGGCGCGCAGTACGCCGGGATCCCTTTCATCGTTGTTGCCCCCGAATCCACGATCGACGTGGAGACCGCGTCCGGCGATCTGATCACGATCGAAGACCGTGGAACCGACGAGGTTGTCACGATCAACGGCAAGCGGATGTCTCCTGCCGAGACAACATCCCTCAACCCCGCCTTCGATGTCACCCCAGCAGCGCTGATTACCGGCATCGTGACCGACGCCCGCGTCATCCGACCGGCTCTCGGCCAGCAACCGGCAGACGCCCTCTAAGCGCCGTGGGCTGGCCCGGTTGCGGCGCCTGCTCACGGAGACCCGACACCACATCGCACCACACAACACCAAGAGAGAAAGAGAAAGAACAATGAAGTTCAAAGCACTCCCGATTGTGGCCGCAGCGGCCTCGATCCTGCTGATGACCGCCTGCTCGCAGGGAACAACAACCGACACCCCAACCGACGCCCCAACGCAGGCAGCGGCAAGCAACGACTTCACCCTGCCTGACGCACAGCCGGAAGGGTTCAAGGACGGCCTCAAGGTAGCGCTCGTGCGCCAGTCGGGCATCGGCGACTACTTTGAGCAGTGGGGCAACGGATTCACCAAGCAGGTTGAGGCAGCCGGCGGCGTCGTTGAGTCCTACGACGCACGTGGTGACAACAGCAAGCAGGTCACGCTGTTTAACGACGCGCTGCTGAGCAAGCCAGACGTGATCGTCGTTGACCACGGCCTTGCCGACTCAATGAACCCAAAGATTGATGAGGCAGTTGACCAGGGCATCCCAGTTGTTGTCTACGACGGCGCCATCTCGAATGAGAAGGCGCTCTACATCTCGCAGGACGACGAATCACTGGCTGGCAAGATCCTCGACCAACTGAAGGAAGAGAACCCGGACGGCGGCAACATCGCCTACGTCAACGTGTCAGGCATCGCTCCGCTCGACACCCGCGACACGGTCTACCAGCAGTTCCTCAAGGACAACCCAACCTTCAAACAGGTTGCCAAGTTCGGGAAGTACTCAGAGTCGACCGCGGCCGACACCGCGACGGAGGGCGCTGCGGCGCTGAAGTCGGCTCCGGACACCAACATTGTGTTTGCCGCCTATGACGAACTCGCAAAGGGCGCGCTTATCGCGCTCCGCCAAAACAACATGAGCGAAAACGTGAAGGTCTACGGCGTTGACATCTCGACCGCTGACATCCAGCTCATGACCGAAGACGGCAGCCCCTGGCGCGCAACCGCGGCGACCGACCCAACCAACGTTGGAGCGATCAACGGCCGTGCGGCCATCGCCGCGGCAGCTGGCGTGGAGATGCCCTCGAAGTTCACCATCCCCGCAGCACTCATCACGCAGGACCTGCTCATCGAGAAGAACGTGGCCAACATGGATGACCTCCGCGCAGCCCTGCCAGAGCTCAACACGCCAGACGTGATGGGCGCCTCGTGGATTCCTGCCGCCAAGTAGTCAGTAACTAGCACAACCAGCAATACACGCTCCGGTTGTGGCGGCGGGGAAAACTCCCCCGCCGCCGCAGCCGCAGCACCCATCCAACGGTGAATGGAAGACACACGCTATGAAGAACGCGCTTGAACTGACGGGAATCGTCAAATCGTTCGGCCCAAACCAAGTACTCAGGGGAGTCGGTTTTGCGGTGCGCAAGGGCGAGATCTACTCGCTCATGGGCGCAAACGGTGCCGGCAAATCGACGCTTATCCGGGTGCTTTGCGGCGCGCACCGCTCTGACTCTGGCGAAATCCGTGTGAGTGGTGAACCGGTCGAGATGACGGACCCGCTCGCCGCGCAGGGCTTTGGCATCGGCACGGTGCACCAGAACCCAAACGACGGCGTTGTGCTCGACATGACGGTTGCAGAAAACCTCGCGCTCGACCGCTTCGTTGATGGGAGCGACGGGACCATGTTCAACCGCCGCAAGACGGAGGAACAGGCAACAGAAATCGCTGGGCTCCTCGGCATGAAGATGACCACAGACCTCCTGCGCACCCCGGTACGCGAGCTCGGGGTCTCCGACCGGCAGCTCATCGTGTTGGCTCGGACGCTCGCCCGCAGGCCGGAGGTACTTGTGCTCGACGAGCCAACCTCAGCGCTTTCCTCCGAAGAAATCAAAAGGCTATTTGACATCGTTCGCGACCTCGTTCGCGACGGAATGTCGGTGCTGTTTGTGACCCATAAGCTCGGCGAGATCGACGAGCTCGCTGATCGGGTTGGCGTGCTGCGCGACGGCGAGATGCGCGGCGAATTTGAGAAGCAGACCGACGGCCGGTTTGATTGGCCAACCGTACTCACCGAACTCTTCGACAAAACCCCATCCGAGCTCAGCCACGAAGAGATGCCAGGCGACCAGCCGGTGCTCGAGATCACGGGCGCGCAGGTATTCGCAGAGTCGGCTCCGTTTGACGCCACCATCCGCAACGGCGAAGTGACCGCCCTGCTCGGATTGCTCGGCAGCGGAAAGTCCGAACTGCTCGAGTGGATCTACGGCGACCGCAAAATCGTCGGAGGAAACCTTGCGATTGGCGGCGCCGAGTTTGCGCCAAAGCATCCTGGGGATGCTGTGAGCCGCGGGGTCTACCTCGTTCCTGAATCCCGCCACGAGCAGGCCATCATCCCGACCTGGGCAATCGACGCCCTCATGACCCTTCCCTTTGTGAAGCGCTTCTCGAAGCTCACGATCATGCAGCGCAGGGCCGAGAAACAGGCCGCGCAGGCCATGATCGACCGCATCCACATCGTGACGCAGGGCCCGTCAAGTGCCATCGAGACGCTTTCGGGCGGAAACCAGCAAAAGGTTGTCATCGGCCGCTGGCTGCTTGGCGAACCGCAACTGTTGTTGCTCGACGAGCCGTTCAGAGGGGTCGATATCAACGCCCGCCACGACATCGCCGATACCGTTCGCGCGATCACCGACAAAACGGCGGTGCTTGTTGCCACGTCTGACATCGACGAAGCCCTTGAGGTTGCCGACCGCATCCTCGTCTTCAACGAAGGGCGCATCGCCGCGGACCTCCGGCTTTCGGAGGCGACCAGAAAGCGCATCGTTGAGGCGATGAGCACGCACCATTCCAACCTGCTCGCCGACTAACCGGCCGCAGTCTCACTACCCACAAACTCCACCGATTTACACCCGCCGCCCTCGGACGGCAACAGAGAAAGCGAAAATCACGTGAACGCTGCGACCATCCGCCAGCCCGGTAAAACGGGCGTATCGATTACGGACCTCCTCGTCCGCTACGGGGTGCTTGCCATGGCCCTCGTCTTGACGGTGTACTTCATTGCGGTCATCCCCAACTTTGGCTCCTTCGGCACAATCGCCTCGATCTTCCAGGCGCAAGCCGTCGCCGCAATCGCTGCCCTCGGCATGACGCTCGCCGCGATTGTTGGCGACCTCGACCTCTCCGTCGGTGCGACCGCAGGCCTCTCCGTGACCGTTGCGGCCATGGTCATGATCCGGTTCAATCTCACGGGCGTCACGGCCGTCATCTGCTGTCTTCTTGCCGGGCTCATCGTCGGCTGCCTCAACGCCGTGCTCATTGTCTTCCTGAAGATTCCAGAGTTGCTCGCAACCCTCGGCGTTATGTTCACCGTGCAGGGCCTCAAGAAGTGGCTCGTTGATGGCCAGACGCTCACCACCGGAATGACCCTCCCCAACGGCGAAAAGATGCCGGGAAAGTTCGACAGCAGCTTCAGCGCGATCGACGGCAATAAGCTCTTTGGCATCCCGATCTCGGTTGTAGTGTTCATCGTGATTGCGATCGTGATGTGGATTTTCCTTGAGCGCACACGCTTCGGCCGCATCTTCTACGCGGTTGGTGGCAACCCTGAGGCAGCTCGTCTCGCCGGGGCACGGGTCAACCGCTTCCGCTTCGCCGCCTACGCCATCTCGGGTGTGCTGGCCTCGGTTGCCGGCATCATCCTCGCCTCGCGCCTCCGCCAGGGCGACGTGACGGCCGGCGACTCGGTGCTGCTGGATGC
Organism: Lysinibacter cavernae; assembly: GCF_011758565.1. GTDB lineage: Bacteria > Actinomycetota > Actinomycetes > Actinomycetales > Microbacteriaceae > Lysinibacter > Lysinibacter cavernae. The sequence continues at coordinate 2,036,795 of NZ_JAAMOX010000001.1, forward strand.
CGTTGCCATGACCCTCATCGGCTTCGCGGTACTTGGTGCCCGCAAGCCGAACGTACTCGGCACGGTAGTGGGAGCGATCTTCATTGGCGTGCTACTGCAGGGCCTCACCCAGTCGGGCCTCAGCTACTTCACGCAGGACCTCATCAAGGGCGTCGTGCTGCTGCTGTCGCTCATCCTTTCGTTCTCACTCTCCAAAAAGAAAACCAAATAGGTCGCGGAAGGACTGAACCTAATGACAAACGAAATGCTGACCGTCGAATCCGTGGCGACGTACATTAACACCCGCGAACCACTCACAGGCCTCATCGATACCACGTCGATGACGGTTGCCGAGGTTGGCGATGGAAACCTCAACCAGGTGTTCCTCTGCGAAGACGATGCCGGCAGGAAGCTGGTGCTCAAGCAGGCGCTCCCCTACGTCAGGCTTGTCGGGCCGGCCTGGCCGATGACCGTCGACCGAGCCGCCCGCGAGGCACACGCCCTCACGACCCATTCGGCCCTTGCCCCGGAGCTGGTGTGCAGGGTCATTGACTACAACCCTGACGAATACGTGCTCGCGCTTGAAGACCTCTCCGATCACGAGGTCTTCCGCACGAGACTCAACGCCGGTGGCGACCATGCCGGGGTTTTCGAGGCCGTCAGCCGCCTCACCGCCAAGGTGCTGTTTGGCACGTCATGGCTCGCCCTCGGCGAAGAAGGGTTCCGCTTGCAGGCGGCCGAAACGACCAACTCCGAGCTGTGTCTCATCACCGAAGAACTCGTACTCACCGAGCCGTATGTTGGCGGCGAGCGCAACTCGGTGCATCCAACGATTAAGGGGCTCGTGAGCGAGCTCCAAGCAGACGACGCCTGGATCGCCGCCGCCATGCAGATGAAGCGTCGCTTCCTGACCTGCCAAGAAGCGCTCGTGCACGGCGACCTGCACACCGGCAGCATCTTTGTGCGGGGCACCGAGAACTCGGCCGATTTCTCGGTGCGGGCGTTCGACTCCGAGTTCGCCTTCTACGGCCCGATTGGTCTCGACCTCGGCCTGCTCTGGGCAAACATCATTGCCGCTGCCGCCCGTGCAAGCGCCCTCGGCGAGGATGATCGCGCCACCTCGCTGCTGCAGACGATCGAGCCGTCGTGGAATGCCTTCGTTGCGGAGCTGCGCGCGCTGTGGCCAAGCAGGGTCAAGCCTGCTGAGTATCCGGATGCCTTCCTCGAGTCGTGGCTCGCGAGCATCCTCGACGATGCCCTCGGCTTTGCCGGCGCGGAATGCTGCCGCCGAATCATTGGGCTCGCAAAGCTCAGCGACATTGAGTCGCTGCCGGAAGATCGGTACGCCGCGGGCGCTGGCGTGGTGCTCCGAGTTGGACGCTCGCTGCTGATCAACCGTTCTGCCCGCGAGCTCTCCACGTACCTTGACGAGTTCAACGCCGAACGAGCAGCAAATGTCTGATGCACGCATCGGCACGGAATGGGATGAGACCATTGCGGCCTTCCGCAGCGTAGGCAAGGCCGGGGTTCGACAGAATCTGGTGATCGCAAGCGGCGGAAACTTCTCGGCAAGGGACCTCGTAACCGGCAACATCCTCGTCACCGCCTCAGGCACGTTCCTTGACGACGTCACCCGCGAGGGGCTCAGCCTGCTCAACGAGCGGGGAGAACACATCGCGGGAGCTGCGCCCTCAAGCGAGTGGCGACTGCACCACGAGACGTATCGCGCACGGCCGGATGCCACCGTGATCTTGCATCTGCATCCCGAGGTGAGCGTCACGGTGGATGCGCTAGGTCAGCCCATCCGCCAGCTCACCCTCGATCACGTGGCCTACGTTCCCAAAATCGGTCGCATCCCGTTCTACCCAAACGGCTCAACCGAGCTCGCGGTTGAGGCGGCAAAGGCCATGCGCGATTGCGACTGCATCATCCTCGGCAACCACGGTTGCTCGGTGCTGAGCACGAGCGTTGCGGACGCGTTCCGCAAGGCCCAGAACCTCGAACAGGCCGCACGAATGACCATGAGTTTGCTCGCGCTCGGCGACACCACAACAGAGTTTCCGCAGGAACTGCGGGCAACCGCGGTTCACCGGTAGCCACCCCTATATAAGGACACACGAATGAAGAACCTCTGGCGCAGTGCGCCCTCCACCATCTCAGCACTTGACGAATGCGTGCTTGGCTCCCAAACGATCGGCGCCCACGAGGACCTCGTGCTGCACGGCGGCGGAAACTCATCGATCAAAGACACCGTCACCGACCTCACTGGCAAACCCGTCGAGGTGCTCTACGTGAAGGGCAGCGGCTGGGACATGGCAACAATCAAGCCGCAGGGATTTGCGCCGCTGCGCATGGAGCGCCTCCGCGAGCTGCTGATGGTCGACAGCATCACCGACAGCGAACTTGTGAACGAGCTGCGCTGCGCCATGACCAACGCAAAGAGCCCTGACCCTTCGATTGAGTCGCCGCTACACGCCCTGCTGCCCTACCGAGCTGTGCTGCACTCACACGCGGACGCCATCGTGAGCATCACCAATCAGCCGGAACCAGAGAAGCTCGTTCGCGAGCTCTACGGCGATTCGGTTGTCGTGATTCCCTACGTCATGCCCGGTTTTGAGCTTGCCAAGGTCTGCAACGAGCTGTGGCCACAGCAGGCGCACGAAGGCACCGTCGGCATGGTGCTGCTCAACCACGGGCTATTCACGTTTGGCGAGACCATGGAGGAGGCGTACTCCCGCCATGTTGAGCTGATCAGCGCGGCGGAAGGCTTCATCGCGGCAGGTGGGACTAGACCTGCGGCGGATGCCTCTGGCTCGGTCAGCACACCCTCGGCCGTTGGTGTCGCCGAACTCCGCAAGAGCCTCTCCGAGCACGCTGGCCGCCCGCTGATCGTGAGCCACGAGGCAGGCGAAGCCACCATGGCGTTTGTCACCAGGCCTGATCTCTCGGACGTCGCACGGCGCGGGCCGGCAACGCCCGACCACATCATCCGCACCAAGCAGCTCCCGCTCGTAGCCACGAATGCCTCGGCCAAGGATGTTGCCGCCTACGTTGCCGAATACACCGAGTACTTCGAACGCAACCGCGGCCGCTCGGCAGACCCGGTTTCGCTGCTCGACCCAACGCCACGCTTCATCCTCGACAGCGCGCACGGGATGTTCACGGTTGGCAAGACCAAAAAGGATGCCAACATCGTGCGCGACATCGCGACGCACACGTTTGGCATCATCAACAACGCCAACGCAGTTGGCAACTATACGGCCCTGAGCGAGGGCGAACTCTTCGACGTTGAATACTGGGAACTTGAGCAGGCGAAGCTCCGCATGGGCGGTGCTGCTCCAGAGTTGACGGGCCAGGTGGCGCTTGTCACTGGCGCCGCGTCGGGCATCGGACGTGCGTGCGCCGAATACCTCATCTCGCTCGGGGCGAGCGTCGTTGGTATCGATATCTCGCCGAGCGTTGCCACGACGTTCTCTGGGCCGCAGTGGCTTGGGCTGCAGGCGGACGTCTGCGATAAGGCTGCGCTCGACGCCGTCATCACCGAGACCGCGCTGGCCTTTGGCGGGCTCGACATTCTCGTTGTTGCCGCAGGAATCTTTGCGCAGAGCTCACCGATCTCAGACCTTGACTCGGATGTGTGGGACCGCACCCTCGCGATCAATGTGAGCTCGGTTCAGCGACTCTTTGCGAAGGCCCACCCACTGCTGAAGCTGTCGCCCGCCGGCGGCAAGGTTGCCATTATCGGCTCCAAGAATGTCGCGGCCCCTGGCCCCGGCGCTGCCGCGTATTCAGCCTCGAAAGCCGCTCTGACACAGCTCGGACGTGTCGCCGCCCTCGAATGGGCGCCAGACGGCATCCGGGTGAACACCGTGCATCCCGATGCCGTCTTCGACACAGCCCTCTGGACACCGGAGCTGCTGGCGGAACGCGCCGCAAAATACGGCGTCAGCATCGACGAGTACAAGCGCCGCAACCTGCTCTCAACCGAGGTCACGAGCCTGCACGTCGCTCGCATGGTTGGCGTCATGTGCGGTGCTGTGTTCTCGGCGACGACCGGCGCGCAGGTTCCGGTTGATGGCGGCAATGAGCGGGTGGTCTAGCCAGCTTCGTCCGCATCCCGGAAACGGGGCGGTCCGTTTACCCTCGGCCGCCCCGTAACGGCTCGTCACAATTTGTCAGAACTCAGGTTCAGCATCTCCCAATGCGACAGGTTGTGGCGAGTCGTCTTTGTGTGCGCGCTGAGACCCCGCTGCAATGGTTCAGCGGCAGGTTCGAGGGAGTGCAAGAATAGTCGGGTGATGAGCGAAAACACCAAATCGAACCTACCCGGCTGGACACACGCATACTCCGGAAAGGTCCGCGACCTCTACGAGCCCGCCGACGGCAGCGTCGACCGCCTGCTCGTTGTTGCGAGCGACAGGGTGAGCGCCTTTGATTTTGCCCTAGAGCCCGGAATCCCAGGCAAGGGCGCGCTGCTCACCCAGCTCTCGAAATGGTGGTTCGATCAGCTCGATGTCCCAAACCATCTTGTTGATGAGCCTGCCCCCGAGGCGGTTGCCGACCGAACCATGGTCACGACCAAGCTTGAGATGTACCCCATCGAATGCGTGGTTCGCGGCTACCTCACCGGAAGCGGCTGGGCCGAGTACCAGGTCAGCCAGAGCGTCTGCGGAGTTCCGCTCCCCGCCGGCCTGACCGATGGCGACCGCCTGCCAGAGCCTATCTACACCCCCGCTTACAAGGCGCCGCTCGGGGAGCACGACGAAAACATCAGCTTCGAGCAGAGCGTTGAGCTCGTTGGCGCGGATGTTGCTGCCGCACTTCGCGACGCATCCCTTGCAATCTTTCGAGCGGCATCCGACATCGCAGAGCAGCGTGGCGTGATCCTCGCCGACACCAAATTCGAATTTGGTGCACATCCGGTAACTGGCGAACTGACCCTCGGCGACGAGGTACTGACCAGCGATTCGAGCCGCTACTGGGATGCCGAGGCCTATTCAACAGGCACGACTCCCGCCGAGCGCATGGCCAGCTTTGATAAGCAGATTGTGCGCGACTGGTTGAGCGCCAACTGGGACAAGACTGGCACGCCTCCGGTTTTGCCCGCCGAGATTGTTGAGCAGACCGCGGCGCGTTACCGCGAACTCATCGAACGCCTAACCCGCTAGCCAGCCCCGCCTGTTCCTCGTTTATTCCCAGCGAGCATCCCCACCCCTCGCTCGCGGGGTGCACTTTGCCTCGTGGGGTGCACTTTTTTGCACCCCACGAGCAAAAACGCGCCCCACGAGCTAGTCCACAAACGAGTATTGCTTGAAGCTTCAAGTTAAGTTATTGTTGAAGTGTCAATCAAATAGGCAAGTAGGCAAGGTAGGGATCGTGGATACGCAGAGCAAGCAGGCGGCAACAACGCAGTCGAAGAGCGACATCCTTGCCGCGAATACCCGCATGGGCGCCGTCACACTCAAGGTTGGCAACCTCGACAACATGATCGACTACTACCACCGCGGCGTTGGCCTGCAGGTGCTGAGCCACGACACCGCAAGCGCCACGCTCGGCAGGGCAGGCATCCCAACACTCAACCTGGCGTACGCCCCCGAGCTCAAACACGCCCCAGCAAACTCCGCTGGACTCTTCCACACTGCAATCCTCTTTCCGGAGCAGTCCGAGCTCGCCGCCTCTGTGTACTCGGTAGCCCGCAACTTTGGCCAGTCGTTCACCGGCAGCAGCGACCACCTCGTGAGCAAGGCGCTCTACTTCGACGATCCAGAAGGCAACGGCGTCGAACTCTACTGGGACCGCCCCCGCGACGAATGGACCTGGCGCGACGGCTCGGTCGCCATGGCAACCGAATACCTCGACCCCAACGCGTTCCTCACGGAACACCTCACACCAGAAGGCAGCGAGGTTGTTGCTGACACCGCGGCATCCGTTGGCCACGTTCACCTCAAGGTTGGCGACATCGCAACGGCAGAGCAGTTCTACGTTGACACGGTTGGCTTTGAGGTCACCACTCGCTACGGTGCGCAGGCGCTTTTCGTCGCTGCGGGCGGCTACCACCACCACCTCGGCATGAACACCTGGCAGAGCAAGGGTGCCGGCGACCGCACGCCCGCGCTCGGTCTCGGCGAAGTCTCGGTAGCTCTTCCTGGGCTGGATGACGTCGGCGCACTCGAGCAGCGCCTCGCGTCGCGCGGGGTCGCCACACGCCACGACGGCCAGGAGCTCCTCTTCAACGACCCGTGGCAAAATACCGTCCGAGTGCGAGTCTCGGCATAAGCACATAGGTTTGGCTAACCTGAAGTTTGGGTAGACTACTCTGGTGCGTCGTTCCCTCCTGAATTTGGGCCTCATCATCGCGTTGATCGCGATGGTGCTCGTGTCGGCAGGTGCGGGACAACTCAGCATCAGCCCGCTTGAGGTGTTTGGTGCCATCATGCACCGCATCGGGCTCGACATCGGGCCTATGCCGGCGAGCGAAACGGCAGAACTCGCGCTCTGGACCGTCCGGTTCCCGCGCATCGTCATGGCGCTGCTCATCGGGGCAGCGCTCTCGGTGTCAGGAATGCTCATGCAGGCAATCTTCGGCAACCCCCTCGCGGAGCCGGGCGTTGTTGGCGTTTCCTCAGGTGCCGCGCTTGGCGCCGCAGCGACGATCGTGTTTGGCTGGACCTTTTTCGGCGGTTGGACGATCGCCGTGACCGCCTTTATTGCCGGCCTCATCGCGACGCTCCTCGTCTACCTCATGAGCCGCGCCAACGGCAAAACCGAGGTCGTCACCCTCGTTCTCACCGGCATTGCGGTCAATGCCTTCGCCGGCGCTGGCCTTGCATTCCTGACGTTTCTCGGCGATTCCGCGTCGCGCGAGCAGATCGTATTTTGGCAGCTTGGAAGCCTTAACGGTTCGCGCTGGGACCAGGTCCTGATCGTGCTTCCTCTTGTCATCATCGGCATTGTCTGCGCAATTATTGTTGCGCGCCAGCTCGACCTGCTCTCGCTTGGCGAGCGCAGCGCACGGCACCTCGGCGTCAACGTCGAGCTCCTGCGCATTTTTGTCATTGTTGTTGTCGCCCTACTCGTGAGTGGTGCGGTCGCCTTTGCCGGGGTTATCAGCTTCGTCGGCCTTGTCATCCCTCACCTCATGCGAATGGTCCTTGGCCCGGCACACGGCCCGCTGCTCTTCGCCAGCCTCCTTGGCGGCTCCCTGCTTCTGGTCACGGCCGACCTCATCGCGCGCACCGCCGTAGCAAACGCTGACCTCCCCATTGGGATGCTCACCTCCCTCGTTGGTGGACCATTCTTCTTCTGGCTCCTCCGCCGCACCCGCAAGCGTTCGGGAGGATGGGCATGATCACCAACAAGCACCACCGCATCATCCCGGCGCCACTTGAACGCGGTGAGATTGCGATCCAGGCGAAGGGCATCACGGTGCACGTCTCGGACCGCGACCTCATTAGCGAGGTTGATCTCACGGTACGTGCTGGCGAAATCCTCGCGCTCATCGGCCCTAACGGCGCGGGAAAATCAACGCTGCTTGGCGCGCTGACTGGCGACAACCACATCAGCACTGGCTCCATCGAGGTTGCCGGCACCCCACTCAAAGACTGGACACTTAAGCAACTCGCCCGCCGCCGCGGAGTCTTACTACAGGACAACGGGGTCTTTTTCCCGTTCACCGTTGAAGAAGTGGTCGAGATGGGTCGCGCACCCTGGCAGGGTACCGAACTCGACAATGATGACGAAGACGCCATCAACGAGGCCATCAGGGCCACCGATATCGATCACCTTCGACGCCGCCACGTGCCATCGCTCTCTGGCGGCGAGCGCGCCCGCACGGCCTTTGCCAGAGTGACGGCGAGCAGAACCGGCATCCTGCTGCTCGACGAGCCAACGGCCGCGCTCGATCTCAAACACCAAGAGGATGTGCTTGCCCTCACAAAGCAGCGCGCGGCCGAGGGCGACGCAGTTGTCATCGTGCTGCACGACCTCGGGCTCGCGGCGGCCTACGCCGACACCATTATGCTGCTCGAAAACGGCAAGGTTGCCGCAACAGGAACCCCGGCAGAAGTGCTCACCGCTGAGCGCATCTCGCAGGTCTACGAACACCCGGTCGAGGTCTTCCCTCACCCAACAACTGGGGCCCTCATCGTGCAGCCGATCAGGGCATTTCCAACCGTGTAGATCGCACACACAGTAAATATTCAGTATCAACCTCCTCGCAATTCGATACAGTCAAGTGCCTGCTTCCCCCACGGGCCAACTGAGATTTTGAGGTGATCCGCATCCCTTCTCCAAGCCCGATTGGCGATTACGCCCAGCCACATAAGCGGCTCGCTCGCGAGCAAGATGCCGCACCGCCCAAAGCGCCAACCAAGCGCTCAACGATCTATGCGTTCGTGATGCGGCCCCGCGGCATCGTGTGGGGGTTTGCGATCATGCATGTCGCATACCTTGCTGCACTGCTGCCAACAATCATTGCCGGCGAGGTCCTCGGTGATCTTCCGCTCTACCGCTACTGGGCCCAACTCTCGCTTGAGACCGGCCTGTGGCAGGGCATCCATACCGAATGGGTGTATCCGATCGGCGCAACACTCCCGATTGTTGGAGCCAACCTGCTCGGGCCGCAGCTCTACCAACTCCTCTGGCTGCTCCTCACCACCGTGCTCAACTGGCTGGCCGTCTGGGTGCTGACCGACCGGCTCCGGAACACAGCTGCGTTCCCCGCAGCCTGGTGGTGGATGCTGCTTAACCTCGCGCTCAGCCCCGTCGCGCTCCTGCGCCTCGAAGGTGTCTCATCTCCCCTCGTTGTCATAGGGCTTGTCCTTCTCGCACGGCGGCCGATAGTTGCCACTATCGTGCTGTCCATCGCGACCTGGATCAAGGTGTGGCCGGCGGCGGTGCTGCTTGCGATCGTTGGCGCCTCGCCGAGACGCATCCTCGTTATCATCACCGGCGCCGCGACAACAGCTGTGATTGTCCTTGCCACCTGGGCGGGCGGCGGGCTCAACCACATTATGAGCTTCATCACGATGCAGTCAGACCGGCAGCTGCAGCTCGAAGCGCCCATAACGACACCCTGGGTTTGGCTTGCCGCGCTGCACCAGCCTGGAACCACGAGTTACCACAACTACGAGATCTCAACCCGTGAGGTGATGGGCCCAGGCACAAGCCTCGCGGTGCATGCCATGACCCCGCTCATGTTCATCGCGATCGCCCTTATTTTTGTCATGATGATGTTTGCGCTTCGTCACAAGGCAGAGACGTCGCAGCTCATCTTCATGGGATCCCTTGCCCTCGTGACGGCGTTCATCGTCTTTAATAAGGTCGGCTCGCCCCAATACATCCTCTGGATTACCCCCGTCATTGCCGTTGGCCTCATCGGTCACGCCCGCGAATGGCGATTTGCCGCCTGGCTCGTTGCCATCATTGGCGTGCTGACGACGCTCATCTACCCAATTTTCTACATGCCGCTCATCGCGGGAAACCTGTGGGTGACCACGCTCCTCACTGTGAGAAACCTGCTGCTTGTTGTGCTGCTGTGCTGGGCGATTGGCAAGCTCTGGAACATGAGCATGAAGCCTCCCCGCACCGCGGCCTATCCGGCTGGCGTGTCAGTCTAAGATAGAACCATGCCCAAGATTGTTGTTGATGTAATGCCTAAAGCCGAGCTGCTTGACCCTCAGGGAAAAGCCGTTACCGGCGCACTCAACCGCCTCGGAACGAGCGGTATCAGCGAAGTTCGGATCGGAAAGCGCTTTGAGCTGACCACCGACGGCCCCGTCACCGACGAACTGCGTGCCCAGGTGCAGCAGATTGCCGACGACATCCTTTCGAACTCCGTCATCGAAGACGTTGTAAACATTGACTTTGGAGCCGACGCGTAATGACCACCAAAATCGGTGTCATCACGTTCCCCGGCTCACTCGACGAGCGTGACGCCCAGCGCGCCGCCCGCATGGCCGGCGCAGAAGCCGTCGCACTGTGGCACGGCGAACACGACCTCAAGGGTGTCGACGCCATCGTGCTCCCCGGCGGGTTCAGCTACGGAGACTACCTCCGTGCTGGCGCCATCGCGGCCGTCTCGCCCATCATGAGCGAGGTAATCGATGCAGCAAACAAGGGCATGCCAGTGCTCGGCATTTGCAACGGCTTCCAGATGCTGGCAGAGGCGCACCTGCTGCCAGGAGGCCTCATCCGCAACGCCCACCAGCAGTTCATCCGCCGCGACCAGGCCCTCCGTGTCGAAAACGCCAACACGGCGTGGACCAACGAGTTCAGCGCCGGCGACGAGATCATCATCCCGCTCAAGAACGGCGACGGCGGATTCATCGCCGACGACGAAACGCTCAAGCGCGTTGAGGGCGAAGGCCAGGTTGCCTTCCGCTACATCGGGGTCAATCCAAACGGTTCGCTCAACGACATCGCCGGTCTCACCAACGAGCGCGGCAACGTTGTTGGCCTCATGCCGCACCCAGAGCACGCGATCGAAGCCGGTTTTGGTCCCGACACGAGCGAGGCAATGCGCTCCGGCGTTGACGGCCTTCGCTTCTTCACGAGCGCCCTCAAAGCGCTGCAGAGCGTCTAACCGCAGACACGAACACGCAAAACGGCGGGCCTCCCACTCGGGAGGGCCCGCCGTTTTGCTCAGCGCCCGTTCAATCACGCAGGGAGCAGTCCTCCAACTATGAGCATCATTCCTATCGACTCGCTCGCTGACCCAAGGCTCACCGATTTTGCGCATCGCACCGATGTCGCCCTCAAACACGACCAGAAGACCGAGCACGGCCTGTATATCGCCGAGTCGGCGCTGGTTCTCGAGCGTGCGCTTCGTGCTGGCCACCAGCCTCGGGCGGTATTGTCGCTTGGCGGAACAACGGATGAGGCGCAACGGCTCCTTGCCCTGCATCCGGAAACCCCAGTGTTCACCGGGCCTGGCGAGCTCCTCGCCGAACTCACCGGCTACGAACTCCACAGGGGCCTCATCGCCTCGCTCGACCGCCCGCCCCTGCCAGACCCCGCCGACTTGCTGCGCGATTCGAGTCTCGTTGTCATTATCGAGAATGTGGTTGACCCCACCAATGTTGGCGCGATCTTTCGGTCGGTTGGGGCCATCGGCGCCGACGCGGTGTTTGTGACCGAACGCTGCTCAGACCCGTTTTATCGCAGGGCCATCAGGGTGAGCATGGGAACTGTGCTGCAGGTACCGTGGACGCGAGTGCCAGGCTGGGCCGAAACGCGTGAGTTGCTGCATGCCAACGATTTTGAGATCGCCGCGCTGGCGCTCACCGACGACGCTGTGAGTCTCCGCGATTATGCAGCTACCATCGCCGGTTCGGGCAAGCGGGTCGCTCTCGTGCTTGGCACCGAAGGCGCTGGGCTCACCCCTGAGGCGATCGAGGCTGCGGATGTTGTGGTGCAGATCCCGATGAAGCACGGCATCGATTCGCTCAACGTTGCCGCGGCAAGCGCAGTCGCTATCTGGGCGCTCGGCGAGGCCTAACCGCACCGTGGCGGCCTGCCTTGGCCGCCCAGCGATAATTCCACGATTCCTCCCGTTTTCACCACAGACGTCTCTGCCACCTCGCCAAAGTCAAGACTTTTGAGCGCTATACGAGCCAGTTCTCTGCATTCTGTCTCGTAAATCATCACGCCACGGGAGCCAAACAGGAGCTTTGTCCCGTCGCAGCGTCTGCGGCTTGGTCTACTGTAGACATCAGGTGCCAATGACGGCGCCGTGCAGGCCACTGCGGTACCAAGCCGCGGCCGCAACCCGTCCCGCAGCAACAGAAGTGTAGGTCACAGTGATCCCCAAGAAATCCCTTTTGTCCGTCGCCGCCCTCGGCGTTGTCTCGGCGCTCGCTCTCAGCGGATGCTCCTCCGACAACTCGGATGACAAGAGCTCAGACAGCTCGGCCAAAGACAGTATTACGATCGGCATCAGCCAGTACGTCACGCATCCATCGCTCGACGCGACGGCCGTTGGTTTTAAGAAGGCGCTCGAAGACGCCGGCTACGTTGAGGGCGAAACCGTCACCTACGACGAGCAGAACGCTCAGGCCGACCAGGCAACCGTGACCACCATCTCCGGCAACATGGCCGACAGCGACCTCGACCTCGTGCTTGCCATCGCAACACCAAGCGCGCAGGCCGCGGCGCAGTCCATCACCAACATCCCTGTCCTCTTTACCGCAGTTACCGACGCGGTCGAAGCTGGACTGGTTGAGAGCAACGACAAGCCGGGGTCGAACGTCACCGGCACCAGCGACCTCACGCCCGTTGCCGAGCAGTTTGACCTCATCCGTGAGATCCTGCCAGACGCCAAAAAGGTTGGCATCATCTACAGTTCCGGCGAGGTCAACTCCGAAATCCAGGTAGATCTGGCCAAAGAGGCAGCAAAGGATCTTGGCATCACCATCAGCGAAGCTGTAATTAGCGACGCCAGCGAGATCACCAACGCCGTTGATGGACTGAAAGACGTCGACGCGATCTACGTCCCGACAGACAACAAGGTTGTCGCCGGCATCGAGGCCGTCGTGAAGTTCTCAGAAGACAACAAGATTCCGCTGTTCGCCGGCGATGCGGCGACCGTTGAGCGCGGCGCAGCCGCGACAACGGGCATCAACTACGAAGACCTCGGCTACCAGACCGGCGAGATGGCTGTTCGCATCCTCAAGGATGGCGCAGACCCAGCAACCATGCCGGTTGAGGTTCTTTCAAAGACGACGCTGAGCATCAACCCTGAGGCCGCAGAGCGCATGGGCTTCACGATTCCTGAGGCAGTTGTCTCACGCGCAGACGAAACGTACTAACGAATCGTTCTCTTTCCCGTGCGGTTTGGGTCTGATTGCCTAGGGCGATCAGGCCCAAACCTGACCAGTTCAGCCACAACAGCAAGGTTCCCCATGAAGTCAAAGTCCCTCCTCTCAGCCGCCGCTCTCGGGCTCGCGGCCGCGCTCACCCTGACATCGTGCGCGAGTTCGAACGATGACAAGGCAGTTGATGCCGAGGCAATCACCATCGGTATTACGCAGATTGCAGAGCACCCGTCACTCGACGCAATCCGCGAGTCGTTCAAGAAGGCCATCACCGATGCCGGTTATGTCGAGGGCAAGACCGTCATCTTTGACGAGCAAAACGCCCAGGGTGACCAAAACGTGGCTGCCACCATTGCAGGTGGTTTTGTTGAGAAGAAGGTCGACATGATTGTCGCCATTGCCACGCCAACGGCACAGGCCGCGGTTCAGGCGACAACCGACATCCCCGTCGTGTTCTCTGCCGTGACCGACCCCATTGGCGCTGGAATCGTCGAGTCAATGGAGAAGCCTGGTGGCAACGTGACCGGCACAAGCGACCAGAGCCCGATGGATAAGCAGGTTGACCTCATCCTCGAAGCGGTACCAGACACAAAGACCATCGGGGCTGTCTTCAGCTCAGGCGAGATCAACTCTGCCACGCAGATCGATCAGCTCGAGGAGGCGGCAAAGGCGAAGGGAATCACGGTCAAGCGCGCACCAGCCAGCAACGGCAACGAGATTGCGACGGCCGCCTCAACGCTCGACGACGTAGATGCCATATTCGTGCCAAACGACAACACTGTTGTTTCTGGTATCGAAGCAGTACTGGCTTTTGGTGAGTCCAACAAGATTCCCGTCTTCACCAGCGACGCCGACAGCGTCGAGCGCGGTGCGGTTGCCACCTACGGCGTTGACTACGCCAAACTTGGCGAACAGACAGGGGCTATGGCCCTCAGCATCCTCGACGATGGCAACAACCCCGGCGAGATGCCGGTTGAGACCATCACAACCGTTGAGCTCATCGTCAACCCAGAAGCGGCAGAGCGCATGGGGCTCACCCTGCCAGAGTCAATCGTCTCGCGGGCAGACCAAGTGCTCTAGGCCATGAATTGTGGATGCCCGTGCTCGGCCGTTCTGTAAATTGACGGTTGTGTAATACAGTTTTCACAGATCGAGGATCACTTCGTGGTCCCACCGGCTTCCCCTCACCGGTCCAGCGCAGCAGCGTTGGACCGGTGAGTTCTGTTCGCACTCCCTGTTCGCACTAGCACGAGGAACAACTCCCTATGAGCAAGCCCATCCTGCCCTGGACGCTGCACGGCGACGGCCGTACCGTCGAAAATAACGCTGTTGTTGCACCAGGAGAACGCCTCGTCTGGGGTCGCACCATTGGCATTGGCATGCAGCACGTTGTCGCCATGTTTGGCGCGACGTTCCTTGTGCCGCTGCTCACCGGATTCCCCGCGAGTACGACCCTGTTCTTCTCCGGCATCGGAACCATCCTGTTCCTGCTCATCACCAAGAACCGGATGCCAAGCTACCTTGGTTCCTCGTTTGCGTTCATCGCCCCGATCACCGCTGCCCTCGCGACCGATGGTATGGGCAACGCCCTGTTTGGCATCTTCGCCGTTGGTGTATTGCTCGCCCTCGTTGGCGTCATCGTACAGATCACCGGCACCGGCTGGATTGACTCGCTCATGCCCCCGGTTGTTGCCGGAGCCATCGTTGCGCTTATTGGTTTCAACCTGGCACCCGCCGCCTACAGCAACTTTGAAAAAGCCCCGCTGACCGGAGCGGTGACACTGGCAGCCGTTGTACTCAGCACCGTGCTCTTCCGCGGCATCATGGGCCGCCTCTCCATCTTTATCGGCGTTGTCATCGGCTACATCTTTGCCGCGATCATGGGCGAGGTCGATTTCAGCAAGGTCGCGGAGGCCGACTGGTTCGGCTGGCCAACCTTCGCGTTCCCAACCAACCCGTTTGTTGACCCATCAGTGCTCGGCATCCTGCCAGCGTTCCTTCCCGTCGTGCTTGTACTCATCGCAGAAAACGTTGGCCACATCCGCGGAGTTGCACAGATGACCGACCCGTCGCTCAACAAGCTCACGGGGCGCGCGCTGCTCGCAGACGGCCTCGCAACATCCATTGCCGGCTTCTTCGGAGGCTCGGGAACCACAACCTACGGCGAGAACATCGGCGTGATGGCCGCGACGCGCGTCTACTCAACCGCTGCGTACTGGGTAGCCGGCATCTTCGCCATCCTGCTTGGCCTCTCTCCAAAGGTTGGCGAGATCATCTTCACAATCCCCGCCGGCGTGCTTGGCGGCGTGACGACGGCGCTGTATGGTCTGATCGGAATCATCGGTGTGAAAATTTGGCTCGACAACAAGGTTGATTTCAGCCGTCCCGTCAACCAGTTCACGGCGGCAACCGCGCTCATCATCGGTATCGCCAACTTCACGGTTGTCTTCGGCGACGTGGTCTTCAACGGCATCGCGCTCGGCTCCGTCGCCGCAATCGTGGTGTACCACGTGATGAACGCAATCGGGCGCTGGCGCAAGACCGCCTAACCTTCGCAACGCTAAACTGTACGGGCATCCCCCGCAGACCGCACAACTAGATGGAGTTCACCGGTGATCGCTGCCCTCGAGCTTGGGCTCATTTACGCCGTCATGGCCCTCGGCGTGTATCTCACGTTCCGCATCCTGAATTTCCCCGACCTCACGGTTGACGGAAGCTTCACGACGGGCGCTGCCATCGCGGCAAAACTCATCATCGATGGGGTGCCGCCTGCCATTGCAACGCTCGCGGGCTTTGTAGGCGGGGCGCTTGCCGGCCTGGTGACAGGACTGCTGCATACCAAGGGCAAGATCAACGGACTGCTTGCCGGTATTCTCACCATGATCGCGCTGTACTCCATCAACCTGCGCATCATGGAGAAATCCAACCTGCCGCTCCTGCGCGAAGACACCATCTTCACGCCGCTGCAGGAGTTTGACCTGTTGAAGACGGGTTGGTCGGTTGCCATCCTGCTGCTCGCGGTGTTCCTCATCAAGCTGATCATCGATTGGTTCCTGACGACAAACATCGGGCTCGCCGTTCGCGGAACCGGTGACAACGAGCAGATGGTGCGCAGCTTTGGCGTGAACACCGATAACAGCAAGATCCTCACGCTCATGCTCTCGAACGGGCTTGTTGGGCTCTGCGGGGCCATCGTTGCGCAGTACCAGGGCTTTGCAGACATCAGCATGGGCATCGGGCTCATCCTCATCGGCCTTGCCTCCGTGATTCTTGGCAATGCGCTCGTTGGCAACCGAGGCATTTTTGTCACGACGCTTTCGGTCATCCTCGGTGCCGTGCTCTACCGCCTCGTGATCTACGCGGCCCTCAACGCCGGGCTGAACGCCAACGACATGAAGCTCATCTCGGCGATCCTTGTGATCATCGCGCTCATGCTGCCGCGCTGGGGATTCCTCAAGAAATTTGCGATTCGCCGCGAGATCAAGGCAGAGGCCGAGGTCGCGGGAGTGGATGAAGCGCACCTCGCAAACGCGGATGTTGCGTCGGCGAGGCCTTCCGTTCGCGCGGCATCCACGAGCCAATCGTCAGAACCAACCGCCTCCGACCGAAGCGAGGGGAGCAACTAATGCTGCAGATCTCCGAAGCCCGCAAGACCTTCTTTGCTGGGACCATCAACGAGAAGCCGGCGCTCCGCTCCATCAGCCTCACGCTGGCGGCGGGCGAGTTTGCGACCATCATCGGCAGCAACGGTGCCGGAAAATCGACCCTGCTGAACTCGATCGCTGGCACCCTTCCGCTCGACACCGGAACCGTCACTATCGACGGCACCGTGGTCAACCGGATGAATGATTCGAAGCGGGCCAAATACATCGGTCGAGTCTTCCAGGACCCTTCGGCCGGCACAGCGCCAACACTCACGATTGAGGAAAACCTCGCGATCGCCCTTCGCCGGGGCACTCGCAGGGGCCTCGGCAAGGGCGTTACAAGCGCACGCCGAGACCGCTTCCGCAACGAACTTGCGTCGCTTGAGCTTGGACTCGAAAACCGCCTCACGGCAAAAGTAGGGCTGCTCTCCGGCGGGCAGCGGCAGGCGCTTTCGCTGCTCATGGCGACGTTTACGCAGCCGAGCATCCTGCTCTTGGACGAGCACACCGCCGCCCTCGACCCGCAACGCGCCGACCTCGTGACGCGCCTCACCGAATCCGTGGTCAAGCAGCACTCGCTCACAACCCTCATGGTGACGCACAACATGGAGCAGGCCCTCCGCGTTGGCAACCGCCTGCTCATGATGCACGACGGCCGCATCATCCTCGACCTGAATGCCGCGCAGAAGGCCCGAACCACGGTCGCTGACCTGCTCGGTGAGTTCGAGAAGATCAAGGGCGCCTCGCTCGACGACCGCACGCTGCTGGCGTAGCATCCCGCGCTTGCCGCCCCACGCAGATTCTCCCTACGATCGAGGTCGCAATGGATGCTGTGTTTTCGCAAAAACGCAACATAAATTGCGACCTCGATCTGGTGTGGGCGACGCGGGGCATCCGGGTGCAAGCGTGACGAGGGACAGTCGCCGCTGAGCAGGATAGACTAAAGCAGTCTTGGCATCCCTCGAGTCGAACTGGCTCCGTTTTGAATAGGCTCCTTCGCGTGACTGAAACCGCTGCATCGTCCATTCCCGTTCCCGATACCGTTGCTAACGCACTGGCTACCCCCGAGAAAGAGCAGCCATACGGCGCGCTTGGCCTCAAGCCAAACGAGTACGAGAGCATCAAAGAGATCCTTGGCCGCCGCCCAACGTCGGGTGAGCTCGCCATGTACTCGGTCATGTGGAGCGAGCACTGCTCCTACAAGTCGAGCAAAAAGTACCTTCGTCAGTTTGGCAAGAAGGTCAGCCCAAAGATGACCGAAAAGCTCATGGTCGGCATGGGCGAAAACGCGGGTGTTGTGGATGTTGGTGAGGGCTGGGCCGTCACGTTTAAGGTCGAGAGCCACAACCACCCCAGCTACATCGAGCCGTTCCAGGGCGCCGCAACCGGCGTTGGCGGCATCGTTCGTGACATCATCTCGATGGGCGCCCGCCCGGTAGCCGTCATGGACCAGCTCCGTTTTGGCAAGATCGACGACCCAGACACCGCTCGTGTTGTGCACGGCGTGGTCTCGGGCATCAGCTTCTACGGCAACTGCCTTGGCCTGCCAAACATCGGCGGCGAGACCTACTTTGACCCGGTATATCAGGGCAACCCGCTCGTGAACGCACTCTCGGTCGGCGTGCTTCGCCACGAAGACTTGCACCTCGCAAACGCTTCTGGAGTTGGCAACAAGGTGGTGCTCTTCGGCGCACGCACCGGCGGCGACGGCATTGGTGGAGCATCCATCCTCGCCTCGGATTCCTTCGACGATGGCGGCCCAACCAAGCGCCCAGCTGTGCAGGTTGGCGACCCCTTTGCCGAGAAGGTACTCATCGAGTGCTGCCTTGAGCTCTACCGCGACGAGCTGGTTGAGGGCATCCAAGACCTGGGCGCCGCCGGCATCAGCTGCGCAACAAGCGAGCTTGCCGCAAACGGCGACGGCGGAATGTTTATCGAACTCGACAGCGTTCTGCTGCGCGACCCCTCACTCACGGCAGAAGAGATTCTGATGTCGGAGAGCCAGGAGCGCATGATGGCGGTTGTGGCCCCCGAAAAGCTCGAGGCCTTCCTCGCTGTGACCAAAAAGTGGGATGTTGAGACGAGCGTGCTCGGTCACGTCACCGACACCGGCCGTTTGGTTATCAACTGGCACGGCGAAGAAATTGTCAACGTTGACCCAAACACGGTTGCGGTTGACGGCCCGGTCTACGACCGCCCGGTTGCCTACCCCACGTGGATCGACGCTCTGCAGGCAGACAGCGCCGTGAAGTTCTCGCGCGATGTGAACGCCGACGAGCTGCGTTCGCAGTTCTTGCAGCTCGTAGCAAGCCCAAACCTGGCCGACAAGAGCTGGGTCACCAACCAGTACGACTACTTCGTTGGTGGCAACACCGCGCTGAGCTTCCCCGACGACGGCGGAATGATCCGCGTCGACGAAGAGTCAGGTCTTGGCTTTGCCATCGCAACCGACGCCAACGGCCGCTACTGCCAGCTTGACCCGTACCGCGGTGCGCAGCTTGCGCTTGCCGAGGCGTACCGCAACGTCGCCGTCACCGGCGCGATCCCTGCGGCCGTCACCGACTGCCTCAACTTTGGTAGCCCCGAGAACCCAGAAGTCATGTGGCAGTTCTCGCAGACCGTTGAGGGCCTCTCGGATGCCTGCCTCGAGCTTGAGGTCCCCGTCACCGGCGGAAACGTATCCTTCTACAACCAGACAGGCGACACCCCAATCTTCCCAACGCCAGTTGTTGGCGTGCTCGGCATCATCGATAACGTCGCCCGCCGCGTGCCAAGCGGCTGGCAGGACGAGGGCCACAACATCTACCTGCTCGGAACCACCGCGCTTGAGCTCGACGGCTCGGCCTGGGCCGGAACCGTTCACGACCACCTTGGTGGGCTCCCACCACAGGTTGACCTCGCTGGCGAAAAGAACCTGGCAGAGCTGCTGCAGGCTGGCATCCAGGGCGGCCTCATCGATTCGGCTCACGACCTCGCCGACGGTGGCCTCGCGCAGGCAGTTGCCGAGAGCGTCATGCGCTTCGGCGTTGGGGCCCGCGTCTGGCTCGACGAGATCATCGAACGCGATGGTGTTGACGCGCTGACCGCGCTCTTCTCAGAGAGCACCGGCCGTGTGATCGTCTCGGTTCCCCGCGAAGAAGACGTCAAGTTCAAGGGCCTGTGCGCCGGCCGCGAGTACCCAGTGCTGCGCATCGGCGTGACCGATGGCACCGACCTGCAGGTTCAGGACCTCTTCACTGTTGGCGTTGACGAGCTGCGCGCCACCTCGAAGGCGACCCTTCCTGCTCACTTTGGTCCGGTCATCGGCTAAGGTTTCGCCGCTCCGAGTACAAGACTCGTCGCGTGAAGGGGCAGTCCTGTCGCTGAGCGCTTCGGCCGAACAGATTGGTCGCAGATCCACGCACCGCCGCGTCTTTGGGTGGATCTGTGACCAATGTGTAGCGTCGAGGACGTTTCCGAGTCGAAGGATGCGCGCGATGGTCAGGAAACACATAGGTTCGCCATCGCCTTGGCAAAGGGTCGGTCCGTACCGTGGAACTACTTCAGCTTCAGGAGTTTTTCCACGAAAGGTGACCAATGAGCATCAACACGCACAACCAACAAACGGCCCGCCAGCACAACTCGCTCACTGAGCACCTCACAAACGGCCACGAATGGGCGTATTCCGCGCCGGAATCACGCATTCCCTCGACGGATGCCCGCACCGGGCCGGCCGAACATGAAAAGCCACAACCTGTGGATGCCGACCAGTCCCTCCCCACAGAGCCCCGCGAGTCAGCCGGCATGGAGGCAACGCCACCGTACCCTGCGGCCGAGCCGCCGCTGGGCTTCTCCCCAGCCGCGCATCCAACGGCAACACCACGAAGCCGCTGGCACCTCGCGAAGGGGGCGGTCCTCGGAAGTGCGGCCGCCATCCTCGTTGTCGGCCTCGGCAGCGGCGCGGCTATTGGCTGGGCAATGGGCAGCGCGGCGGCGGCACCCGACGGGTTTGGCACCATGCAGCCGGGGGAGCTTCCCGGTGGTGGCGAGTTTGGTGGGCCTCCAGCGGGCGGGCAAGGATCAGGCGGGCAGGGTTCAGGTAGTCAGCAAGGCCAGCTTGGGCAATCAGAACAGGGCGAATCCGAGCAGGGCTTTTCAGGCCAAAGCAGTGACGGCTCAACCGGATCCGGTTCCGATTATGAGCCGTCCAAAACGCAGGATTTCCCCGCACTCGATAGCTGATCAGACGGCTACCGTGACGTATCCGATTTCCCCAGCTTCAACGAGCGCTCGGCCTGCGCTGAGCTCAGCAACCCTGTGATTGAGTTGGTCAAGTTCGCCAGGTGGCAGTGCGAGTTGGAGGGTCACATCTGCTCCGTATTCGCTGTCTCTGACGACCCAACCCCTTCGATGTGATTCGGCTTCGATGAGCGCGGCCGCCGCGTAGTCCGTTGCAACGGCAACCTGGAGGCGTCGTTCCCGCACGACGATCGTTGCCGCATCAATCGATTCGGCGACGGATGCCCGATACGCACGGGTGAGGCCGCCAGCCCCCAGCAGGGTGCCACCAAAATACCGCACAACAACGGCAACCACATCGCTGAGCTCGGCCCCGAGAAGCGCCTCAAGCATTGGTGCCCCGGCCGTGCCGGAGGGCTCGCCGTCGTCATTGGTACGCTGCAGATCGCCCCGTGGCCCGATCACGAGGGCGCTGCAGTGATGCCGCGCCTTTGGGTGCAGCTTTCGCGCCTCGGCGATGGAATCGCGGGCTTCCTGCTCAGAGGATGCCGGACTCAGAAAACACAAGAACCGTGATCGCTTTATCTCGATCTCGGTCTCCACCGGCCGCAGAATGGTCCGATACGGCTCGGTTCCCGCTGTATCCGTTGTCACCCCATCAGGCTACACGGCCTCCGCCCACGTGGGCGGAGGTACGATGGAGACATGGTTGTTGGAACGCTGCATTCGGTTGGGCACACGGTGCTCGACCGGCACGACTGGCAGTCCGTCGAGGCCGCGCACCAGCATCGAGCAGACCTCCTCACCGCGGGCTGGAGGGCCCGTCAGCAAAGCGGCGAAGTCGATTCCATCGAAGACTTTTTGTTTACCTATTACCCGATCAAACCGTCGCTTCTCCGTCGTTGGCATCCTGGCGCAGGGGTCGAGCTTTCCGATGCCCAGCTCCTCGATTCACGGGACTACCGTTGGTATCACGCCACCGCATCCGGCCGCGTTGTTGATGCCGCAGCGTTTGTGCAGGCCAAAGGCGCGACCCTTGATTTCATCGAGCGCTTGCTCAGCCAGACGGCGGCGCGGGCTGCTCAGTTCAGCTGCTTTGGGCTGCACGAGTGGGCAATGGTCTACCGTCAGAGCTCGGACCAGATCAGGCATCAGTCAACACCGCTCCGATTGTCGCAGTCCGCGACGGATGCCGTGGTCGAGTCGCATAAAATCGCATGCTCCCACTACGACGCCTTCCGATTCTTCACGCAGGAGGCGGTTCCCCTCAATGCGCTGCGCCCCACGAGGGAGAACCAGCCGGCGCTTGAGCAGGCTGGTTGCCTACACGCCGGAATGGATGTCTACAAGTGGGCGACGAAGCTTGGCCCGCTCGTGCCCGGCGACTTGCTGCTTGACTGTTTCGAACTTGCTCGCGACATCCGCGTACTTGATATGCGTGCCTCACCCTACGACGTCACGCAGTACGGGCATTCGCCGGTTGCAATCGAGACTGAGGCCGGCAAGGCAGAGTATGTCCGCCAGCAGCGAGCGTTCACCGCTCGTTCCAACGACCTGCGGGGGAGGGTAGTCGCCGCGATTCACACGGCACGTGCCGAAGCCGAGCGTGCTGCGGGTCAACAACCGTCGTGAAATTCGGGAGTAGACTTTTTGCTGAGCTAACAGCTCAGCGGACATGGTTCAACACATCCATCGGGGCAGCGCCAACGGGGCATAAGGAGGAAGCATGATGGGCACCGACACCATCGACTACCTTCGCGATAACGCCAGGCTTGAACGTGAAGTGATGGTGGAGCATCACGCCCGTGACGGCGAAGACCCAGCCGAGTTCATTGCCGACATGCCGTCCGTTGACGAGCTCGTTGTCACGGCGCTACTCGCCGACGGAATGCACGCAAGCGGCGTGGCAGCCGAGCACGGGATGGCCCGTCTTGCCGGAAAAAGCTCTATTCAGGATGCCCTCGAGCACCGCCAGAACGCCGACCGTCTTGAGCGCACGATGTTGCACGAGATTGCTATGGAACACCCGGAACTCAGCACAGCTGTCTGGGCTATGCTTGGTCGACTCGACCACAACTGAACATCCCACCTCGCCTCGATGAGGATCGACGGCAACCGTTTTTCGAGAATTCACGCTGTTAGGAACTTGCCACATGGCCGCTCTGCATTTCACAAACGACGAACTTCTGCAGGCTATTTCGCTGTATCGAGAAGCGCTTGTTGATGCAAAAGAGGCTGGCGATTCTGATGCTGAGCGCGACGATGTGATTGTGCTTGCGCGCGAGAACCTCTACGCCGATGACATTGATGCCCACGCGCTCATCATTGACCTCGCCGATGGTGACAGCGGCGACCGCGTGTGGAGCCTTGAAGAAGAAGTGCTCGACATCGACTAATGACGGCATTTTTCACCCAATGTTAGTTTTTTGTAACTTCTAACAAGAACTCACAGGTAAACTATTCGCGAACGGTGCGTTTGGCAGGCCCAAACGCGCTCGAATCTGACTTGATTACCGCAGGGAGTTTGCGTTGAACACCACACCATTTGATGGCCGCGTCGCCGTCATCACCGGAGGCGCACGAGGACTCGGCCTCTCCATCGCGACCGCACTCGCCACACACGGCGCCAGCATTGCATTGCTCGACCGACTGCCAGGCATTGAAGCCGTCGCGGAACAGCTCGCCACCACAACCGGCGTCCGCGTCATTGGCGTAAACGTTGACGTGACCAACGAAACCTCGGTTGCCGCCGCGATCGCAACGGTCTCCGACCGCCTCGGCACGCCAACCCTGCTCGTCAACTCGGCCGGCATCACCCTCGACACCCCGGCCCTCGACACCAGCTACGAGGCATGGAGCCGCGTGCAGAACGTAAACGTCGGCGGAACCTTCCTCATGTCCCGCGAGTTTGCCCGCGCCGCGATCGCCGCACAGCTGCCCGCGAGCATCGTGAACCTCTCGTCCATGTCGTCACTCGTGGTCAACATTCCCCAAACCCAGGCGGCGTACAACACCTCAAAGGCAGCCGTGTCGATGCTCACCAAGAGCCTCGCCATCGAGTGGCTCCCACTCGGCATTCGAGTAAACGCCATCGCCCCCGGATACTTCGCCTCCGACATGACGCGCGATTTTGTTGCGGCAAACCCCGAGATGAACGACGCGTGGGTCAGCCGCATTCCGGCGGGCCGGATGGGAGAGCCTGACGAACTCGGCGACCTCGTCATCTACCTGCTCGGCGACTCGGCAAGCTACGTTGTTGGACAGACGTTCTCAATCGACGGTGGCTACACCATCGTGTAGTTGGCCCGTGCCAACAGCAAACGCCAGCCCAAGCGACTCAGTCTTCGGACGCCAGCAGCCGCTGGGCGAGGCGGGCGTCTGTCACCACGGAGTCAATGAGTCCAGATTTGATGGCCGATCGAACGGCAAGCGTTTTGCGCGGGCCTCCGCCAACCATGATGACCTCGGGCACGTTCCGGAGCTGCTCAGCAGTAATGGACATCGCTCGATCATCAACCGCGGAAACGATATTGCCGTCGCGGTCGAGCAGCGTTGCGCACAGCTCGGCGACAACG
This sequence comes from Lysinibacter cavernae, assembly GCF_011758565.1. Lineage (GTDB taxonomy): Bacteria > Actinomycetota > Actinomycetes > Actinomycetales > Microbacteriaceae > Lysinibacter > Lysinibacter cavernae. The sequence goes on from NZ_JAAMOX010000001.1 coordinate 2,061,023, forward strand.
CCCTTGGCGAGCAGGTCATCGGCGATGCCAAAATCCTTAGCGGTGTCGTAGAGCTGGGAGTCTGGCGGCGACCAGGAACCGATAGCAACAACGCCCTTCGTCACTCGATCAAACCGACTAAACGCCTCGGAGATCAACGGATCGTTCCGCAGCGCGGTAGCCGTGACGGGGTCCTGCACGATCAGGGGCGCAAAAATGGGCCAGGTCTCGCCTCCCGCGATACGACCTACGCGACGGATGACCTCAACACCGTGCTCCTTGACCGGCCCGGCGACGCCACCAAGGGCCACGAGGTCGGAATACGCGAGGCTCGTGAGGTAGCTGGCTGTGGCATTGAGAGTGCGGCCAGCCGTAAACCCAAGCAGGTCTCCCTCGACCACAATCTCGGTGAGCAGTTGGGCAGCAACTTTGCCAAGAAACTCCTGAATGACCTCGGGAGCTTCGCTCGGGGTCACAACCGCAAGGGCCCGCTTCAAGCCAAAGCGCGTCTGCAGGCCTACGGAAAGCTCAAGATCGATCACATCGGATGTAACGATTTCGACACGAACGATGCCAAGTTCGACGGCCTTTTCGAGAATCCTGGCGACCTTAAATCGGGAAAGCCCCATCTCGTCGGCAATCTCAATGCGCGTGCGGCCGTCGCGATAATGGCGACTTGCTACGTATCCCATGCGGACAAGCTCATCGGGCCCCATCGACATAATCCTCCCTGACTAACTCGTTGGTGATTTCAGTCTATCTTTTCCACCCTATTCACGAACCGCTCATATGAGCGGGCATCATGTACATGTGATCGATTCTATGACTATAGTAATCCTAGATCTGATCATGTTGAGGCGACGGCGCCATAAGTGCCCGTCCGCAGGAAGCGAGCTCTTATGACTCCCGACTCCGCGAGAAACGGCGAAACAGCCGCCGATTCTCCGATCGCGACGGATGCCCCACTCGCGCTTGAATGCATCAACATCGAAAAAGCTTTCGGTGGCGTTCCAGTGCTCAAAGGTGTATCCCTAGCGCTCACACCCGGAACCATCACCGCCCTCGCGGGTGAGAACGGTGCTGGCAAATCCACTCTGATGAAGATTGCCTCCGGCCAATACCGGCCAGACAAGGGCAACGTCCTCGTCCGCGGCCACGATCTTCCAGACGGAAACGCACAGGCCGCTTACCGCCTCGGCGTCGCAATCGTTCCGCAGGAGCTCGCCTCCGTGCTTGACCTCACGGTCTACGAGAACATCTTCCTCGGCCGCGAACTGCGCGGCCCAACAGGACTCCGCCGCAAGGCAATGATCCAGAAGGCTCGCGAGAACCTTGAGGTCTTCGGCGTCGACATCGACCCGAGCACACTCATGGGAACCCTCTCGGTTGGTATCCGCCAGATCGTCGAGATCATCAAGGCAACCAACACCGGAGCAAAAGCAATCCTGCTCGACGAACCAACAAGCGCCATCTCCTCCAAAGAGGTTGAGCGCCTGGTCGCAGTGATGCGCACGCTCCGCGACCGCGGCGTTGCGCTCCTCTTCACGACTCACAAAATGGAAGAAATCCGCGAACTCGCCGACCGCGTTGTTGTCCTCCGCGACGGAGGCCTCGTTGTTGACAAGCCTCTCGCGCAGCTCACGGATGACGACATCGTCACGGCCATGATCGGCCGCGAACTTGAGGACCTCTTCCCAGAGCGTCCGGAAGCTGGCGACACAACCATCCTCGAGGTCACCAACCTGCAGGTTGAGGGCGCACCGGCCCCCATCAGCATCTCGGTCAAAAAGGGCGAGATCCTCGGACTTGCCGGCCTCGTTGGCGCCGGTCGCACCGAGCTCATCGAAGCGATCTTCGGCACCCGAACCACCACTGGCGGAACAATCGCCGTTTCGGGCAAGCAGATGAAGCGAAACAACCCGAGCGCGGCAATCGTGTCAAAGGTTGCCCTCGTTCCTGAGGACCGCAAGGGCTCTGGAGCGGTGCTCACCATGGATGTGCTCGACAACATGAGCCTCCCCCGCCTGTCCTCCTTCTCGACGGCCGGATGGTTGCAGCAGGGTCGCCGCCGCTCGGCAGCCCGCGAGGCAACGGAATCCGTTCGTCTGCGCAGCCGTGGCATGAACCAGTCAATGGAGACGCTCTCCGGCGGAAACCAGCAGAAGGTTGTTCTGGCCCGCTGGTTGACCGGGCCGGTAGACGTTCTGCTGCTCGACGAGCCAACGCGAGGCGTTGACGTCGGCGCGCGCAGTGAGATCTACCGCATCATCGTTGACCTCGCCGCAAAGGGCATGGCCGTTGTCATGGCCTCGAGCGACATGCCAGAGATCCTCAGCCTTTCGCACCGCGCTCTTGTGCTTCGCGAAGGCGGCATCGTTGGAGAGCTCAGCCGCGACGACCTCGACAGCGCCGACGTGCAGGAGACCATCTTCCGCCTCGCCAGCGGCCAGCTCGCAGACGCACCCACACAACCTTCAGCACCGATCAACGAATCGATCAACGACAACAGGGATTCCGAATAATGACGATCACTCCAGTAGCAGACACGACCCAGCGCTTCAGCGGCAAGTGGTTCCAAGACATGGCGATCCGCTACGCCATGGTTTTGGTGCTCATCGTCGTCATTGCGTTCTTCGCCTACCGCAGCGCACGCTTCGGCACGGTTGACAACGTCACGACCATCCTCATCGCGGCCGCACCGTTTGCGCTTATCGCGCTCGGCCAGACCCTTGTGATTCTGACAGGCGGTATCGACCTGTCGGTTGGTAGCGTAATCGCGGTCAGCGCCATGACCGGCGCGTTGACCGCCAAGACGTTCCCAGACCAGATCTGGCTCGCCGTTGTTGCCGCGGTAATCGTTGGTTTCCTCGCGGGGTCCATCAACGGATTTGTGGTTTCGGTGATGAACGTTCCGCCGTTTATCGCTACCCTCGGTATGCTCACGCTCGCCTCAGGTGTTGCGTACGTTATCGGTAATGGCGCGCCCATCAACGGCCTGCCAACCGAGTTTGGCGCTATCGCAAACACCCAGGTCCTCGGCCTCACCATCCCCGTAATCCTCATGATCATCGGCATCATCGGATTTGGCGTCATGATGCGCCGCACCGCTTACGGCCTGCGTATCTACGCAGTTGGTGGAAACCGACTCGCGGCAGAAATCGCCGGCGTCAAGACCGGTCGCGTACTCTTCAGCGTCTACGCAATCAGCGGCGCGCTTGCCGGACTCTCCGGAGTCATGCTCGCCTCGCGCGTGATCAGTGGCGCACCAACCCTCGGTAGCGGTTACGAGCTCGACGCCATCGCCGCCGTAGTTATTGGTGGAGCCAGCCTCATGGGCGGACGCGGAACCGTATGGGGAACCGCGCTCGGACTCCTGCTCATCCAGACTCTGAACAACGGACTCGACATCCTCACGGTTCCCGCCTACTGGCAGAACGTGATCAAGGGTGTCCTGATCGTAGCGGCCGTTGCCGTTGACGTTTGGGCGTCCAAACGCAGAGCGTAATCGCGCATCCCGCGCACAAGTTTTCACCTTGCCCTTGCAATCACTAATAAAAGGAGAAAGTCAATGAAGATGACCCAGTGGATGAAGCGCACCGCCATGGTGACGCTCGCTGGCACGACCGTAGTGGCCCTCAGCGCCTGTGGCGCAGGAGACCCTTCGGCAAACCAGGACAACGGAGACGGCCCAAAGCGCGTCACCGTTGGTATCACCGTCTACAACATGTCCTCGTTCATTACCGAAGGTAAAGAAGGAATCGACACCTACGCCGACGAGAACAACATCGAGATCAAGTGGAACTCGGCAAACGACGACGTGAGCACCCAGGCCAGCCAGGTTGACCAGTTCATCAGCGCCAAGGTTGACGCCATCATCATCGTTCCCGTTCAGGCAGACACCCTGCAGCCGCAGGTAACCGCAGCCAAGAACGCCAACATCCCGATCATGGATGTCAACGCAACGCTCAACAACTCCGACATCACGGCAAGCGTTCAGCCCGATGACGTTGCTGCTGGCGAGCAGGAAGCCACCATGATGATGGATGCCCTCGGCAGCAAGGGCAACGTTGTTATCCTCCAGGGCCCCCTCGGCGGCTCGGGAGAAATCAACCGAGGCCAGGGAATCGACAATGTTCTCGCTGAAAACGCAGACGTCAAGGTTCTCGCAAAGGACACGGCCAACTGGAAGCGCGACGAAGCCGTTAACAAGATGAAGAACTGGATCTCGGCGTTCGGCGACGAGATCGACGGCGTTATCGCTCAGAACGACGACATGGGACTCGGCGCCGTACAGGCTCTCCGCGAGGCCGGCATGAACGACGTTCCTGTTGTTGGTATCGACGGAATCGAAGACGGCCTCAACGCCGTCAAGAAGGGTGACTTCATTGGCACCTCGCTGCAGAACGGTACCGTTCAGCTCGCAACCGGTGTTGCAGTTGCTGCTCGTATTGCCCGCGGCGAAGACGTCAACAAGGAACTCGTCTACACGATGCCAGCCATCACCACCGAAAACGTTGACGCTGCTATCGAGCACGTTGTGACGGACCGCAAGGCGTTCCTTGCCGGCCTGACCGACCTCATCAACGACAACCTCAAGACCGGAAACATCGCGTACGAAGGCCTCCCAGGCCAGGAGAAGTAATCTCCCGAACACGTAACCTCCGGTTGCACCCGTGAGGCCGTGGCTGAATCATCAGCCACGGCCTCACGGCCACCTCCCACAGATCCCCCCGTTCGCAAAGGAATCCCGTTGTCACACACCACACCAACACCCGAGATTTCAGAGCACGACGTTATTGCCAACGCGCGGGCGTTTGTCGCCCGACAGGGTGCTGCTGTTACTGGGCTCGCCGACCAGCTTGATGAAACGTTTGCTTCGGTTGTACGGGCCATTCTCGCCCTCCCAGGCAAAGTCATCACGACCGGCTCAGGCACCTCTGGCATCATGGCCGAGCGCCTCGCCCACCTACTTGCCGTTTCTGGCACCCCAGCCTTTTATCTTCCCTGCCTCGATGCGCTGCACGGCGGCATGGGAGCCATCACCGATGGCGATCTTGTTCTTGCCTTCTCAAAAGGCGGCCAGTCGACCGAACTCGTCGACCTTGTTACCCGCCTGAGCGAACGTGGCATCCCAACCGTAGCGGTCACCGAACGCCCTGAGTCGCCATTTGCGCAGGCGGCTGACACCGTCGTGGTTGTGCAGACGCGGCCGATTGATGCCGATCCCGGCGGGCTCATCGCCATGGGTTCAACGCTTGTTGCCGGCTCGTGGGGCGATGCCCTCGCCTCAACCCTTATGGGCCTCCGCGACCACAGCTGGGCCGACGTCATCAACATCCACCCTGGTGGATACGTTGGCCAGCAAACCGACCTTCCCGCCGACAACGGCAGCGCAGCAGAGCCCGGCGCATGAGCAGGCCAGCCCTCGTCGCCGGAATCGACTCCTCGACACAGTCCTGCAAAGTTGAGTTGCGCAACGCGACCACCGGCGAACTTCTTGCCACCGGTTCGGCTCCACACACCGTTGTAACACCACCGCTGAGCGAGCAGAATCCCGCCGACTGGTGGGATGCGCTCGTCGCCGCGTTCCGTTCGGCCATGACACTCGCGGATGCCTCGCCAGAGGATGTCGTTGGCATCGCGGTTGCCGCCCAGTGCCACGGCCTCGTTGCCCTTGACGAGAACAACAACGTCATCCGCCCGGCCAAGCTGTGGAACGACACCACCTCGGCACCGGAACTCGCCGAGCTGAGCGAACGCATTGGCGATGAGGCTCTCATCTCCAAGCTGGGATCGCTGCCAACGGCCGCGTTCACCATCGGCAAGATTGCGTGGCTCGCCAAGCACGAGCCCGAGAACTTCGCGCGGGTCGCGAGCATCCTGCTCCCCCACGACTACCTGACGTTCCGGCTTACCGGAAATAAGGTCACGGATCGTTCTGAGGCCTCGGGAACCGGCTACTTCAACGCGGCCACAAACGAATATCTTCCTGAGCACCTCGCGCTCATCGACGCAGACCGCGACTGGCTGCCGATGCTGCCGACCGTGCTCGACCCAGACGCGCCAGCCGGAACTGTCCTTCCCGTCGTCCTCGACGAGCTCGGCCTGAGCGGAACCGTAGTGGTTGCCTCCGGCGGCGGCGACCAGCACGCGGCCGCCCTCGGTCTCGGAACGGTTGCCGGCGACGTGGTCTACTCATTTGGCACGTCAGGTGTTGTCTCTGCGCTGCACACAACAAGCGTGCACGACCCGCTCGGCTTTGTGAACGGCGTCGCCGACATGACCAACGGCTTCATGCCGCTCATCTGCACCCTCAACGCGGCGAAGGTCACCGACACGTTTGCCCGCATCCTTGGTGTTGACTACAACGAGCTCACGCGCCTTGCCCTCGCCGCGCCCCCAACCGAAGTTGGGCCGAGCCTTGCCGCGTTCCTCGACGGGGAACGCACCCCAAACCGCCCTGGCGCGAACGGCATCCTTGCTGGAATCACCACGGAAACCACGCGCGAAGAGATCGCCCGCGCAGCCTACGAAGGCGTTATCTTTGGGCTCGTCACAGGCCAGCACCACCTCGAAAGACTTGGCGTTCAAACCTCCGGCCGCATTATCGCGGTTGGCGGCGGAGCAAAGTCTGCCGCCTACACGCAGTTGCTTTCGGATGCCCTGCAGCGCCCGGTCCTGACCGCGGATGCGCCGGAGGCTACCGCACGAGGCGCCGCGGTGCAGGCAGCCGCCATCTGGTCGAAGCGGCCCGTGACCGAGGTGCGCACCGAGTGGGCCCCTCGCACCGAGGTTGTCGCCACGCCACGCCCAGTGCAGCGCGACGCGTTTGCCGCGTACGAAGCCGTCGCCGCCGTGACCCAGCTGGACCGCCAATGAGCGTCGTGCACGTGGCGGTGCCCCACGATGTGACGATTGCCGACTGGGCAGACGAGTTTCCGGCCTCTGCGCTTGGCGGAAGCATCTACGCGGTTGCCCCTCCGCTGCGCCTCGAAGCAGCCCGCCGGCTGGCCGATGCCGGACACGGCATCCATGCCGACCTCATCCTTGGCCACGAAGGGATCCATACTGGCGTCACGCCCCAGATGGTTCGCGAAATCCGCTCTGCCCTTCCCGAGGCAGACATCGACCTCCACCTCATCACACACGGCACGCCAGCCAAAGAGCAGGCGATCGCGGAAGCTGAGGCGCTCAACCTTGCAAACGACGTACGCGCAAGCCGCATCGCGCTCAGCCCAGCAGCGTTTGCCCGCAACGAGCGAGCGATCACCGAGCTGCGCGACGCCGGCATCAACGTGTGGGTAGAACTCGAGCCCATCCATTCGGCCAACCCCCTCGAAGCCGGGGACGCCGACGGCGCGCTCATCATGCTCATCGAGCCGGGAACGATCACAACGGCAGACCCAAGCAACATCAACAAGATCGAGGCCCTTCCAGGCGCCTGGAACGTTGGCGTTGACGGAGGGGTCACCCGCGCTATTGCCACAACGAGCCACGCTGCAGGGGTGAGCTACATCGTCTCAGGACGAGCACTGCTGCAGACCAACCACAACGAATTACCACAACCGAAGGGACACACCTCATGACTCAGACACCAGCTCTTCCCGAAACGATGCGCGTCAGCGTGCTCAACGGGGTGCAAAACCTCACGATTGAGGACCGCCCGCTTCCCGTCGTCCAGCCAGACGAGGTCCTCGTCAAGGTTGCAGCGGTTGGCGTGTGCGGCTCAGACGTGCACTACTACCGCCACGGCAAAATCGGCGACTTCGTTGTTGACGGACCGCTCGTGCTTGGCCACGAACTCTCAGGAAAAATCGTTGCCGTTGGGGCAGACGTCGACGCAGCCCGCATTGGCGAGCGCGTAGCCGTTGAGCCACAGCGTCCCTGCAAAAACTGCCGCGAATGCCGCGCCGGACGCTACAACCTCTGCCCAAACATGGAGTTCTACGCGACCCCACCAATCGACGGCGCATTCGCAGGCTACGTCACCATTCAGGCGGACTTCGCGCACGCGATCCCCGACAACCTGTCTGACGAGGCTGCCGCGCTGCTTGAACCGCTCTCCGTGGCAATCACCACCATGCGCAAGGCAGGCATCGAGCCTGGCTCAAGCATCCTCATCGCGGGAGCGGGCCCAATCGGCATCATCTGCATCCAGGCCGCAAAGGCCTTTGGTGCCTCAGAAATCATCGTGAGCGACCTCGTGGCAGAGCGCCGCGAACGCGCCCTCTCATACGGCGCAACCCGCGTCATCGACCCGGTGGCAGAGGATGTTGCAGCCCTCGGCCTCGACGTCAACGCATTTGTTGACGCCAGCGGATCGCCCCGCGCGGTGGATGCCGGCATCCGCGCCGTCCGCCCAGCAGGAACCGTTGTGCTCGTTGGTCTTGGCAACCCAGAAATGACGCTGCCCGTTGAGCAGATCCAAAACCTTGAGATCACCGTCACCGGCATCTTCCGCTACACGAACACCTGGCCAGCAGCCATCCACATGGTTTCGTCAGGAGTTGTTGACCTTGACTCCCTCGTGACGGGCAAGTTTGACCTCGACCACGTTGCCGAGGCGCTCAACAGCGACCAGAACCCAGATAGCCTCAAGTCCATCGTTTACCCAGGCAAATAGATTTCCCCCACTTACCATCCGAAAGGCTTACCCACTATGACTTCTCCATTCTCACTCGAAGGCAAGACCGCCCTCGTTACCGGCGGCAACCAGGGCCTTGGCAAGGCATTTGCCTTCGGCCTTGCCGAGGCTGGCGCACGCGTCGCAATTGCTGGACGCAGCGCAGAGCGCAACGCGGCAGTTGTTGCTGAGGCTCGCGAGGCTGGCTTCGATTTCACCCCCATCACGGCCGACATCACCGAGGGTGACCAGGTTGACCGTATGACCGCTGAGGCCATTTCGGCGCTCGGACGCATCGACATCCTCGTCAACAACGCGGGCACCTGCTACCACAACCCATCCTTCAGCGTCACCGACCAGGAGTGGGACAACGTCTTCGACCTCAACGTCAAGGCGCTGTGGAAGGCAAGCATCGCCGTTGGTGCGCACATGAAGGAACAGGGCAAGGGCTCGATCGTCAACATCGGCAGCATGTCTGGCATCATCGTGAACCGCCCGCAGTGGCAGCCTGCCTACAACGCGTCGAAGGCGGCAGTTCACCACCTCACGAAGTCGCTCGCCGTTGAGTGGGCAGAGCTCGGCATTCGCGTGAACGCGGTTGCCCCTGGCTACGTCAAGACCGAGATGGCCCCTGTTGACCGCGAAGACTTCAAGCGCTACTGGATTGACGACGCGCCTCAGCAGCGCTTCGCGATGCCTGAAGAGATTGCTCCTTCAGTTGTCTTCCTCGCGAGCGACGCAGCGTCGTTCATCACCGGATCGATCCTTGTCGCCGACGGCGGCTACACGGCTGTCTAACTCCGCATGAACTGCATCTGTTTGTGAGTTTTTGTCCAAATCGAACACTTTTGGCGCAGAAACTCGCAAATAGATGCAGGTTGATTTTTAGAAAAGGATGCACTCATGACCCAAAATCGTCGGATTGTTGTGAATTCGTTTGACGACATCGTCCTCGAAACAGAAGAGACCCCAACACCGGCCGCTGGCGAAGTACTTGTCCGCAGCACGGTTGTTGGCATTTGCGGTTCGGACATGCACGCGGCGCACGGCCGCCACCCCTTTATGTCGCTGCCGTTCTGGCCGGGACACGAGGTTGTTGGCCGCGTCGAGGCTGCCGGTACGGATGCCGACCAGTCGCTGGCCGGCAAGCGCGTAGTCGTCGAACCCAACCTGTACTGCGGAACCTGCGACCAGTGTGTTGCGGGCCGCTACAACATCTGCTCAACTCTCGACGTATTCGGATGCCAGACGCCTGGCGGAATGACCGACCGTTTTGTCATCGCCGCTGACCGGGTCATCCCGCTGCCAGACGACCTTGACGACACCTGGGCGTCACTCATCGAACCGCTGTCGACACCGGTGCACGCCGTTCGCCGCGCGGGCGACCTGAGCGGCAAGCGCGTTGTTGTGCTCGGAGCAGGCCCCATCGGCCTTTTTGTTGCAATTGCAGCGCTCGAGGCCGGGGCAGAGCGCGTTGTGGTTGGCGATCTGCTGGCTTCCAAGCGCGAGCGCGCCGAGCGTCTTGGCGCCGCTGGCAGCTTTGACCCAAGCGCTGACTCCGCCGCAGAGGATGCGCTTGCCGCGCTTGGCGGAAAAGCGCACGTGGTCTTTGACTGCGTATCGCGCGAGTCAACGGTTCACCTTGCCATCGAGATCCTGGATAAGGGCGCAACGTTGATGACGGTTGGCGTTCCTGCTGGGCCGACGAAGATCGATCTCGACCTCATCCAGGACCGCGAGCTGACGCTCATCGGCAACCTCATGTATGTCCGCGAGGATGTACTGCACGCAATTGAGATTCTTCGCAAGAAGTCGTTCCCGCTTGATGAGCTCATCACGGCGTCGTTTGATATCACGGAGGCCAAGCAGGCGTTCCACACGTCAGGCGACCCTGAGCAGGTCAAAGTATTGGTCACCATCGGAGATCAGAGCTAGTTCATCAAAGCATGATGTTTGAAATGTAGTACGCAGTGGGGGCCTCTGAAAGACTGGAGGTCCCCACTGTTGTTTTTGGGCAAAGATTCTCATTGATTTTCACGAGTAGGACATTGTCAACAGTCCAATGCTCGAACAATGAAGCTATCCTAGACACAGACTCGTTTATCCCCTCGCACAACACAACTCACGGACACAACCAACGGAGCCATACGTGACTATTCTCTTCAACAACCCGGCCGAATTTGCCGAAGACCAGTTCGAGGGATTCCTCGATCTCTACTCAGACCGCCTCAGGGGCGTTCCCGGCGGCGCAGTGGCGCATCGCAGCGGCGAGCCACAGGTTGCCGTCATCGTTGGCGGAGGCTCCGGCCACTACCCCGCGTTCTGCGGCCTCGTTGGGCCAGGCTTCGCCACGGGAGCTGTTGTTGGAAACGTCTTCACCTCCCCGTCAGCCGCACAGGTCTACTCTGTCGCGAAGGCCGCCCACCAAGGCCGCGGCGTCATCCTCAGCTTTGGTAACTACGCAGGCGACAACATGAACTTCGGCATTGCAGCCGACCGCCTCCGCAAAGAAGGCATCGACGTGCGCATTGTTGTCGTGACCGACGACATCGCCTCGGCAACAGAAGAAGAGAAGCGCCGCGGCATCGCCGGCGACTTCACCGTCTTCAAAGTCATGGGCGCAGCAGCGGCCGCCGGCCTCGACCTCGACGGCGTCGAGCGCGCAGGCCGCGCCGCAAACTCAGCAACGCGCACGCTGGGCGTTGCGTTCTCAGGCTGCACCATGCCGGGCGCGGAGCATCCACTCTTCACCGTTCCTGAGGGACACCTCGGGCTCGGCCTCGGCATCCACGGCGAGCCAGGCATCCGCGACGAACCGCTCCCAACCGCAGAGCAGCTTGCACACACCCTCACCACAGCCGTGCTTGAGGCGGCACCTGCCAACGCTGGCAAACGCGTGACGGCAATCGTCAACGGCCTTGGCACCACCAAATACGAAGAGCTCTTCCTGCTCTGGAAAACAATCTCGGCCAACCTCCGCGATGCCGGCCTCGAGATCATTGAGCCAGAAGTTGGCGAGATCGTGACAAGCCTTGACATGGGCGGCTGCTCGCTCACCCTCATGTGGCTCGACGACGAACTCGAAACCTTCTGGAGAGCGGATGCCTACGCCCCCGGTTACCGCAAACAGGCTGCGCCCATTGCGAACCTCGTGGCATCAGCAGGAGGCGAAGAATCGGCAGAGGCGGCCGTCATCCCCGACGCAACCGAAGCCGCCCGTGCCCTCGGGACAGTTGCGCTTGCCGGGCTCGAAAGCATCGCCCGCACCCTGCACACCAACGAAGTCCGCCTTGGCGAGATCGACGCGGTTGCCGGCGACGGCGACCACGGGCGCGGCATGGTCAAGGGCATCGACGCCGCCCTCAAAGCTGGCGCCGCGGCACACGCTGCGGATGCCGGTGTCGCCTGGATCCTTACCTCGGCCGGCCAGGCATGGGCGGAATTCGCCGGCGGCACCTCAGGAGTCCTGTGGGGCGCCGCCCTTGAGGGCGCCGGCTCCGCGCTGACCGATAGCCGCGAGGCCTACACCCCGACCGACTTCGTCGCGGCGGCGGACGGCTTCGCGACGGCAATCACCGACCTCGGCCGCGCGACGATCGGCGATAAGACGCTTGTTGATGCGCTGCTTCCGTTTGTGGAGGCCCTCCGCGAGCAGGTGGCGGCCGGCACGGACTTCGCCTCAGCTTGGTCGACGGCCGCTGCCGTTGCCACCGAGCGCGCTGCGGCGACGGCAGCGCTCAGCCCCAAACTGGGCCGCGCCCGTCCGCTCGCAGAGAAGAGCGTCGGGACTCCCGACGCTGGCGCAACATCCCTCGCCCTCATCGTGACCGACCTCGGCTCGCTGTAGCGCTCACACATCCCTTCCCACCCCCGCCCACACCCCCATGCTCGCGGGGTGCATTTCGCCTCGTGGGGCGCATTATTTCGCACCCCACGAGCACAATCGCACCCCACGAGCGAAGTAGTTAAGGATTGAACATGACCGCAGAATTTGCAGGAAAAGTAGTTGTTGTCACCGGAGCCGCCAGCGGAATCGGCAACTCCGTAGCGCTGTACTTCGCCGAGCGCGGGGCCCGCGTCGTTGGCGTCGACCTCGGCGAAACCATTGGCGAAGCCATGGCCGCACTGCCAGGTGAGGGCCACCACGGTATCGTCAAGGATCTCACCGGGGCGACCGCCGCAACTGAGGTTTTCGACGAGGTTGTCGCCGTTGCCGGAACCGTCCATGTGCTCGTCAACTCGGCAGGCATTGTCATGCTCGATACGGCCCTCAACCTGTCGGACCGAATGTGGGATGCCACAATCGCCGTCAACCTGACGGCCAGCTTCAAGATGGCACAGGCCGCCGGTCGTATCATGACCGTGGCAGGCTTTGGCCGCATCATCAACCTTGCCTCGCAGGCGAGCGTCGTTGGCCTTGATCAGCACGTCGCCTACTGCGCGAGCAAGGCCGGCATCGTTGGCATGACGAAGGTGCTTTCCATGGAGTGGGCACCAAGCGGCGTAACCGTGAATGCGGTGTCCCCAACCGTTGTTGAGACGCCCCTCGGCAAGGCGGCTTGGGCAGGCGAAAAGGGAGAGGCGCTCAAGCAGCAGATCCCAACCCGCCGCTTTGCCCAGCCGGAGGAGGTTGCCGGCCTGATCGCGTATCTCGCTGGCGACAACGCCGGCATGGTGACGGGCGAGAACATCCTCATCGACGGCGGCTACTCCTCCATCTAGTGCTCGTGGGGCGCGAATCCCCTCGCGGGGCGCAAAAAACCGCACCCCACGAACCAAAACACACCCCACGAGCGAGTCACACATCACACACGGAAAGAGAACAAACATGGAACAGCAGAAACTACGGGTTGTCATCGGATCAGATGATGCCGGATATGAGTACAAAGAAAGCGTTAAGCAGGACCTTCTTGGCAATCCCAATGTTGAGCTCGTCGAAGACGTCGGAGTGGACGCCAACCAACACACCGCCTACCCAACCGTCGCCATCGCAGCAGCCGAAAAAGTCGCAGCAGGAACCGCAGACCGCGCCCTCCTCTTCTGCGGCACCGGCCTCGGCGTTGCCATCGCAGCCAACAAAGTACCAGGCATCCGCGCCGTCACCGCCCACGACTCCTTCTCCGTCGAACGCGCCATCCTCAGCAACAACGCCCAAATCCTCACCATGGGACAACGGGTCATCGGCATCGAACTCGCCCGGCGCCTCGTCCGCGAATGGCTCACCTACCGCTTCGACGAAACCTCAGCATCCGCCGAAAAAGTACAGGTCCTCTCCGACTACGAAAACAAGGCCTAGCCCCACTCTCAACGTCACCTGACCCTTCGAAGTCAGGCAAGCGGCTCCTTCTCCAACGAAGGGGCCGCTTTTTTGTACCCAAATACCTAACATATACATAACACTGAGAATTTTTTCGCAGAAGTTAACGCGAGATTTTCGGTTAGCTGTTCAACACGCCAACAATCAGTTCGTCGATCAAGCGCGAAATGAATCCCGAAAAATCAACAAATTACACCACCCGCGCCACCAGCACGGCCCACGATGCGCGGAGCGATCGCCCCACACCCCGCGTTGACACCGTGTGATATCAAAGTTACTCTTACCTTGAAAAGAGAACATCTTGTGAGATAAATAACATTTCAGGGATGTTCCGTTCGATTCGGCAAGGATGCAGCAGCTTCACTGCCGAAGCAGCACAGCATCCACCCGCTGATCATCAGCGACTCGTCGAAAGGCCCCCTCGCACATGCGCGCAATAGTGTTCACCGAAGCCGGCAAGCTCAGCCTCAACGAGGTTCCAGCTCTCGTCCCCGGCCACAAAGAGGTACTCATCGAGGTCGCGGCCGTTGGCATCTGCGGCACCGACGTCCACGTCCTCGACGGCGAGTTTGAAGGCACCGTCTTCCCGCTCGTGCCCGGTCACGAAGCAAGCGGAACGGTTCTTGCGGTTGGCGACGGCGTGAATCACGTCGTTCCAGGCGATCACGTTGCCGTGAACCCCAGCACCACCTGCGGCGAATGCGAGCTCTGCCTCGCGGGCAAGACCAACCTGTGCCGCAACTGGAACGGCCTCGGCGTTGTCGCATCAGACGGCGCATCAACAGAACAGTTCACGGCGCCAGCAGCCAACGTTTACAAGCTCAAGCCAGAGACCGACCTCTACGAGGCCGCACTCATCGAGCCCCTCGCCTGCGCTATCCGCGGCTACGACATCTTGCCACGCAAGATGGGTGAGCACTACCTGGTTTACGGTGCCGGAACCATGGGATTGCTTATGGCCCAGCTTGCGCCACGCGCCGGTGCAGCGAGCGTCACGATCGTTGATCTGAACGAAAACCGCCGTCAGGCAGCCCGCGACGTTGGAATCGCCAACGTGTACGCGAGCGCCGACGAAGCAGATCGCGACGTCTGGGACGTCGTTATCGACTGCACCGGAGTTGTGAAGGCTATCGAGGATGGTCTTCCGCGCGTAAAGGCTGGCGGCACGTTCCAACACTTCGGCGTTGCCCCCGTCGAGGCGAAGGCCGGATATTCCCCCTTCCGCGTCTACCGCGACGAAATCAACATCGTTGGAACCATGGCAGTGCTCAACTCGTTTGGCAGGGCAGTCGAGATGTTCGAGGCCGGCGCAATCAACAGCACCCCGATGATCAGCCACTCGTTCACACTCGACGAATACGAAGAGGCCCTTGCCATGTTCCGTGCGGGAACCGGCCGCAAGCTACAGATCCGACCGAACGACTCCAAGTCACGCGTCCTGCTGTAACAGCCAAGGCCAGACCGCACTATCCCTCATCTTGTCGACTGCGAAGGAGCAGCACCCCATGTCTGAAGACCCAAAGCCCGTACGCCAGCAACAGCGTCGGTGGCTCAAACCAACCATCACCGCCGTTGCGGCGCTTGCCCTCCTCGGCGGCATGATCGCCTCGACCCAGGTGCGCACAACGGCTGAGGCCGAAGCCGCAGACCCGGCAAAATTCGACGCAGCAGAGTTCGCCACGACCGCATTCCACGATGACATCGAGCCGTTTGTGAGCAAAAACGCGGTCGACATTGTTGAGCTGCACACCGCCATCGCCGCCGATCCCGATGCAGCAGGTGAAGAGTTTGGCAGCCGAGAGGGCCCCTCAACGGCTTGGACGTTCCCAGTCTCGTTCACGGGAGTCGCCGGAGAGCTCAAGGGCAGCCTGCTCCCCATCTCGGTCGAGGGCTTTCCGGCGGACGTCACGCTCTATCTCCAGGTCGGACCGGCCATCAACGGAACGGCGCTTCGCGACGTCACCGGCGAGATCACCTTCCAGCAGTTTGTGAATCAGCTTGCGTACCAAAACGCGGCAACCGAGATCAACAACCGAGTAAAAGAACTTGTGCTCGCGGATGTTGACGTTGCCACGCTTCCCGGCAAGACGCTCACCGTCGAGGGCGCGTTTGCGCTCGGTGGCAACGCCGCTGCGCTCCAGGTGGTTCCAACCAGCATCGAGGTTGGTTAGTCATGGCCGAAACACTCGCGCCTGAGGCCGAACCGATGACCGAAGATAGCGTCGTGATTCGTGCAAGGGATATCACTAAGCGCTACGGCGGCGTCCACGCGCTCAAGGGTGTTGACTTTGCCATTCACCGCGGCAAAGTTACGACGCTCTTTGGCGAGAACGGCGCCGGCAAGTCGACGCTCATGAAGATCCTCTCCGGCGTTGAGCAGCCAACGAGCGGAACGGTTGAGCTTGACGGCGAGCCCGTGACATTCCACTCGCCGTCGGATGCGGTCGACCGCGGCATCGCGATCATCCACCAAGAGCTCAATCTTGCCCCGAACCTCAGCGTCCGTGACAACATCTTCCTTGGCCGCGAACTGAAAACCGCTGCGGGGACCATCGACTACGCCGCCGAAAACCGGATCGTCGAAGAGCTCATGGAGCAGCTTGAGGAACAGATTGCCCCCTCGACGCTCATCGCTGACCTTCGTCTTGGCCAGCAGCAGATCGTTGAGATAGCGAAGGCCCTCGCCTCCAAAGCCCGCGTGCTCATCATGGACGAGCCCACGTCGGCGCTGAGCGCAAACGAGGTCGAGGTACTGTTCAAGGTCATCAATGATCTGACCGCATCCGGCGTCTCGATCGTGTACATCTCGCACCACCTTGAAGAGGCACTGCAGGTGACCGATTTTGCCGTTGTCTTCCGCGATGGAAGTCTCGTCGCAAACGAGGTGCGCGCAAACATCGATCTCCCATGGATCATCAACACCATGGTTGGGCACGCCCAAGAGCACGTCTTTGAGAACCTCGACGTGAAGTACGGCGATGTTGCGCTCTCCATCAAGGATGTTCGAGTCCCGGATATGACGACTCCTGGCCGCCTCGCGGTCGACGGCGTTTCGATTGACGTTCGCGCCGGCGAAGTTGTCTGCATTTACGGCCTCATGGGCGCGGGGCGCACCGAGCTGCTTGAAGCCCTCGCTGGGCGCCTCCCCCTCATCGACGGAAGCGTCGAGCTTGAGGGTCAGAACATGGCAGGACTCCCGATCCGCGAACGCATCGCACGCGGCCTCGGGCTTGTTCCCGAGGATCGGCAACGCGACGGCCTCGTGCAGTTGCTCTCGGTTGGCCACAACATGAGCCTCGCAAGCCTCGGTTCCATTGTGAAGGGATTCTGGCTCTCCAAGTCTCGTGAGCGGGCAAACGTCGAAAAAGGCATCGCCGAGGTGAGGGTCAAGACCTCGTCGCCGAAGGCACCCATCACGTCGCTCAGCGGTGGAAATCAGCAGAAGGTTGTCATCGGCAAGATGCTGCTCACGAATCCAACGGTGCTGCTGCTCGACGAGCCAACCCGCGGCATCGATGTTGGCGCAAAAGGCGAGATCTTTGCCTTGCTCGCCCAAGAAGCACAAAAGGGACTCGGCGTCCTGTTTGTCACCTCAGAAATTACCGAAGCCCTCACCGCGTCAAACCGCATCATCGTGATGTCGCGCGGGCGAATCGTCCGAGAATTCCTCACCAGCGAGGCTACCCGCGAAGAAGTCATGGGCGCCTCAGGTGAGTCAGATACCAGCAATCAGCAGATTGGAGCTACACAGTGAGCAAGGCCAAAGCCGGCGCATCCTCAACAGGGGTGCTGCCCAAAGCGGGTGGGAAGATTGACTACCTCGCCCTCCTCATGGAAGGCCGGGCGCTCATCGCGCTCATCGTCATCATCATCATTTTTTCGCTGCTGTCAGATAACTACCTCACGCTGTCGAACCTGCTCGTGATGACGCGCCACGTGGCGCTCAACGCGATCCTCGCAATCGGTATGCTCATGGTGATTTTGAACGGCGGCATCGACCTTTCGGTCGGCTCGACGGTTGGCCTTTCCGGCGTTGTTGCCGGCGTGCTCCTCCAAGGCATGGGTATCCCAGCCCTCGACATCATCCTGTACCCGGCGGTTTGGGTGGTGATTGTCTGCTCGCTCGTCATCGGAACCCTGGTCGGCTATATCAACGGCATACTCATAACGAAGTTCAGAGTCGCGCCGTTTGTGGCCACGCTCGGTATGCTCTACGTCGCCCGCGGCGCAGCGCTGCTGATCACCGACGGCCGCACCTTCCCAAAGCTTCAGGGCTCTGAAGAACTTGGGAACACCGGATTCAACGTCATCGGGCACGGTGCACCCCTCGGTATCCCCATGGCCGTGTGGGTCATGCTTGTCCTCGCCGCCGTCGCCGCCTTTGTGCTCAGCAAGACCTCGTTTGGCCGCTGGCTCTACGCGTCTGGCGGCAACGAACGTGCAGCGGAACTCTCTGGCGTTCCCGTCAAGAAGGTCCAGGTCCGCGTCTACATGATCGCCGGCTTCTGTGCCGCAATCGCGGGGCTCATCATCTCGTCTGAGCTCACCTCGGCTGCACCGCAGACCGGTGAATCGTACGAGCTTAACGCCATTGCCGCCGTCGTAATGGGTGGTGCCGCGCTCTCAGGAGGTCGAGGCAACATCCGGGGAACCCTCATCGGCGCGTTTGTGATCGGATTCCTTGCCGACGGCCTTGTCCTTGTTGGCGTTTCCAGCTACTGGCAGATGGTCATCAAGGGCGGCGTGATTGTGCTCGCGGTGGCCCTTGACCAGCTGCAGCAGCGACTCAAGACCAATAAGGCGATGTCAAAACGATCAACGCCTGCTACCCCGACTCCGCCAAAGCCGGAGGAGCCGGCCGTCGCGTCCGTTGCCGCTTCCTAGCGCGACGGAACGACATCCACAGTTCGTAAACCCACGACCCACCAAGAGAAGAGGAATCAATGTTCAAGAAGAAATTCGCCGGCGTAGCCGTTGGTGCAGCAGCGCTGTTGCTGCTCTCCGCCTGCTCGTCAGGAGACAACGCGAAGGATGATACGGCCAGCAAGGAAGGCGGCCACATCACCATCATCACGTCAAACCTGGCAAACCCGTTCTGGCTGACCGAGGCAGAAGTTGCCAAGGCAAAGGCTGAAGAGCTCGGCTACACGGCCTCGTACGCGTCGCACGAGCAAGACCCAAATAAGCAGAGCGAGCTCATCGACGCTGCTATTGAGAACAAGTCGGTTGCGATCATTCTCGACAACGCGGGTGCTGACGCCTCGATCGGGCCTGTCCAGAAGGCAACGGATGCTGGCATCCCCGTGTTCCTTGTGAACGCCGAGATCAACGAAGAGGGCATCGCAAAGTCGCAGATCGTCTCGAACAACGCACAGGGTGCCGCTATTGGCGCCGAGAAGTTTGTTGAGGTTATGGATGGAACGGGCAACTACGTTGAGCTCGTTGGCCTCGAAACCGACACCAACTCAAGCGTTCGCTCGCAGGGCTACGCAAGTGTGATCTCGCAGTACCCCGACATGGTGCTGCTGCAGCAGGAGACCGCTAACTGGAACCAGGATGAGGGCTTCGCAAAGATGGAGACCATGCTGCAGGCTCACCCAGATATCAAGGGTGTCATCTCCGGCAACGACCAGATGGCGCTCGGCGCGATTGCTGCCCTCGAAAAGGCCGGCCGCACCGACGTGGTTGTCATGGGCTTTGACGGCGCACCGGATGCCGCAGAGGCAGTTGTTGACGGAAAGCTGGTTGGCACCGTCCTGCAGCCCATCGCCGACATCGCGACCCAGGCGGTTGAACAAGCCGATAGCTTCATCAAGACCGGCAAGACCGGGGCGAAGAGTGAGAAGCAGTCAATCGACTGCGTGCTCATCACCAAGGACAACGCGGCAAACCTCAAGGACTTTGTCCTCACGAAGTAACACACAAGCGGCTACCTCACGGTAGCCAGGTCGGTGCGGCCGCCAAAGCGGCGCCCGCACCGACCAACCCCCACTCACCACTATCGGAGATTACTTATGGCGTACCTTGTCAACGATCCCAACGACTTTACCGACGAGCTCATTGACGGTTTTGTGGCCGCAAACAGTGGCATCGTTCGGCGCGTGCCCGGCGGCGTTGCCAGGGCGCAGAAGTCGGCGACTCCGGCCGTTGCGATCGTCACCGGCGGAGGATCTGGCCACTACCCGGCCTTTGGCGGTCTGGTTGGCCACGGCCTTGCCGATGGCGCTGCCATGGGAAACATCTTTGCGTCGCCCTCAGCTCAGCAGGTCTACTCGGTCGCGAAGGCGGTCACGAGGGGCAAGGGCGTGCTGCTCACGTACGGCAACTACGCGGGAGACGTGCTCAACTTCAACCGGGCCCAGGAGCGGCTCCGCGATGAGGGAATCGACTGCCGAACCGTGGTTGTGACCGACGACATCTCGAGCGCTTCGCCAACCGAGCGAAGCAAACGGCGCGGCATTGCGGGCGACCTGACGGTCTTCAAATGCGCCGCCGCGGCCGCAGGGCTCGGTTATGACATGGATGCTGTTGAACAGGTCGCCAAGCGCGCAAACGACCGCACCCGCTCCATCGGCGTCGCTTTCAGCGGCTGCACCCTCCCTGGCGCTGACACCCCACTGTTCTCGGTGCCAGAGGGCAAGATGGCCGTTGGCATGGGCATCCACGGCGAGCCAGGCATCAGCGAGGTTGATATGCCAACCGCAGATGAGCTGGCAACGCTCATGGTTGACCAGTTATGGGCCGAAATCCCGGACGGCGTTTCCCCAGAGGGCGCAAAGCTTGTTGTCCTGGTGAACGGCCTCGGCTCGGTTAAATACGAAGAACTGTTTGTGCTCTACAACCGCGTCTCCCAGCTGGTTGAGGCCCGCGGCGTGACCATCATCGAGCCAGAGGTTGGCGAGCTCGTCACGAGCTTCGAAATGGCTGGAGCCTCGCTCACCTTCTTCTGGGTTGATGACGAACTCGAATCACTCTGGGCGGCACCCGCCTACACCCCAGCCTTCCGCAAAGGCTCCCTGCATACCGACCTCAGTCTTGAATCCCTTGACGCCGACGAACTCGCTGGCGAGCAGATTCCTGAGGCAAGCGCGGTGTCGCGCGAGGCTGCAGCCAAAGCGGTAGTCGTGATCGAGGCGATCGGCGCGGTAATCGATGCAAACGCAGACGAGCTCGGACGGCTTGACTCAATCGCAGGAGACGGCGACCACGGCATCGGGATGCAGCGCGGCGCCCAAGCGGCAGTTGTTGAGGCCCGTCGAGTGGCAGCTGCTGAGGCCGGCGTCGGGACGCTCCTCGGGCTCTCGGGTGCGGCGTGGGCAGACCGCGCGGGCGGAACATCCGGCGCGCTCTGGGGCGAAATCCTCACAACCATCGGCGCCCGCCTCGGCGACGCCGAGCCCCCAACGGCTGCGGCACTCGCCGAGGCAGTCACACAGTCAGCGGCGGCCGTCACCCGCTACGGCGGCGCCAAGGTCGGCGACAAAACGCTGCTCGATGCCCTTGTTCCCTTTGCCGAGGCGCTCACGCTCGCCGCTGCATCCAGCCCCGATTCGATTCGGGATGCCTGGGCCGCCTCGGTCGCGCCAGCTGAGGCAGCCGCCTCGGCCACCGCCGATCTGCTGCCAAAAGTTGGCAGGGCACGCCCGCATCTCGAGAAGAGCCTCGGCACCCCAGACCCGGGAGCGGTCTCAATGGCACTCATCATCTCGGCCGTCGCCAACACGCTCTAGTGCTCGTGGGGTGCGAATCCCCTCGCGGGGCGCAAAAAACCGCACCCCACGAACCAAAACACACCCCACGAGCGAGTCACACATCACACACGGAAAGAGAACAAACATGGAACAGCAGAAACTACGGGTTGTCATCGGATCGGATGATGCCGGATATGAGTACAAAGAAAGCGTTAAGCAGGACCTTCTTGGCAATCCCAACGTCGAGCTCGTCGAAGACGTCGGAGTGGACGCCAACCAACACACCGCCTACCCAACCGTCGCCATCGCAGCAGCCGAAAAAGTCGCAGCAGGAACCGCAGACCGCGCCCTCCTCTTCTGCGGCACCGGCCTCGGCGTCGCCATCGCAGCCAACAAAGTACCAGGCATCCGCGCCGTCACCGCCCACGACTCCTTCTCCGTCGAACGCGCCATCCTCAGCAACAACGCCCAAATCCTCACCATGGGACAACGCGTCATCGGCATCGAACTTGCCCGCCGCCTCGTCCGCGAATGGCTCACCTACCGCTTCGACGAAACCTCAGCATCCGCCGAAAAAGTACAGGTCCTCTCCGACTACGAAAACAAGGCCTAAGACCGTTGCGACGCTCCCCCAACTCCGGCACACCAACGATGCTCCTTCCCATCAGCCTGAAGATGTACCTCTCCTATACCGAGACGCTCGATTGGGCCTGGAGCGTACGGGAAATGTGGGCGGGGCTTGATGCAGACATTCACGACCGTGTGACTCTCGCTGTGCTCCCGTCGTTCCCCGCCATCGCGGATATGCGGCGCATCCTCAACGGAAGCGGCATCCACTGGGGCGCGCAAGACCTCGCGTGGGCCGACAGCGGCCCGTACACCGGCGAGGTCAGCCCAGCAGACCTTGCCCAGCTCGACTGCACGTTTGCCGAAACCGGGCACGCCGAACGGAGAACACTGTTTCACGAGACGGATGACACGGTACTTCGCAAGAATATTGCCGCGTTCCGAAACGGGCTCACCCCCATCGTCTGCGTTGGAGAACCAAACCGCGGCCCGGCCTCGGCAGCTCTCGCCGAGTGCCAGCAGCAGCTCATCCACACGCTCCCGCATCACACCGAAGCGACCGGATCGGCGGTCATCGCCTACGAACCAAAGTGGGCCATCGGCGCAGCAGAACCGGCTCCGCTCGAGCACATCGCCCACGTCTACCAGGGACTCAGCGAGTGGTTGCCAGCAGCATTTCCTCAGCTCAGCACCAAGGTGATCTACGGGGGAAGCGCAGGGCCTGGACTCCTCTCCGCACTCGATGGCAACGCCGACGGCCTATTCCTCGGCAGATTTGCCCACGACGTCTCAGCGTTGCAAACGATCATCTGTGAAGCAGCTAAATTAGGGTAATCCCCCTCATTAACTGGGAGTCAGAGGCGAGAAGATATGAACGAGGTAGATACGGTGGATAGTTCCGCTCGCAATCGCTTCACCCGGCAGGGTGACCGTCAACGTGCCATTCAAGAAATCGTCATGAGCGAGGGCGCGGTTCGCATCGAACAGCTTGCCGAACGCTTTGGCATCAGCATCATGACGGTGCACCGTGATCTCGACGAGCTCGAATCTCGCGGCCTGCTTCGCAAGTCACGCGGGCTTGCCACGGCACTCTCCACAAGCCTCATCGAGTCGAGCGATGTCTTCCGGTCAAGCCGGCAACTCGCGGAGAAGGATGCCCTCGCACACGCGGCCATGGAGTTCATCGAGCCTGGCCAGGCTATCTTCATGGATGACTCGACCACCATCGCTCATCTTGTGCCGCTGCTCTCGACAAAGGCTCCGCTCACCATCATCACCAACGTGTTACCGCTCATGCAGCAGGTCAGCACGATCAGGGGGATGTCGTTGCTCGCCCTTGGTGGCAACTACTACAACTGGTGCAGCGCGTTTATGGGACGCATGACCAACGAGGCCATTGCCAATCTCAAGGCCGACGTATTTGTGCTGTCTACCTCTGCGGTTGTTGATGACGTGTGCATGCACCAGACCCTCGAAACCATCGATACCAAGCGCGCCATGTTTGACGCCTCTGCCAAACGCATCCTGCTGGTTGACCACACCAAGTTTGAGAAGCGCGCCCTCTATGCGCTTGTGCCCCTCACCGACTTTGACGTTGTCATCGTTGACTACAAAACAGACTCATCACACGTCGAACGGCTTCGCGCCCAGGGCATCAACGTTGTTGTTGCGCCCCGCGTTGCCCCGTCTACCGAGCGGCGACCCGCCGCAAGGCCTACCCAAACAGGAGAATAACAATGGCAACGCCACTTCCAACCACCATGCGCGCGAGCGTACTCGTTGAACAGCAACAGATTCGACTCGACGAGCGCCCTGTGCCAACTCCCGATGCCGATCAGGTGCTCGTGAAGGTGACGGCGGTTGGCGTGTGCGGGTCAGACGTGCATTTCTATCACGACGGACGGCTCGGCGACTTCGTTATTGACGCTCCCCTTGTGCTCGGTCACGAATCGGCCGGCATCATTGTTGCCGTTGGCTCGAATGTTGACCCAGCCCGTATCGGTTCTCGTGTGTCGGTCGAGCCGCAGCGCCCAGACCTCACCTCCCGCGAATCGCTTGAGGGAAACTACAACCTCGACCCGCACATGGAGTTCTACGCGACACCGCCAATCGACGGAGCCTTCGCCGAATACGTGACCATCCAGTCGCACTTCGCGTTTGATGTGCCAGACAGCATCAGCGATGAGGCGGCTGCGCTCATCGAGCCGCTCTCCGTTGGTATCGCGGCCATCCAGAAGGCAAAGGTCACGGCTGGGTCGCGCATCCTCATCGCCGGCGCCGGACCAATCGGCGTCATCACGGCCCAGGTCGCACGTGCATATGGCGCCCTCGAAATCATCGTGAGCGATCTCAGCGAAACGCGACGCGAGCAGGCCCTCCGCTACGGCGCAACGAGCGTCATCGACCCGCGCGAAACCGACCTGTCGACGCTCGGCGTAGACGCCTTCATCGAGTGCTCCGGTGCCGCGGCAGCGATCTCGACGGGGATGCGCGCGGTTCGTCCAGCCGGAATCGTTGTGCTGGTTGGCATGGGCCCAACCGAGGTTCCGCTCTCAATTCCCCTCATCCAAAACAACGAGCTCGTCGTCACCGGAATCTTCCGGTACAAGAACACCTGGCCGCTCGCAATTGAACTGCTCAATTCGGGCAAGATCGATCTCGACAGCCTTGTCACCGGCCGCTTTGGGCTCGACGAGGTGGATGCCGCGCTCAACTCAACCGCCGACGAGACGGCCCTCAAATCTGTGGTGATCCCAACCCGCTAGCGCGGAGCCAGCAACCGCCGCACGACGGTCCCCGAAGCGAGCGCATCGAGGGCCTCATTAAGTTCGGTGAGCGGCACGGTGTCGGTGTGCAGTACCTCCATCGGCAGGGCGCCGTCTCGCCACAGCCGGACGTAGTCGGGGATGTCCTCCTTCGGGATGGCATCCCCCATATACGAACCAAGCAAGCGTTTTCCCGCGCCAGCAAACTGAAGCGCCTGAACAGAGAGCTGTTGGTCTGGATGCGGGAGCCCAACCGAAACGACGGCCCCGCCTCTGGCAAGGAGCGAAAGGCAGGCCTCGATGACCCGTGCGCTTCCGACGGCTTCGATGGCGACATCCACCCCGCCAGGTAGGCTGTGGGCCGCAACAAGTTCTGCGGCCTGCTCTGGCGTTCCGCACACGGTTGCACCGGCCGCGAGCGCGAGCGCGTGCTTTTCCGTGTTTGGGTCAATAGCGATCACGGTGCAGTTTCTGATGGTCGCGGCGGCCATGATCGCCGCAAGCCCAACGGCCCCGAGCCCAAACACGATGACGGACTGGCCTTCGGCGACCGCGGCGGTCCGAAAGACCGCTCCCATTCCGGTGAGGGCTGCGCAGCCGAAGAGCGCGGCAACCTCAAACGGCACGTCGGAGTCGACCCGCACGACCGATGATTCGGCCACAACTGCGTACTCGGCAAACGCCGATACGCCGAGGTGG
The DNA here is from genome assembly GCF_011758565.1 of Lysinibacter cavernae. Lineage (GTDB taxonomy): Bacteria > Actinomycetota > Actinomycetes > Actinomycetales > Microbacteriaceae > Lysinibacter > Lysinibacter cavernae. Next base: position 2,086,664 of record NZ_JAAMOX010000001.1, read on the forward strand.
TGATTCACTCGCTGGCCGTCCGCGTCGCGGAGTACTGCGGGCCCGTGCAGCAAGTCCCCACTCCCGTTGGTTTCAGCAGCCACCGAGCAGAGGGCTGGGCGCCCGGCGTTGCATTCTCGGCAGTTGCCGCAGCTCGGCACAAAAACAAGGACAACCCGGTCGCCGGGGACAACCGAGTCCACTCCTGTCCCAACGGCGTCAATCACGCCAGCGGCCTCGTGACCAAGGGCCATTGGCAGCGGGCGGGGGCGGGAGCCGTTGACCACCGACAGGTCAGAGTGGCACAGGCTTGCACGTTCAATGCGAACCAGCACCTCCCCCGCCCTCGGCGCTGGCAGCGTCAACGATTCAAAGCTCAACGGCTGGCTCGTGGCGTAGGGCGCTGTTGCCGTTTGCGTTCTGAGTACCGCGGCCGTGATCGACCGAGCCGCCGTAGCGCTAGTCATTGGAGGCCCCAACGTAGCTTTCGATATAGCGATCTTCAAGCAGCGGGATGATCTTGCCCACGCCAATCTCCTGAAAATGAGCGCTCTCGCGGTGGGCCGCGAAGCCAGCCTCGTCGGTGTAGCGCTCAAGGATCACGATGTGGTTTGGGTCCTCCGCATCCTGGAAGAAGTTATACAACAGGTTGGCAGGCTCCGTTCGGCTCGCGGCGGCGAGCTGTGCCAACAGCGGCAACACGGCAGGGGTGTTTCCCGCGGCAACCGTGTAGTGGGCGATTACTTGAAAATAGGGTGATGACATCGTTGTTCTTTCACTAGGGGGCTTGTGAGGAAGGATCGTTGGCGGTTTTTGCGGCCCTTGTGATGCGCCAGAGCTCGGCATCGCTCGTCGAGACCCCGCGAGCGCCTGCGCGAAGGGCTGCAACAACATCCGCTTTTGATTGCACAAAACCGGCGGCAATGAACGGGGAGAGCCCTGCGAGGTCAGACTCGCTCATTGACGCAACAACAGGCCATGGCATGAGTTGCACGTAGTGCGGTTTGCTCTGAGCCACGGAGTTGATGCTGCGAGGAAGGGTCGAGCGGTCGGTAATGAACACCTTTTGCATGGTCACCATCCCGAGGGCATTGGCCCGCTGCACCAGCATCGACCTGGTGGTCACGATTCCTGAGGTGCCAATGCGTCTGAGGTACTCAACGCCCGCTTTATCTTGCGCGAGGCCGTCGCAGCTGTCGAGGTTCACAAAGGCAAATTTCTCGGCCTGGCCGAGTGCAGAAAGCAGCGGCTCAAGATCGGGTAGGGCGATGTTCGCAACAATCACAACCGGCGCTGGGCTTGCCGTCACGTGCGGCAGCTGGTCGATTCCATAGAGCGACGCAACTACCGGATGCTTCTGCAGCATCTGTTCGAGCAGGCGGAGCGCCTCTGTCATCATCTACCTTCCAGGCCACACACAGCGGCATCATTGAGCGGTGGGGGGCGACAACCTGCATCTCTTTGTGAGTTTCTGCGCAACAAAGCGGGTTCTCTCTGCAAAAACTCGCAAAGAGATGCAGGTATCGGTGAGCTACGAGGCGTCGAGCCCGAGTTTACCGGGGTTGAGCAGGTTTTTTGGGTCGAGCGCTTGCTTCACCGCCCGCAGCACCTCGAAGCCTGCACCGAGCGACGGCTGCATGTACGGTGCCCGCAGCAGGCCAACCCCGTGGTGGTGGCTGAGGGTGGCCCCGTGGCGAAGAATGACCTCGTTTGCGGCATCCCACGCGGCCCGATACCAGGCGGCCCTGTCCTCAAACGCGACGTCGCCGCGCAGCGAGAAGTAGAGGCACGCGCTGTCAACGTAGGCGTGTGACTGGTGGGCCGACCCAGCAAGGGTACCCGGCACCGCATTGATCGCCGCAACAACCTCGTCGTATATGGCGGGCAGGTCTTTCCAACAGCCGATCATCTCAAGCGTGTCGGCGACAAAGCCGGGGCTGCGCTTGAAGCCCTCCGCGCTCTTGCCCGTGAGGTACCTGGTGTCGAGCCAGCGCTCGAAAATAGCCTCGTCGTCAAGACGTGTACCGGTGGTTTCGCAGACCCGCTCGCTGATGAGCAGCCCGGCATCCACCAGCTCTGATGGCCCCTCATCCGCGACCAGCAACACGTTGGTATCTGGCAGGTCAAACTGCACGCCCGATTCGAGGTTGTCGTAGAGGCGAAGTGCCGCAGGGGTCGCGCCCTGCTGCATGATCTGGCGGCAAGCCTCAAGGCCATCAGCAAACGTATCGAAGCCGTACGCTATCGCTCGGCCGTACGCGGGGAGGCGGTGTAGCTTGAAGCGGATAGTCGTGATGACGCCGAGCGTGCCCTCAGAACCGATGAACAGTTGTTGCAGGTCAGAGCCCACCGCTGCGCGCGCGCTGTTGCCAACCGTGATGAGGTCGCCGTTGGCAAGCACAACGTCCATGCCGTAGACCATGTCCTCGATCTTGCCGTAGCGGGTCGACAGCTGCCCAGCCCCGCGGCAGGCGACCCAGCCGCCAACCGTTGAGATGCCATACGACGACGGCCAGTGGCCCATCGTCATGCCAAAACGCGACTGGATGAGCTCCTCAAAGATGTCGCCAAACATCCCGGCCTCAACCTCAACGATTTGGCTCACGTCGTCAAAGCTCATAAAGCGGTTGAGCTCGCACACGTCGAGCACGATTCCGCCGCGCACTGGCAGCGATGCGCCCGTCACGTTGCTGCGACCAGCCGAAACGGTCACCGGGATGTTTGCGGCATCAGCGATGCGCATGACCTGCTGCACCTGTTCCGTTGACGAAACTGCCACGATCACGGCGCTCGACGTCGCTGGGCGCCCGCCGGTCTCCGCGATCATGCTGCCGGCCCACCAGTCGCGGGTGCCGGCAACAACATCGGCAGATTCGGTGACGAGGCTGTCGGCGACCTCGGACAGCTGGGCACGGACGGCCTCAGGAACGACAACGGGGTCGATCTCGAAGTAGGCCTCGCCGTCAGCCTTCGCAACGGATGCCGCGTAGTGCGGCTGCGTGGCAGCGCCAACGGTGTAATTGCCTCGGTTGTAGCCGCGCTTGACGGCTTCTTTACTCATCATCGTGTTTCTCCCATCAGCACCGCGCGCTCGTGCGCGGTTGAGTGTGTGTAATCGGTAACTTGTTGCTGCACCTGCGCGTCGGAGAGCCCAAGCTCGGCCTGCAGCAGCTCGCCAACGCGGGCGGCGGCGCGTGCCGAGGCATCCCTCGCCATGATGCGCGACCGGGTGCGGCGCGACAGGATGTCGTCAACGTTGCGGGCCAGCTCGTGCCTGGCCGAGTAGATGACCTCGGCTTCGAGGTACGGAAGCCCCTCAACGATTGGGGCGTCGAGCGACGGGTCGGCAGACAGGATGTCCGTGACAAACCGCGCCTCGGTTCCGTACCGCTCGCCAAGGTGCGAGGCCAATCCGCCCGAGGCCACAACTGCCTCGGCGTCGTACCCGGCGGCGCCAAGCAGGTAGCCATTTTTGGTCTTCACTCGCTTGCGTTCGCCGAGCACTTTCTGGGCCGCGTCCACCGTCTGCTCTGCCATATGCCGCGACGTCGTGAGCTTGCCTCCAACAACCGTGACCAGGCCGTCGCGGTCGGTGCGGATCTCGTGGTTGCGCTTCACCTCAACCGTTTTGCCTCCCGGCGGGGCGACCAGCGGGCGGCAGCCGGCGATCGAGCCGAGCACATCCTCAGGCTCGATATCAACGTTGAGCGCTGACCGCGCCCCGTCAAGCAGGAAGTCGAGTTCCTCGCGGTTGCAGTGCACGTCGTCAAGGTTGCCATTGTATTCTTCGTCGGTTGTGCCGAGGTAGGCGGTATCGCCCCAGCGGGTGATCGTGGCCCTGCGCGAACGGCCGGGAACCGGAATTGTCACGGTGCAGTCATTGCGGATCTTCATCCACGGCACCGCAACGTGCACCCCCTTCGCCGGGCGGATGTTCGGGGTGTCGGTATCCTTGCCAGCCCCCGTCCAGTCGCGCAGCCACACGCCGGTAGCGACGATAACGGCGCCAGCGCTCGCGCGAATCTCGCGGCCATCCACCTCCGCGATGATGCCTGCGACCTTGCCACGCTCACGCGTCACCTCGGTCACTTTTGCGCCGTTGAGCACCGCGGCACCGTAGAACCCGGCGGTGCGGGCGAGGGCGAGCGTAAGGCGCGCGTCGTCGGCGCGGGCGTCGTAGTACATGAAGCCGCCGTCGAGGTGTTCCCCCTTGAACGTCGGGCAGTGGGTGAGCACTTCCTCCTTCGTGAGCTTCTGGTGCAGCACCCCCTCTCGCCATCCGCCGGCGAGATCGTATGTCCAGAGCAGGCTCTCGAACCCCGCGGCAAGACGACGGTCAAAGACCCCGTTGTCTGAAAGCACGGGGAAGAGGAAGGGCAGGCGCTGCACGAGGTGCTGGGCATTCTTGCGCAGCCGCTGCCGCTCAAGCAGCGAGTGGCGCACGAGCGGCAGGTTGCCCTGCTCGATGTAGCGAAGCCCACCGTGAATCATTTTTGATGACTTCGAGGACGTGCCCGAGGCGAAGTCGTCTTTCTCAAGCAACGCAACCCGATAACCGCGCTGGGCGGCATCAAAGGCCGTGTACGCGCCCGTGACGCCACCGCCGATGACAATCATGTCAAAGTGGCCGCCGTCAATGTGGTCAATCTGGTCGCTTCGCCTGAGGCTCAGCGGTTCGTCGGAGGCCATCCGTGCCCGGTCGGCCTTCGGCTTGCGTGAGGGTAGTCCCACCATGTGCTGTTCTTCTTCCGTAATAGTCGCTTATTCAATATGCGGCTGAGCCCGGTGCTGGGTCAGCGTCCGCCAGCGAGTCAGTGTGTGCGAACGAGTCCAAGTTCGCTTGCGATGCGCTGGCCCCATGCCGCGCGTCGTTCTTCCCTATCCGCCGAGCTGATGCTCGGCTCAAAAACGTCTCCCCTACCGAGGGATGCGGCCGCGTCCTGCAGCGAATCCCACAACAGGCCGTCAGAACCGGCGAGAAAGGCGGCGCCCCTGAGGCTCGCCCCTTCCGAACCCGACAGCCGGCGCATAGGCACACCGATGAGGTCGGCCTGCATCTGGATGAGCGGGTCACTCGCCGACATTCCGCCGCCAACCACAATCTCGGTGAGCGGCGTGCCAGCAACCTCAACGTCTGCCTCGGCGCTCGTCGCAACCGAGTGGGCGATGCCCTCGAGCACCGCGTAGGCGATCTCGGCGCGCGTCGTCGACATCTCAAACCCGGTCAGGGATGCCCTGGCGTTTGGTTCCATCACCGGCATCCGCAACCCGGTCAGGGCGGGAACAAAGCTCACGCCCTTCGACGACGAAACGGTTGCGGCAAGCTCGCTAATCTGGGCCGACGAATCGAACCAGCCGAGCGTGTTGCACAGCCAATCAAGGGCCGAACCCGTTGTGGCGGTGAACGTTTCGATTGCGAACACCGAGGTGTTGTGCTGCCGCCACGCGGTGAGCGTGAGCGCGCCGTCATACAAGCCCGGTTTGACCGGCGCTTTCGAACCAATCACGAGGTCAACAAAGCTCCCAGTGCCGTGCACGCACATCGCCTGCCCAGCGGTGAGGCAACCGAGCCCAACGGTTCCGGCGTGCTGGTCTCCCGCGGCCGCAAGAATCGGGACGCTGATGCCAAGCACGCCCGCGTTGGTCGTGCCGAGGTGCTGGGCATCCTGCGCCAGCTCAGGCAACAAATCGAGGGGAAAGCCGAGCGCCTGAATCCAGTCGGTTTCGTAGCGGTGTTCTGCGAGCACGTAGGCACCCGCAGAGGTCGCGTTGGTCGAGGTCGCGAAATAGCTTCGCTCCTCTGACAGGCTCCACAGCAGCCAGGTTTCGACCGTGCCAAATCCGAGCCGGCGCTCGCGGTATGCCTCGGCAACTTCCGGGGTTTCGCGCAGGTGATGCGCGGCCCAGAGGTAGGGAGAACGCACGCCGGTTGGCCGACCGACGAGCGGGATGAGCCGCGCATCCCACTCCGAGCTCAGGTCTGCGAGCTCGTGAGAGTAGCGGCTGTCCTGCCACACCATCGCTGGCACAAGCGCCCTGCCGGTTGCCGTATCCCACAGCACGGTTGTTGCGCGCTGCGTGGCGATGGCGAGGCCGGTCAGCTCGACCCCGTCGCGGGCCGCACAGCTAATCACCGTGCGGCACGCGTCGATGGTTTGCTCGAGGATGATGTTGGCGTCTTGCTCAACAATCCCCGGTTGTGGGGTGCTCACCCGCAACGGCCGGTACTCAAGTGAGTGCACCGCGCCGTCGCGAGTGACCCAGGCCGCTCGCGTGCCCGTTGTGCCCTCGTCAATTGCCAGAATCGCTGCGGTTGTCATTTTCGCGCCTATCGCTGTGCTGCGGCCAGTTGGGCAGCCGCCTCGTGCTGCGCCGCGGCGTCGCTCTTAAACTGCGGGGCGTCAAGTTCCTCGTCAGGGCTCACGGCTGCTCGTGTTGGGTCCCACTTGATGATCGAGCACACGATGAACGCGATGAGCGGCACAACCGAGAGGATGAGGAACGTCGGCCCTAGCCCGAGGTCTGCCTTCAGCAGGGGGAACACAAGCAGGCCGAGGGCCGCACCCATGCTGCCGAGCGCGCCGATCACGCCGTTCGCGCCGGCCCGAAGCTCACTGCGGAACGAGAGGGTCGACAGGCTCTTGCCGTTGGCACCCGGCCCGCCTGAGTGGAACAGGATAAACAGCGACGGCACCACAAAGGCGAGCCAAATCGGCATTGTCTCGTAGAAGAACCCGAGCAATACGAGCATGACAAACACGGCGCCAAAGCCAATGGCCGAGGCTCGTCGCAGGCCAAACTTCTTGCCGATCACCGGAGACATGAAGCCTCCGAGGATTCCGAACAGGTTGAAGACGAGCGCCCCAAACGTTGCCACAATAAAGTCGGCACCAAACAGTGTGAGGCTGATGATGGGCAGGTACCACCCGACCGCGAAGTACTGGATGGACTGCGCCATCTGCACGGTCGCAGCGAGGATCGTGCGTGGCAGGTAGGTTCCGCGGAAGATCAGCGCGATGTTTGCAAAGCCCTTTGTCGCCTGGTTGGTCACGGGGATGCGGTCGGCGAAGTCTGCTGCGGTGAACTGGTCGCCGTAGATGCGGTTCATCGAGAGGGTCGCGCGCTCAAGCTTTTCTTTGCGGGCCAGCCAGGTTGGGCTCTCGACCATCCAAATCATCTGGGCGATGAAGAGAATGAACGCCACGATTCCGGCGGTTCCAACCGAGTAGCGCCAGATCGAGTCGCCGACGTTGAGGTTGTAAAACATCATGGCGAGCAGCAGGTTTGAGCAGACAGCCGTGTACCAAATGCCCTGCCAGGTGTTGAGGCGGCTCTTGAAGCGGGCCGGTGTGAACTCGGCGAGCAGCGCCATGGCGATCGCAAAGTCGATTCCGTAGGCCGCACCAACAAAGAAGCGCCCGGCAAGCACCATTTCAAAGCTCGGCGCAAACGCCGCAAGGCCGGCACCGATGAGCGCAAGGAACTTCGCAAACACGAGCGGAGGGATGCGGCCCCATTTATCGGCGAGCCAGCCGCCGATGGGGTTGAACACAATGGCAACCCACGACGCGAGCGACGTGAGAATGGCCACCTGCGTTGGGCTGAGCTCCATGTCTCGCGTCATCGGCCCAAGCCCCGCGCTCAGCGCCGAGTTGGAGAACGCGTCAAGGAACAGCCCGCTGAGGGCGAGCCACCAAATGATGCCTGCGCGGCCGCGGATGCCTGGCTGCGCGTCAATGAACGAGACAACGTCTTTGACGCCTCGCAATACGTGATGGGACAATGTCCGACCTCTCTGTCGGGAGATTCCTGTACAGAGATAGTGTCGTGACTTGTCGCCAAAAAAGAAAAGGGCAGAACAAAACCTCCAACAGGAGGTCTCCAATTCTTAACCCTATTGCACGAAAGTAAAGCACCCTTCGCTGCGGAATGCAACCGCGCTTCTGCGCCCCTCAGATAATCGGGGGCGGGATATTCCCCCTATTTTCGTGCAAATAGTGCGGATATCCCGCCCTCGATCCCGCGTGTTTGCGGGTGGGGTGAGGATGAGAAGGGGAGAGCTATCAGCCTTGACTCACGCCCGCGGCGCAGTCGTCGAATCGCGGACGATCAGCTTGGTCGCAAGCTCAACGTGATGCGACTCAAGCGTGTCGCCGGCCATGAGCCTCAGCACGCTTCGGAGCGCGGCCCGACCCATGTCGCCCAGCGGCTGCGCGACGGTTGTGAGTTTTGGCATGGTTTGCCGGCTGAGGTAGGTACCGTCAAACCCGACCAGGCTGAGGTCACCGGGAATCGAGATGCCACGGCGCCGCGCCTCCTCGATAACACCAACCGCGATGCTATCGCTCGACGCGAAGATTGCCGTTGGCGGGTCATCGAGTGCCGCGAAGCTGGCTAATCCGGTGACGCCATAGTCGGATTTGAAGCCGCCACCCGTGATGTATTCGGGACGAATTTCGATGCCGTTACTGCGCAGGGCCGCCATGTACCCGTGCAACCTAGCAACGTGGCATTCCGCGGATTCTGGGCCTCCGATGTACGCGATCTTTGAGTGTCCAAGCCCGAGCAAATGGTCGGTGGCCGCTTTTCCGCCGGCCCAGTTGGTCGCGCCAACGCTGACAACGCCGTCTTTTAACGGGCTTTTCGGATCAATGACAACAACGGGTATGTTGCGTCGCTGAAACGACAGCAGCTGGGCCTCACTCATTTCGGAGGTGACGAGGATGAGTCCTTTTCGTCCGGTCTCAACGAGGCGGTTCGCCCAATCTTCGTGATCGGTTTCGCGGAGCAGTTCGGGGCTCACCTGGGAGAGTACGATCTCGATATTTTCGTCTGCGGCGTGCTCAACGACGCCCCTGAGCACCTCAACGGCATAGGCGCTGCTCAGGCCTTCACAGACAAAGTCGACAAGCGGAGGGCCAGCCGCCCGAACTCTGCGCTGAACTGGGGATTCGTAGCCGATGGTCGCGAGGGCCTCTTGCACCCGCGTTCTGGTGGATTCGGCAACGTCGTCTCGTCCGTTGAGGACCTTTGAGACGGTTGGCGAAGAGACGCCGGCGAGCTCGGCGACCATGGCAAGCGTGGCCTTTCCAGCAACTTTGGTCATCGACTCCCCCGTCAGTTTTCGAAACTTTTTCGATACCTCATATCCTGAGCGAAAACCGACGCCGTGTCAACAAGAAACCATACCCACAGCCCAGGATGACTGAAAATAACTCCTTGACTTCCCCTCTCGCTGGTTCTAAAGTATCGAATAATCCGCGAAGAAGTTGCGAAACATTTCGAAAGTAATGCATCGCTTCCCCCTCGGATGCCCGTTCAACCACTGCGCGTTCGACTGCTTCGATGAAGAAGCAGTGAGTTGAAGCCGAAGAAACCCGGTGTACCTCCACGCCGGGCGCAACGAAACGGAACATCATGATTCGAAAGAAACTCCTGGGCACTGTGGCCCTGTCAACCGCCCTCCTCCTCGCACTCTCTGGTTGCGGTTCAAGCGGACCAGGCGGTAAGACCTCCAGCGATTCTGCAACGATGTGGGGCCTGACCGGCGGCGACGAAGCCACGTTCACCACATCGGTCGAAAGCTGGAACTCGGCAAACCCTGAGCAGAGCATCAAACTCGACATCTTCGCCAACGACGCGTACAAAACAAAGGTGCGCACTGCGATCGGCGCTGGCCAGGGACCAACCTTCATCTACGGTTGGGGCGGCGGCGTCCTGAAGTCCTACGTCGACGCAGGACAGGTCGAAGACCTGACCGACTTCGTCACCGAGAACCCCGAGGTGAAAGAACGCTACCTCCCCGCCATCCTCGACAACGGCGTCATTGACGGAAAAACCTACGCCCTGCCAAACAACAAGGTTGCCCCCGTCGTGATCTACTTCAATAAGGACGTCTTCGCCGACGCCGGCGTTGAACCACCAACCACGTGGGACGAACTCATCGACCTCGTCCCCGTCTTCAACAAACAGGGGATCGCTCCCTTCTCGCTTGGTGGGCAGTCCAAGTGGCCAAACCTGATGTGGTTGCAGTACCTCACCGACCGCATCGGCGGCCCGGAGGTGTTCCAAGCAATCGTCGACGGCAAAGCAGATTCCTGGTCAGACCCGGCGGTCATCCAGGCCCTCACCATGATTCAAGAGCTTGTGGATGCCGGCGGCTTTACCAGCGGATTCTCCTCCATCGCGGCCGATAGCGGCGCAGACGTTGCCCTTGTGTATACCGGAAAGGCTGCCATGCTCATGCAGGGCGGATGGGCCTATCAAACGTTTAAGAAGGACGCCCCCGAATTCGTCTCGTCAGACAAGCTCGGCTTCATCTCGTTCCCGACTGTTGAGGGTGGCAAGGGCGACCCAAAGAACATCGTTGGCAACCCGTCCAATTTCTGGTCGATCTCGTCAAAGGCAACAGACGCCCAGAAAGAGGCGGCACTCGCCTACCTCAAAGACGGCATGCTCAACGATGAATACGTTGACGATCTGATCGCCTCAGGCGCGGTTCCCGTTGTCACCGGCATGGAAGAAAAACTGGCCGCAAGCCCGGACAGCGATTTCCTCACCTACGCGTACGACCTCGCGAAGGAAGCTCCGCACTTCCAGCTCTCCTGGGATCAGGCGCTCAGCCCTGCGCAGGGGGACGCGATGCTCACGAACCTCGACCAGATCTTCCTCAAGGAGATCACCCCGCAACAGTTCGCTACCAACATGAACGCGACGCTCGGTAAATGAGCATGGCAACCCGCCGCGCGACCGGAGGGGCCCTGAAGCAGGGCCCCTCCGGGTGGTTCGCCGCCCCCGCGTTGATCGTCTTTGCGTGCTTCGCAGTGATTCCCCTGCTTGGGGTGCTTGGCCTGAGCTTCACCAAATGGGATGGCATCAGCCCGATCAGCTGGGCAGGAACCGACAGCTGGTTGACCGTGCTGAGCGACCCCGTCACGGGCAACGCCCTGATCGTCACGGCCAAGATCATGCTGTTCTCGTACATCGTGCAGGCTCCAATCAGCCTCTTACTCGGCGTATTCATCGCGGGCCACCAGAAGTACAGGGCGCTGCTCGCGGTGCTGTACTTTGTTCCGCTCCTCCTCTCGTCAGCAGCGGTGGCCATCGCGTTCAAGGCGCTGCTTGACCCAAACTTTGGACTCGGCGCCGGCCTCGGCGTTCCTGCCCTCGCCCAAGACTGGCTCGGAAACCCAGACCTCGTGCTTTTTGTTGTGATCTTTGTTATTGCCTGGCAGTTTGTGCCGTTCCATACGCTCATTTATCAGGGCGGTGTCCGGCAAATCCCCGCATCCCTCTACGAAGCTGCCGATATCGACGGGGCATCGCGCGTACAGCAGTTCTTCCACATCACGCTTCCCCAGCTCAAATACACGATCATCACGTCGTCAACGCTCATGGTGGTCGGTTCACTCACCTACTTTGACCTCATCTTTGTGCTGACCGCAGGCGGACCCGGCTACTCAACTCGGCTCCTCCCGCTGCACATGTACCTCACCGGGTTCAAAGCAAACGATATGGGAGCCGCAAGCGCGCTCGGTGTCATCCTCGTTGTTGTTGGGCTTGCGCTCGCGCTGATACTGCAGCGTCTTGGTGGCAAAGACCGAAACGCCAGCCAAATGGAAGGGGCATAATGTCCACTCAGACCGTTAGACGCCACTCTGGCCAGCGGCCAAATGTGCTCGGCGCGGCAGGCGGGTGGGTATGGCTCGCCATCATCATCGTGCCCATCTACTACGTCGTTATCACGAGCCTCAAAGACCAGGCGGGGTTCTTCAGCACCAACCCACTCCTGCCGCCAGCAAACCCAACTCTGGCAAATTATCAGCTCGTCCTTGAAAACGACTTTGTTCGGTACTTTTTCAACAGCGTTGTTGTGACGGTTGGCGCGGTGCTTCCAACACTCGTGGTCTCGTTCATGGCGTCGTACGCACTTGTTCGGGGCACGACGCGCTTTATCCGCGCAACCAACTCGCTCTTTTTGATTGGGCTCGCCATCCCAATCCAGGCAACCATCATCCCTATCTACTTCATGATTACGCAGGCGAGGCTGTATGACACGCTCCTCGCGCTCATCCTGCCTTCCATCGCGTTCGCGATTCCCATTTCGGTGCTCATTCTTAACTCGTTTATGCGCAACATCCCAAACGAGCTCTTTGAATCAATGCGGCTAGACGGATGCACCGACTGGCAGATCATGTGGCGCCTCGCCCTGCCGCTCACACGGCCGGCGCTCATGACCGTCGGCATCTACAACGGGCTGCAGGTCTGGAACAGTTTCCTGTTTCCGCTCATCCTCACGCAGAGCCCGGAGCAACGCGTGCTTCCCCTCTCGCTCTGGACGTTCCAGGGCGAGTTCACCGTCAACATTCCGGCGATCCTTGCGAGCGTCATCCTGTCAACCCTGCCGCTGCTCGCCCTGTATATCTTTGGCAGACGACAGTTGCTCAGCGGCCTCACCGCCGGCTTCGGAAAGTAGGACTCAATGTCACCAACATCAACACCGCTCCGCATCGGGATGGTCGGCTACGCCTTCATGGGGGCCGCCCACTCACACGCCTGGCGAACCGCCCCGAGATTCTTTGACCTGCCGCTCCGCCCGGAGCTCACGGCAATCGCCGGGCGCAATCGGGATCGGGTGACGGCCGCGGCCGACACGATGGGCTGGCAGAGCATCGAGACTGACTGGCGGGCACTCATCGCCCGCGACGACATCGACGTCATCGACATCTGCACGCCGGGTAACACCCACCGCGACATCGCCATCGCGGCGCTCGAAGCTGGCAAGCACGTCCTCTGCGAAAAACCGCTCGCCAACTCCGTCGCGGAGGCCGAAGAGATGAACGACGCTGCGGTATTGGCAGCGAAGCGGGGCATCTTCGCGATGTGCGGGTACAGCTACCGCAGGACGCCAGCCATCATGCTCGCGAAGCAGCTCATCGACGAGGGGCGCATCGGCAGCATCCGGCAGGTCCGCGCGCAGTATCTCCAGGACTGGCTGAGCGACGAGAACGCCCCAATGACCTGGCGGCTCGACCGGGAGCAGTCCGGCTCTGGTGCCCTCGGCGACATCGGCGCGCACATCATCGACGCCGCCCAGTTTGTCACGGGCCTCCCGATCGACGGGGTCTCAGCGATGCTCAACACCTTTGTGACCGAGCGTCCCCTCGCCGGCGACTTGGTTGGGCTTGGGGGTTCAGGGGATGCATCAGCGGGGCTTGGCACCGTGACCGTCGACGACGCCGCGCTGTTCACCGCACGCTTCGAGGGCGGGCCCATCGGCATCTTTGAGGCCACGCGCTTTGCTCTTGGCCGCAAGAATGCGATCAGGCTTGAGATCAATGGCTCACTCGGTTCGCTGGCATTCGATTTTGAAGACATGAACGTGCTTGAGCTCTACGACGCAACGCAGCCGCACCATACGCAAGGCTTCCAACGCATCCAGGTGACCGAGCCTGAGCATCCGTACACCGGGAATTGGTGGCCGGTTGGGCACGGCCTCGGCTACGAACACGGTTTCACCCATCAGGCCGTCGAATTCATCACGGCAATTGGCAGCGGGATACAACCTTCGCCATCTTTTGCCGAAGCACTCGTTGTGCAGCAGGTCCTCGACGCGGTCGAGCGATCGGCGGCCAACGACAGCCGTTACACACCGGTGCGCCAGGCAACCACCTCTACAGAAAGCTCATCATGACACCCACAAAGGAAGCCCTCGTCGTGCGCGGCGGATGGGACGGACACCAGCCGATCGAGGCGACCGACCTCTTCATCCCGTTCCTTAAGGAGAACGGATATCACGTGCGGATCGAAGACTCGGCAGCCATTTACGCCGACACCGAATACCTCGCAACGGTAGACCTCATTATGCAGTGCAACACCATGACGACCATCGAAAAAGACGAGTTTGCTGGCTTGCGAGCGGCAGTCGAGGCTGGCACCGGCCTGGCAGGATGGCACGGCGGCATCGCCGATTCGTACCGAAACAATTCCGATTACCTCCACCTCATCGGCGGGCAGTTTGCGTGCCATCCGGGCAAGCACCCAGACGAACTCACCGGCGAGCAATCGGATAACTACGTGCCGTACACCGTCAACGTGCTGCCAGAGGCGGCCGAGCATCCCATCATGGCAGGCATCAGCGACTTCGAGCTCACCACCGAGCAGTACTGGGTGCTGCACGATGACTACATTGACGTGCTCGCAACAACAACCCAGGCCGTTCGTCCGTGGGACCCGTGGACACGACCTATAACCTCGCCAGCGGTCTGGACAAGGCAGTGGGGCAAGGGCAAGATCTTCGTCTCGACCCCAGGCCACCGCGTCGAAATCCTGAACGATCCAAACGTCAAAACCATCATCGAACGGGGACTCCTGTGGGCAAGCCGCTAAACGTTGGCATCATCGGATGCGGCGCGATCATCGCGCAGTACCTCGCCACCTTTCCCTCGCTCACGCACGTGCGGCTCGTTGCGGTTGCCGACCTCGATCTCGCACGCGCGCAGGCCGTCGCTGACACCCTCACGGGAGTCAGGGCGATCGCGGTGAGCGAGCTCATTGAGGCGCCGGACATCGACGTTGTGCTCAACCTCACCATCCCTGCTGCCCACGCTGAGATTTCGCTCGCGGCAACGGCAGCCGGCAAAAGCGTGTACGGAGAGAAGCCCCTTGCCGCATCACTCGATGCCGGGAGGGAGATGGTGGATGCCGCTGCCAAGGCCGGCCTCCGCCTCGGCTGCGCCCCAGACACCGTCCTCGGCTCTGGAGTGCAGACGGCCAGGCACGTCATCGACAGCGGAACCATCGGAGCCCCGATCGCCGCGACCGCGACCATGGCGACGCCGGGCCACGAGCGGTGGCACCCAAATCCGGACTTCTACTACCTGCCAGGGGGCGGCCCGCTCCTTGACATGGGACCGTACTACGTCACGGCACTCGTCACTCTCCTCGGCCACGTCACCTCGGTTGTTGGCTCGGCGAGCCGCACTCGAGGCGAGCGGATCATCGGCTCCGGTCCTCGCGAGGGTGAGCGGGTTCCCGTCTCGACCGACTCGCATGTCACCGGCATCCTGACCCACGAATCGGGAGCCCTCTCCACCCTCATCATGAGCTTCGACTCGGTTAAGAGCAGCGCGGCCAACATCGAGATACACGGCGAACTTGGCAGCATGCTCGTGCCGGACCCCAACCATTTTGCGGGCGACACGCAGGTCTTCCTCCTTGGCGCCGACGAGTGGCAGACCGTGCCGCCGTCCGCGGGAATAACCGACGGGGCGCGGGGCATCGGGCTCGACGACATGGCGGCTGAAATCATCGCAGGCGCGACTTATCTCAACTCGCACAGGGCCAACGGCGACCTCGCATTCCATGTGCTAGACGTGATGGAGTCCCTCCTCACGTCCGCCCACGAGGATCGCAGGGTGACGGTGTCCTCGACGGCAGTGCGCCCGGCTGCAGTGCCTTATAGCAGCCTCGACGCGGGCTAACCCCGCACCCCGCGCCCGCGCCGTCGCACCTTCGCACCCCGCAATCGACGGCGGGAAATTCCCCCTATTTTCTCCGAAATAGCGTGAATTTCCCGCCGTCGATTCTGCTGAGTCCTGATGCGGGGCAGACTTCCAAGCACTCAGCCCAGCCGCGACTTGACCCTCGCTCTCTCACGCTCGTCAAGTCTCACGCTCGTCTCGTCTGTCGCGCTAACTGAGTTCAAGAGCTCTCCCCACAGCAGCAACCGGATCGTCCAGAACATCCCTCTCCTCAGGGTGATCTCGAAAATAACAAATCACGGTTGCAATAAGGTGCGGGTCAGAGCCAAGGGTCGACGGCTCGACATCAAGGATGCCGCCACCTTTTTTCTCAAGAAACAGCCGGATGCTGCGCTTCTTGGGCCCAACACTGACATCGCCTAGTTCATTCCATTCAATTGAGCTTTCGTTCCCGTTCAGCCACCAACGTACGCCGCTGTGGTTCAGCTCAACACCGGATAGATTCGAACGCCTGATCAACCGGCTTATGAGGCCAACGCTCCCAAGCACGGTAAGAATGGTCCCCCAACCGCCGCCAAACGGGCTCACCTCAGCCGCAGTCTCTGCGAGTAGACGAGCGAGTATAGCCAAGACGCCCGCCAAGAGTGTGCACAAACTCATCAGAGAGAATAACACCGCTTCCCGCCGTCTCGGCACAAACCGTACTGGCCCGACCGGCCCTAGCCGAACCTGGCTTCCTCGAGGAATCTTCGCAAAGCTATACAACCAAAAGATGAAGAACACAGTCGAGACGCTAAGCAACATAATGACAGGTCGGAAGAACGGATTATCGCCGAGAGCCGACGCCCAAAAGGCCCCGCTCACAACGATGCACCCAATAACGATAAAAGGGGCAACGCTCAGCTCAACGCCCCGTAACCCGTTAGAAGTACTTAGTCGACCGTCTCTCGCGCTCAGACGAATGGGGCGATTTTTCATGTGCACACTTTCTTCCATTCGGGGCCGGTAATGCTGTCCTGCATGCAAGTCGCCAAGCGGCAAACTCCCTACATCGTCGGCGGCACAAATCCCAGCTGTGCCCCAAAGACGCCGCGTTCCCTGCTCACAATCTGCGCCCGGCCCGGAACGGCAGGCGCCGCCTTGACCTTGCCGATGAGTGCCCCTTCTTCAGGGTTTCCAGAGAGCAGTATGCCTGTGGTCCCAAGGTCGTTCAGACCCTGGATGACCTGGTCGTACGCTGCCCGGCTCGCGCCGCCCGAACGTCGCGTGAGCACCACATGTAGCCCAACGTCGCTTGCCTGGGCGAGCAACGAGACGATGGGCTGCAGCGGGTTGCCCTGCGAAGTTGAGACGAGGTCGTAGTCGTCAACGAGGAGGAAGCCTTCTGCCCCTGTCCACCAGGACCGGTTGCGTAGCTGCTCCGGCGTCACATCTGGCCCCGGCATCCGGCTCTTGAAGAATGCGGCGAGGTCTGCGATTCCGCTGGTCGCGGCGTCGTGGGCGGTGAGGTACGAGCCAAGGTAGTTGTCTGGGATCTCGCCGAGCAGGGCTCGCCTGAAGTCCACAACAAATATCTTTGCCTCGTTGGGTTTGTAGAGGCGCATAATCTCGTGCACGTACGACCGCAGCATCGACGATTTGCCGGATCCCGAGTCCCCGTAGAGGTAGAGGTGCGGCTCTGCGCGGGGATCGATGCCGTACGGGGCAAGGTTTGCCTCGTCGATTCCGAGCCACAGCTTCCGCTGTTCCGGCGGCGCGATCTGCTGGATCTCGGTGAGCGAAATCTGTTCGGGAAGCAACCGAAGCTTTGGCCCTGCCGGCCCGGTCCAGGCCGCGTTGACCGTTGCGACAAGGTGCTCGATGCCGTCGGCAAGCGACGAGGCATCCCCGCTGCCATCGATGCGTGGAAGGGCCGCGAGCATGTGGTGCTTCGTTGGGGTGATCCCTCGCCCTGGCATGCCGGTTGGCACGTTGACGGCGGTTTTGCGGTCGAGCTCGGAGTCTGACGGGTCGCCGAGTCGCAGCTCCAGTCGAGTACCGATGAGGTCCTTGATGTTCGCGCGGAGCTCCATCCAGCGTGCGGCGGTAATAACCACGTGCACGCCGTATGTCAGACCTCGTGCCGTAATCGCGAGGATTTCGGGCTCGATTTCTTCGAAATCCGAACGAACCATGCCCCAGCCGTCCACGATGAGGAAGATGTCGCCGTAGCCGTCGTCGACCCGCCCCTGTGCCCGGCGCTGACGGTACGTCTCGATCGAATCGAGGCCGTTGGCCTTGAAATACACTTCCCGCTGGTCGAGGATGCCGGTAACTTCTGCCAGCAGCCGGCGCACAACATCCGGCTCGTTTCGGCTCGCGATGCCGCTCACGTGGGCAAGATCCACCAACGGTGTAAAGGTTCCACCGCCAAAGTCGAGGACGTAGAACTGTACCTCGGCTGGGGTCCGTGTGAGCGACAACGAGACGAGCAGCGATCTCGCAAGCGTGCTCTTTCCGGTGAGCGGGCCACCAACAATTGCCATGTGGCCTGCCGCACCTCCAAGCGAAATTGTGAGGTTTTCACGTCGCTGCTCAAGCGGACGGTCAACAATACCGAGCGGCAC
The DNA here is from genome assembly GCF_011758565.1 of Lysinibacter cavernae. Classification (GTDB taxonomy): domain Bacteria; phylum Actinomycetota; class Actinomycetes; order Actinomycetales; family Microbacteriaceae; genus Lysinibacter; species Lysinibacter cavernae. The sequence continues at coordinate 2,104,731 of NZ_JAAMOX010000001.1, forward strand.
AACCAGGTCGCCAGCATTGCGCCAGGTGTGGGAGATGAGGCCGAGTTGAGGATCGGCTGCAAGGTCAGGCATCAGCTGGTCGAGGCTGGCCGGGATGACGAGCGGCGGCAACCAGACCTGGTGGGCGGCAGGGCCACGCCCAGTCATCCGCTCAACGGCGATGTCGAAGGTGCTGCGTTCTTCCTTGACAGTTTCGGCCACAACATGTTCCTCGACGGCATCTTGCCGAGCGATCACCGGGGCCGCGGTAAACGGCTCGATAGTAATCTCACGCTGCTCGCCGGCAATCGACGAGATCGCTTTGCGTGCCGGCGGCGGCCCTGAGACGTAGGACGCCCGAAACTGCGTCATCGTGGTGGTGTCTTCCTTCAGGAAGCCAACGCCGGGAAGGGGCGGCAGATGGTACGCGTCGGGAACACCAAGCACGGTCCGCGATTCGGCGGCCGAGAACGTGCGAAGACCAATGCGGTACGACAGGTGCGAATCGAGGCCGCGAAGCTTGCCTTCTTCCAGGCGCTGCGACGACAGCAGGAGGTGCACCTGCAGCGAACGGCCAAGGCGCCCAATGTTCACGAAGGTCTCAACAAATTCGGGCTTCGCCGCAAGCAGTTCGGAGAATTCGTCGGCAACAATCAGCAGGGCGGGAAGCGGCGCAAGGTCGGTGCGGCCCCCAAGTCTGGCTTTCTCGTAGTCGGTGACATTCGCGAAGTTTCCGGCTGAACGCAGCAGCTCTTGGCGGCGCACCATCTCGCCTTGCAGCGCATCCTGCATGCGATCGACGAGGGTCAGTTCTTCGCCAAGGTTGGTGATCACTGCTGACACGTGGGGCATGCCGGCCATACCGGCAAAGGTCGCTCCGCCTTTAAAGTCAACAAGCACAAAGTTGAGTTGTTCAGGTGAATGAGTGAGCGCAAGGGCAAGCACCAACGTGCGGAGGACCTCGGATTTACCGGATCCTGTCGCCCCGATGATCAGGCCGTGTGGGCCCATCCCCTGCTGCGCTGACTCTTTGATGTCGAGAGCGATCGGTACGCCTTCGCTCGTCAGCCCGATCGGAACCCGAAGTCGATCACGCTGCAGACGCGGCCTCCACGCACGGTCAAGGTCAAAGTCGCGTACATCGCCAAGACCGAGCAGATCAACTAGCTCGTCCGAGGCGGCGACTCTATTCTCAACGGCTTGTGAGCCGTCATTGACCACGAGGGGGCTTAGCCGGCGCGCGGTGGCTTCAGCCTCGGCGACACTAATGACGTCGGCCTCTAGCGACTGCCCAACCGAATCGCTGTGCACAAGCTCAATCATTGGGTTGCCGGATGCCGAGCGTGCGCCGACCGCCAGCCGAAGGCGATTCGGCTCGTCAAGTTCGTCCCAGCTGGCAGGCAAATCAATCACGGTCACCCCAGACACACCTTCATCGGTGACGATGGGGTTGCCCCGAGGAATATGCCCGCCGTCAACCACCACGATGAGGTGCGGTGTATGGCTGCTTGACCCCCGAAAGAATCGTGGCCGCTCGGCGACCTCTTCTGGAAGAAGGTCTTGAATTTCTGCGAGCGCCGGGGCGATCATCCGCACCGCCCCGACCCCGTCAGATGCGCGTGGTGAGTTCGCGTGTGGGAGCCACTTTGCCCATTCCCACTGACGGATAGCCTCGGTGTCGGCGAGGATGGCGATCTGCAACTGGTCGGGGCTGTGCATCGTTGCAGCCTGCAAGATCAGTGCCCGGGCGATTCCGCGCACGTCGTCTTCACCGCCGGTGACCTCAACATGCGAATAGTCGGCAAGGCCAATCGAGCGGGGCAGGTTTGGCTGCTGATGGTGGGTCACCATGAATCGGTGTGCAGCCGACGCAGCGACTGGGTCGAGCTGCGCCAGCGGCGGCAGCTCGGGCGCTTCGAGGGCGAGACACAGCGGCTGGTTCGTGACGCCGACACGCACCTGCAAGAAGTCGGCATCCTCCGACGAGCGTTCCCAAACCCGTGTTTTTTCGTCGGCGAGGAAGATGAGCGACGACGGCGCAGGGTTTGCCCAAAGCGCGGCCCTTCGTTGTTGTTTTGCTGCGATGCGAACGGTTTTTCGAAGCTCCGAAAGGTAGGCAAGATATTCGCGTCGGTTGGCGAGGGTGGATGCCTGCTGCTGCGAGCGCTGCCGCCACCCGTTAACCGCGACGAACCCCAGCGACGAGAGCAGGAACATCCCACCCGTGAGAAAACCGGTTGGGCTCGCATTGTTCATGGTGACCATGACGATTGCGCCCACGCTGCCGAGCATCGGCATCATCGAGCTCAGCAGCGAGCTCACACCGTCGCTCGCCTCAATCTCTGGCGGGGCCTGGAGGGTAATTTTTCCCGATGGTGCTTTGGGCGGAGCCAAGCGTTGTGATCCGGAATTCAGGTCAGACATGGGGTTTTTCCTCGGGGGCAGGAGTGATTTCTGGGCAGAAGTTGTGCAGGGCAAGCGCTCGGCGGTGCCTACTCCCAGATGGGATGTACGTTGAATGCTCGGTCGCCAAGCCGAACGGTCGCTCCTGGAGGAACCTCGAACAGTTCTCCCGGAACGACGGAAACGAGGCTTCCGTCGGCGTACGTAATGTCAGTACCGTTTGTGGAGTTGTTGTCCATGATGCGCAGCACCTCACCGTTCGCCTCAAACTCAATGTGGGCCTTTGACAGGGTGGAGTCGGGGTCTTCAACCGAGAAAACCTGGTCCGTCTCGTAGCGCTGGCGCGGGTTTCGACCGATGAGACCAGTGCCGGGGCTCACGAGATACAGTTGCTGACCGGTGTCAAAAGTCAACAGGAGCGACGTGACCCGAGCATCCAAAACCACGAGTTCTTGCTCAAGCACAGGCTCACCTTCTGGGGCAGGTTCGGCTCGAGCACTGAATAGGTCGGGTACGACAAACGGTTCGGGTTCAGCACTCACTGGGAGGAGGGGCTGACCAGGCACAGGGGGCACCATCCTGTTGGTGTTGCTGTGTTCGAGCGCGGAGCCTTCTGTTTCTGAATAGGGCGCGCTGCCTCTCTGAGTACCAAACGTCTCATACTCCGCCTCGTGCCCAGGGCGAGAGGCACGAGCAGACTGGCCGCGAGAGCTCTCAAAATGGACTCCTGGCATGAGCGAACCAAAAGATTCCCCAACCCCGGCGCTCTCCTCAAGGGCCTCGCTGTTCTGCCGCCGGGCGTTGCTCCCTGCCGCACCGGGCGCAGACGCCGTGTTTGTGCGGGTACTGCTCACAGTTGGCGCGGCGAAGCTGCCAAGTCCGGCCTGCAACTGCTGGCTCGGCTCCATATAGTGATAGACCGGATCTGATATTACGGTACGGCCAGCAACGATTTTTCTGCGGGGAGGAAGAAACACTGACTGGGTACGTGCAGCTTTGTCTTGCCAACCGCGTCGACGACCCGAAGCATCCCACGCAGACGAAGCCACGATAACCCAGCTGCCAATACCCGCGATGAGACCCCCCGCAAGAGTCACCGCCGCGCGCCCTGCTGCACGGGCTGCCCCCATCGCTAATGGATGCTCTGCTCGCGTCACCCGGATTCGCAGGAGCACATTCCCGATGGTCGCCCCTCTCGTTGCCTGCCAAACCCAGAGCCCAACCGCAAGTTCTCCTGCCGCAAGGACGGTATAGACAACATTTGCTTCGCCGAAGAAGGCTGCACTTCCGAACCATACCAACGCAGCGAGAAGCAGCACACTCAGCACGTCAACAGTAAACGCCGCGAGCCTGGCACCTGTTGTAGCGGGACGCAGCGAGCCAAAGGCGTCGGTCAGCCCCCCGGATGTGCGGGGAGCCGAAAGCGGTGCCGCCGACACAAACTGGGCGGGAGCCGCCGCCGTCTGAGCATACGAGACCGTTCCCTGCCGATGCTGCGTCGCACCGCACATGATGCAAAACGCCATGGTTGATGCCAGCTGCTGGCCGCAGCTCGCACGCGAGTGCGACTCTGCTACCGGCCCGGCCGCAACGTAGCTCTGCTGCATATTAGTCATGAAGAAACCATCCCTCTCACGATCTCTACCAGGCTGGCGGCAGCGCACGCCGCGGGGAGGGCGAGCGCCGTTGCCAACGATTCGACGGCATCCGCAAATCGAGATAAACCGAGGGAACGTACCCCTTTTGACACAGGGACCACCGCAGCCACCATTCCTAATCCGATGCCGAGGGTGAGAAAGGTTGCCATCATTTTTCCGCTGTCTGACAGGCTCAAGAATCCGAGCGCCGCGAGCTGTGCCAGGAGCGCCGCAGCCGCTGCCCGCGGCACCCAACGCTGCAGGGGCGCGCTCGCTCGTCGAGGCGTGAGCGCGAAGGATGCAATGATGCAAACGACCAGCACGATGGAGCCGATCCGTTCGATTGGGGCATCCACAACCGAGGTCAGCACTACAGGAATGAGCGCAACGGGAAGCACGCTGAAGAGCACGGTTCCTGTGGCCAACTGCGACCGCGCATTGTTGAGCATCTGGGCAACATCGCCCTCGGTTACAGAGCTGGAGGCGGCAGGCGTAGCCCCGCGCACCGTCCACTTTGCCCCCATGAACTGGTCGTACTCAACCAGCTGACCGTCGTCAACGTCGAGGCACAGGCTTGGCAGTATCCGCAGGGCAAGGGGCGCAAACCCGGCAACCAGGGCGGCGGCAAACGTCTGGGGGATGCCAAGCTGCAGGGTAATGCCCCACAGCCCAGCCATGATTGCCAACGTGGTCAGCACGAGGCCGGTTGAGCTTGCCCTTAGGGGTTGCGCTCTCAGCAGGTGGACGGCTGCCGCCGCCACGGTTGCGCCGAGTAACCCGCAAAACATGGCGAGGTGCAGGGATTCGGTGAAGCTGGGTGGGATGGCCACAAAACCGGCGCAGAACGCAAGCAGCGGCGGCACCGTCAGCGCACTCACGCTGACGGTTCCGACCGGTGACCGCGTGCTCGAGATCGCGGCAATACACGCCGCGATTCCAAACGCTGCGGCCACAAAGCTCAAGACGGTTGCAGGGATAATTGAGCCGTGGTCGTTGGCCGTGTTCAACCATGCCGTGGTGACGGTCAGTCCCGCCAGTACGGCCACAAACAACCAAACAGCGCGCCCATGTGTCGCGCGACTTCCCACCAAAGGATGCGCGGCACGGCGTAGCGTTTCCGCCCCGTTACCTGTCACGATCGTCAGAAGCGTGCCGTCAGCAACGCCGCCAGACGAACCATTCTCTGGGGCAAGAGACAGGTCTGCTTGGCTCCCGTTGGGGAGCAGCACGATGGCTCCGGCAGGGACAATTCCCAAGAAATTGAGGGTGTCGCCAAGGGGAACATTCGAGGGAATGGAGATGTCACTGCGAACTTTGCCGTGCGCAACAACAACGCGGCAGCGTTCAAGCGCGCTTGCGCCCATGGGGCAACCTCATTCCTTCACGATTTACCCCCTCGTTTACAGTACCGACTCTTTGCGCTTTATGCTCGCTGTTACCGACTCGTTGGGAAGTTATTGGTCGATGTATGGCTCGCCGATACCGCAGTCGGTGCCCACCGATATAACCAGGATGGGCGTCTTATCTTTGGCATAGGATTCGTTAACGCTAACCGACCTCTCTCCTGCACCGAACAACGTGACGCCCGCGGTCGTCTCACTTGGGTCATCAACTCTGACTTTGCGTTCGACCGCCCAATCATCACGAGCCTCGTACCGCTCGACAATGGAGTCGAGCCAAGCCACACGATCAAACTCGTCATCCTTCATAAAGAAATAGCGGATTCCTTCAAATGCGGTGGTTCCGTTCCCACAGGGATCGAGGACGTCGTGATCCTCTTCCTTCAGAATCGCACTCTTGGGTATCTCAGCTTCAAACTCACCCCTTAGGGCGAGTGCCCACGCCTGCTCTTCTTCGAAGGTTCTCTGACCACTAATCGAGTTCACTAGTTCACATCCTGTCGTGAGAAACGTTAATACTATGATCGCCGTTACCTTGAGTGCTCTCATGCGCCGGCCGGCCTCATCCCCCGCAGAAGATCCGCGAGCCCATCTCTTACTTGTGTGCTGGAGTCCTCTGAAGCAATTTGACTGTGTCCACCAAAGGGGTTGGTCCACTTCGTTTCAATTCCTGAGTCAAGCACAGTGAATCCGTTCTCTCTATTAGGTTCAAGCGGATAGCCCCAATCACCGCCCGTGTCTATGCCACGTAGCGGAAGAATGAAGTCTCTCTCCGTTGTGTAGTCGTAATATGACGTTCCCGGGTTTGGTGACCATTGGTCATTCATACCAATTCCTGATAATGAGACCACGTTGTCGTACCCGGCCCCTGCGGTTTCACTCGACGTCAGAATTGCAAGCCCTGCAGAATGTCCAACCGCGGTGTTTGGGAGCGCGCCGTAGCCCGCGGCATCAATTCCAGCTTGTAAGCGAGCCTGGCGCTGGCCGAGCTCAGCAGTGACGGAGGCGGAACCTGTAAAGCGGTCATCCCACGGCGGGAATTTAGGATACGGACCGTCTTTACAGACGAAAGCGAGGGTCCCTGGGACAGATTCTGCGACTCTTGAAGCAAGTCCTTGTGTCGTTCCGTTGAAAAAACCAGAAAAGTTCGAATCCGTACCGGGAATAAAGGTGAACTGCTGAGTTGCCGTCTGGGGATCTCCGATCATTTCCACCAGACGGTCCGCACCTCGGTCGTATGTATAGAGCTGAATCTCACCATTCTTTGCCTTTTTGAGATAGGAGTTTTCAAGCTTCAGCGCATCTATTTCACCCTGACGTCCCGTTCGCGTCCCAATATCTAGAGAATACGGCAGCTTCTCAAGCTCCCGAATGCGTTCCTCGTTCGCTTCGTACTGACCCGCTGCAACCTCCTTATTAGCCGCCACCCGCGCATCGGGAGCCACTCCGTCCAGCAAGCCGATCAGCTCGGGCGCATGCTTGATGAGACGCTCCTGCTGCTCAGGGGTCAGGCGATCCCACCACTCGGCTGCCGCCTCAGGATTGTTACTCAACCGGTTGGCAAGTTCCCTGAGCTCCGCTGGTGGGAGATCATCCAGCTGGTCAGCCGTCAGTCTCCGCAAGTCTGCCAGCGTCATCTTTTTGGGATTTTTCTCAACAGGCAATCGCTTCGAACCGATGGATGCGCGGCCGTCAGATTTCAACGCTTGCCGAATCTGCGTAATGGTGGCATGAGATGAACGGATCCGTTGCTCCGCGTCAGAGTCGGCTTCGCGTCGTCGCTTGGCTAACTCCAGCAGCCTCCGCTCAACTTCATTTTCGGTACGCCGCAGTGTGGCAGCTCGCGCCTGCACCTCTTCTATTGCCTGCTCCGATAAATCGGTTCGGTCAGTGTTTTTGTTCAGGAGTTGACGCTCACGCTGAGCCCAATCTTTCAACTCAAGAACGGGCCCAACCTCAGTTTTGATCGCGACAACCGCATCCTCATAGGCATTGGAAGCCTGGATCATCTGCTGAAAGGCATCGTCAAGCGGAGCAACAGTTTTGTCGAGCTTGGAAAGCTTCGTTGACCAGGCCTCCGCTGCAGTGCCTGTCCAGACGTCGTATCGCTGCGAACGCGCCGTCCGCAAGGTGGCCGAAATACTTTGCACCGCTTCACGCTGCTTGTGAAGACTCTGAGTGAATTCGCGCAGACCTTCAAAGGCGCCAGCCCCTGGGTCGTCCTGCGGCCAACTCATATCAGGGCACCGTTCAGCCGGCTTGACGCATCGTTATCGATTGCGGCGTAGAGATCGATCGTGTCTTTGGTCTTTTGGCCAAGAATCGTCAGCGTGTGGTCAACGGCTTGCCACAGGCTTTCGAGGACATTCAAGGTATCGGAAACCGCAGAGACAACCTTGAGTGAATGACAATCGCTCGCGTTGCCGGAAGGTTGTGGGAGGGAATCCGTCGCCAGCATGAGCGTAGCCTCAAGCGTTGCCATCGCAGGCAGATCCGCATGTATCTGAGCCATTACGACCACGCCTTTGCCAGTTCGTCCTCGACCTTCACAAAGTCTTCGGCCATGGCCGCAACGGCTCGGGCGATGAACATGAGTTGCTCGGAATCCGACCGCTCATGGACCACAATCCTGCCGGTGGCATCCTCATACCGGTCGGACGCATCGCCCCGCCACACGAGCCGCAGGTCTTTGTCTCTGGATGCTCGGTTCTCCGACCCATCGCTGAGGGACTGCGCCACACGACCAAATAATCTCGCAGCAGACCTCAGCCGATCTGTATCCGCTCGTATGATTTCGGTCATGGATGCTCCGCTCCTCGTAACGATTTATGCGGCTTCGATTCGTCCAGCTGCGCTTCGAGTAAGGCTTCAGCACGTGGCGTGAACGGGAAGCCATTCGGCCTGTTGGTTGCTCTGTTGCAACTGACCTATTCCCAAAATAGATCTTACGCACAACCATTCGCCCTCCAACAGATCACAAAAGCCCTGTCCACCAGTGGTGAAGGGCAGCTGTGCATTACCGGCCACGACCGAGGTTCACTCCACCGTTGAAATGACACACAGCAGGTCACATCTCCAATTACCTTTTCGGTTCTTGAACGATGCTTTATTCGCTGCTAACCAGACATTATTCGAATGAAAAGGTCCGCAACCTATCGATTCATACGGGCGTTTCAATGCCCTTATGTTCTGCGACACCTCCCACATCTGGTAATTGAGCGGCCGAACTACACCCTCAGGCCCATCTGGCCCTTCCACCACGTCAGCTTTGCCCTGTTTTCACTCCCCGGCTCAGGGACGGTGTCGGAAGGCTTGTGTCATCAAGCATGACGAGAGTCTGGCCTTTCAAAATGAGCGGTTTCTTTTGGGGGCAGCCAAACCCGTATCTCCCAAACAGGCAAATGAGATTGCTGCCCATGTCGTTCCAGAGATTCATCTGATAATGGGGAAGCGCCGTCTACCTGGGATCTGCTTGAGATGCATCCAGCTGAAGCTGACCGTCCACACCACGTGTCAAGATTCCTCCTTGGAAATACTTGCTGGTCTGCTTCAAACCGCCTTGAATCTGAGTCTCAAGTGTGGGAACTTTCCCAACTGTTTGAACCCTCCAGTCAGCACCAAGCTCGTAGATCTCCGCCTCAAACGTTCCAGAGAGTCGCGCGTTTTCGACGACGCCGTATCTGTCACTCAGCTCAGGTGGACAGTCGGGATAAACAAGGGCGTTCGTCAAGCAATTATCTGCCCGTTGGTCAAGAAGCGCACTAGCCTCTTTTACCGTTGACTCCAGTATTTCTGCGGCAAGTTCAACGTCGACCATTTCCTGATACGACCCAATGCTGGCTCTCTTCGAATCAGTCTCAGCAATGCCGGTAGGGTCAGTGTACGCAATGTCATAGGTCCCTGGAAAAGCAAAAACTCGATCCTGTCCACTCTTCCTGTCCGGGTACGAGAGAACATCGCTACATTGCCCCTGAACCGTGATTTCCCCTGGCGCGCGCGTTTCAGGCTTCGCCAAAGTCGGGTAGAAACCAAAGAACTCCATAGTCCCTATAGAGAAGTCTCCATCGTCGTTCCGTCCGAAAGTGTACGTCTCGCTGACCTGTTTGCCCGTTTTCCCCAGAGTGTAGGTCACTTTGGTTGCGTAGCCTTCCTTGAGTTCTTTCGCGTGGATCACTTCGCTCAGCTCAAAATTGGTCGGCCGATTATCAACTGTTTTATAAATCTCATCAGTCAAAAGCATGGGACAGGCGGCTCGCCCAGAATCGAGGCCCAACAGTTCCGCGGCCTGTTCGGCTTTTCCCTCGTCAAGGTATTCAAAGACCTCGGTGACATAGTCCGCGAGTGCCTGCTCTTCCTCGCTAAAACGCACAGGTTCCTCATTGTCTGGTGGAAGTCCGCACGACGAAATCGTCAACACAACGGTAAACACGACCGCAATCAGCCCGACAGGTCTTCGGCTCGACCGTTTATATTGATTTATCACGCGCTTCCATTCTCGAGTCATACCCCATCCATTGAAAGCGTGGGCCATTTTCCTCGGTTGGTCCCCGATGCATCAGACATCACCGTTTTAAAATCCCTAGCTGCACCAAAAACATCAGTTCCGTAATCGCGAAATTCAATGAATAGCTCCGAGACTAGCTCTAGGACCGTCACTACGAGATTTACGATGTGCGGCATAATATCTAGCCATTTAGTTGGAGATGCCGAAACGAACTCAGCAATATTCTTAGTCTGATCAAGCATGTAACTAGCGATCGAATCGCAAATACCAAACCAAACACTAATTACACTAATTGCATGCGAGTTGAGAGCATCAGCAAATTCTTTGGGTTTCGCACCAATCGCTGCCACTGCTGTCGCTTGAAGAGCAGGAAGGTTTTCGTAGTTATCGCCGACCCTCCCACTCCAATATTTGCCGGCACGGAAGTCAGTCTCTATTGGCGTGGTCAGACCAGATAGTCCTTTTCTGACCGTCACCCAGGAACTGGCGATTTCAATCAGCTGGAACGGATCGCCCGGCGATAAGAACTTAGCTATTTCGGCCATAAGCTCGTTTATTCCGTTCACTGCCTCCGTCAGAGCATCAGCAATTTTTCCGTTGTGATCGCCCCATGCAAGTAAGGCTGAAGTAACCAAGTCTCTGCTGTTAAATTTCTCCACGCACTCGTTGATACCAGTAACGACCGACGCCAAATTCTCGTGCAACAGTTCGAGCGCTTCCCAGAACACTGGCGCACTTGGGGCATCCAAGCCGTTTTCATTAGTCATGTTTCACCTTGATGTAGAACCTAGTAATTCATTGTGCTTGTTCGAGCAGCCAACGGGCATAGCCGTCAGCAGCCTCGTAATTAATTCGAGTTTGCCGAAGGATCGGTCCGATTGAAGCAAAGTAGTCGACGCCTGATTTCAAGTGCTCAACAAAATCCGTATGGGCGACATCGAAAGTACCTTTGAGCCCCATGCCATAGGCAATTCCATCAATGACATAGTCCGGAATATTGCAACCTGTCTCTGCTATTACGAGCAACGCACGCATCTCTTCTGCAAAGCCATCCCAAGTTTGTGCGTCGTTCGTCAGTTCATCGAGGAAGACGTTGAATCCTTGAGCAGTCATACCTGCCCGCTTAGTTCAATGCGACAATCTGAGTCCTGAACTCTACTGTCCACGTTTATAGTTCGCAATTTTTGGAAACTCACTCTCCAAGTCCTCCTGAATCGTTTGGGAAACGGACCATGCATTCTGAAATACCTCCAACACGGAACGCTCAATACTCTCGGCACTCATAAATTTGATTCGGTTCTCCTCAAACTCCAAGGACGAAATATTTACACCCTCAGCCTGCAACGCCACGCATCCATCTGAGCTATTGAAAACACGTGATGCAGCATATAAGTCGGAAGCTCGAGACGTATAACGCCCAAGTTCGGACTGGACATCAAGCAACTCTTCAAAGCGCTGCCCAAGCGAATTAGCGCGTCTCTTACTATCTATCTGTGTTTCATCGTGCGTATGTAAGTCAACTCGAGAGATGGGTGCCTGTTCCACATCTACGAGTGCCTGACCCCATATTTCCGCTCGAGAGTGAAGCGCCCTGTTATACGCTTCCATAATGGTTGGACCAAGGTCAGACCAACGAACACAACGTTCCCATGCTGGGTCAAGTTGGATTCTTATCGGTCTTGAATCGGCGTCAACTTGAAACCTGACAATAGCCTTTTCATCCGTGCCCGAGATTCCTTCCGAAGCATCATCCGCTACCAGTTGGAGCTGAATCTTAGCCCTGGCGACATTGCGTTGAAAGGCCTTCAGCCTGTCAACACTAGAGAAGATGTTACTGGTCATCAGCCCCACACCTGCCATCCATAAAGGTAACTAACCTCGCCATGACGAGGTCACCTCGCCCAGAGGTTCGCGTTCGTCTTCTCGACATCCGAATACAGACGGTTAGACTCACCGACGGCATCAGAAAAACGGCCCAATGACAAATGCATGCCATCAAGGTTGAATAGGAATTCACGTTTCGAAAGTTCATAGGCGTCAGCAGCATCTCCCGACCATTGCGAGCGCAGCAAACGAACTTGTTCATCCATGTCCTGAAGGATCTGGCCAATGTAATTCGTCGATTCGCCCAGCGCATGTTGCATCGACTCTATCGATTTTCGGTCTACGCCGATATGATCATTCACTCGTTTCGCCTTTCCATCCAGCATCGCAGAGTCCCCTGTTCATTTCAGACATCTATTTACCTACCGCGTCTCTGCTCTCACGAGACCCGGCTTTCGCTCCTGAGGCCTTCCGAGCGATGCGTGGATCTTCATCTTCGAGCTTTGGCGCGATCAGTCCGAGGCTGCCAGATTTTTTGTCTTTGTCCGAACCACCAGCGGCTCCACCGCCACCCATCATGCCCATCCCGCCACGTCCGCCTGCGGAAGAACCACCGGCGCTTGAGCCTGTCGTGCCCGCAGCTGCAGCAGCTCCCGGGGCTGCAAGTGTGCCTGACAAACCTGCGCCGTTCAAACCGGAGGCGAGCCCTCCGGCACCAAGTTTGCTGGCTACCCCCAGTCCGGCCGCGGCTGCGCCACCGGCGAGTCCCGCACCACCGAGAGAAGTCGTTCCACCCGACATGCTGCTGTCCGCCGAGGGGGATGAAGAATAGCCATTGTTTGAGCTCCCGGTGTAGGAACTGCCTCCGTCGTATCCAGGCCCAGGAGTGTATCCGGGACCCGGCTTATACTCGTAGCCGTTGTCATAATCGCCGGGAACGTAGCCGGGCCCGCCTGGATAGGTCGGATAACCAGGGTAGTTTGGATAATCGTTTTCGCCGCTGGGAAAGCTCGGGCGTAATCCGCCACCAGACTCTACCCGCCCGCGTTCATCGCGTGGCCATTCACCCGACGGCCTGTCGCCTGGCGTTGGGAGCGGTGGCATGCTTCCTCCGCCTCCACGAGGAGGGCCGACCGTTGGCCCGCCACTGCCAGGTCCTCCGCCCGCGCCTCCGCCTGGAGCATAGCCGGGGCCTCTTGGCACCGGTGACTGAACGTGAATCGGACTTTCACGCTCTATTGAGGCTGTTACTTGAGAGAGACCAACCGCGATTTGGTGCAGACGACTTTGAATGTCGTCCAAGGCAGACTTAGCTGCGTTTTCGCGCTCAATAGATTTTTCGTGTTCTTTCTCTTGAATTTTTTCGTCGACGTCTTCACCGTCAAAGACTGCACCAAGCCAAGTACCCGCCGAATCCCAAAAACCCAGACCCGCCTCCGGCAGGTTCGCCAGACGGTTCTTAGCCTCGTCGAGCACCGCGTTAGCCTCCTGCATTTTCACACGGATGTCAGCGACAAGCGATGAGTTATTTGCCATACGTGATGCCATTCGGCTGATCTGGGTCTTTGCCGCATCAGCTGATGCGCCGCTCCAGCCGGGGTTGCCCTCTAGCCTCTTGATGCTCGTACTCGAATCAGCAAAGGCCTGGGAAAGGTCACGAAGCCGGTATCCAAATACCCAGTGTGGGGCATTTGCGATTTCTCGCAAGATCATCTCGTTATCTGCCACAGGGCAGGGATTAATGGCCATGATGTGCAGTTACCTTTCGTATGGATTTGCAGGGGGCGCAGATTGAGGATATTGAGGATACGCCGTGGGCAGTTGGCCGTTATCGCCATAGTTAGATCCAGCGAGTACGCGCTTCCTTCTTCTACTCAGCACGAGCCACGTTCCAAGCGCAGCAAGAACCAACACCACAACAGTCCCTGACCCGACGATTGCGATGACAGGCAACCCCGAGTTGCCTGAAGGCACGACACCAATTTCTACAGAGCCCTTGGATGTTTCTCTTGGCTTTTTCTCGGGGGTTGGGGGCGAAGTCGCGACGGTGTCGTCTCCGTAGATTTCTTCATAGGTGGGAAACACGACATCGTATTTGGAATCCTTGTTGATCAACGGATTCTCGTCTGGATACTGCGCGGGGTCTTCTCGCAGCATGTGTTGCAAAGAAACAGGGCCGTATCCCCAGTACCCAGTCTCGTCGAAGACCAGGTCGTGATCGTCAGGGCCCGTGTTATGAATGAGGGACTGAATCAGCTGGTTAGAGGTTGCACTCGGATACTTTGACTTGACGATGGCAAGCATTGCCGACGTAATTGCAGTCGCATTCGAGGAACCACTGCTCACAGAATATGACGAGAAGTTTTCTTCAATAGTTGCGATTCCGCTGCCAGGCCCCACCAGGTCCGTACGTTTGTCTGGTATATCAGCAATCTCTTGAATCAGGGCGTTCTCATCCATCCCCTGAATGGTTACAAGCCCGTTGAGGGCGGCCAGAGAGCCTGCAAGGGTCGGAGCTTTGTTATTACTCACTCCCGCCAAGAAAATGACTCCCTGTCTCAGGCCCCTAATATAGGCGTCCTTAGCATCTCCCAGACCAGCGCTGGTCATAGATAAGGAAATGATATCCGCGCCGTCATTAATCGCGTCGGTAATCGCTTCGCCGAGCATGGCTGTGTTTCCCTGTGAGATCTCCCCATCTCGGAAGCAATCCACGTCTTTGGATCCGTCGTAGCGAATCATAACGGTGTAGAGAGTAACTTCTGCCCCTGGCGCGACGCCCTTTGGCGCTTGTTGCCCGCCAACTCCAACGCCATTAGACGCAACTAGCGAGACCATCGCGGTACCGTGCAGCGCACCTGGATTGGAGGAAGCGGCGGGCAAGCGGGTGCTATCAGTAAGTGATGTCTCGCAATACGACGGTTCTTTCACCGTGAGGTTGGCACCTGCCAACTCAGGCAGGTCTGGGTTGATCTGGCCGTCAATAACAGCGATCTTGACGCCTTGCCCGGTGTACCCTTCCGCGTGGGCCTCCGTCACCCCGTACCGGTCAAAGTACCAGAGCCCTGGCTCTCCAACCGCGCTTGCCGGCGTCGCAGATAAGAGCAGCGCGGCAATGCCGACACCCAGCCCAAGACGAACGATGGCATGCCGTTTCTCCGGAGTGTGCTTCATCAGAACGAGCCCTGCGCATTCGAGCTGCCGGCGCTCCACGATGAAGAACCACCGGCATGTTCGCTGCCAACGCTCGTAGACCCGTTCAAAGCAATGGCATCCACATTGATGCTTGCAGCCTCTGCCGTCATCGTGTTGAGACTCGTAGAGATTTGGTCGTTCACCTCGCCGATGCTTGTGACAACGGTTCTAATGTTCTCCGCGGTCTCGCCCATTTTTGCCGAAAAGCCATCAGCAACCGCACCAAGGTACTGAAGTGTTTGGGCAAAGGTAGTGTGAAAGCTCTGGGTAGGCCAGACGTCAACACCCTTGATGTCAGGCTGAGCCCCATTTTTGGGAAGGTCAACGCCTGAAATGTCTTGCGAGGCGTTGTTCAGTTTTGAAATCGATTGCGCAACGGTTTCGGCGCTGACGCTGATTTTTTTTGAGGCCACGACGGTGCTCCAACTCTCGGTGACGCTGCCTCGACAACGAGGAAGCAAAACTGACGGGGGAAAAGTTTGGTTGGGGTGTCCGCGCGGCGCGACTCAGCGACAGACGGACACCCGATAACGCGATTTACTGAAACAGCGAAGCGTTTGCTTTGTCTTTGCTGACGTACGCGTTAGCCATCTCGCCGGTTGCCGAGGAGATGCGCACGAGCGTGGCGTTCATCTGCTCGACAAGCTGCTTCCACTCGCGCTCGGCCTGGTTGTAAGACTCAAGGGCCTCACCCTGCCACGAGTTCTTGAGCGTCTTGACGTTTGCCTCGAGGGTGTCGAGCGTCTGACGGATGTTGTTCGAGTCGGTACGGATCTGCTCAGAGAGCGAGTTCACCATCTCTGGTGTTACTGACATTGACTGCATGGGTCTCAATCCTTTTGAATAATGAAAAACGTTGAAAACGAAAGGCTTAGATGCCGCTCATCAGCGAACCGAGGTTGCGGATGGAGTCGTTGTGCTCCTGCTCAAGCTCCTGCTGCACCTTGTCAGTTGTGACGAGGTTCTGCTGCAACTGGTCAAGCACCTGGCTGAGGCGCTCGGCTTTGCCGTTCCATTCGGACATCAGGTTGCGGAACGAAACGGCCGCTGCACCCTGCCATGCCCCGCCAAGCTGCTCAACCTCTGAGCGAACCTTCGAGACCTGCTGCTTGATAGACCCGTGGGCCTCAGCAACCGCACGTGCACCCTTATTGAGCGCATCTTCTTCAGCTGAAATGACACCAGCCATGATTACACCTCCACTAGTTCGACCCAGATTTTGGGCACAAAAAAAGGGATGCGTAAATTTGGTCGCATCCCCCCAAAGCAATACTGAACAATAAATAATCCAGAACGTTTTGAGACTAGTACATCGACTTTGATCAACACAATCGCCAATACCAACGCTACGCAAAAAGTTATCAATATGAGAGTTGTGGATAACTTATTTTTACCGTGGATGGAAAACGCTCGCAGACACTCGACCCTTACAAATGTGTGCGTGCGTTTGACTGCGAAACGGTCTCGATACCGCGTTTGATTGCCGATCGTGCGTAGGTGGGACCATTAGGCATCCGCTACAGTTGGAGCCGTGGCACGGCTGAAAGGCCACTTCCCCCGATTTCTTTACCCGAATTCGCTTCGGACTGAGGACAGCCAATGACCCCCCAACCTGCGTCAGGCGCGGCAGTTAACACGCTCATCCGTATCACCGTGACCTGCAACGAACGTCGTCTCGACGTCGGAGTTCCCTCGCAAACGCCACTTGCCGAGCTGCTTCCCGAATTCGCGAGAAGCCTTGGCGTACTTGATCCGCTCCTGGTCTACGGCGGCTACTCACTCGTGAACGCGGCGGGGACAACGCTCGACCCCGCAGCTGGCCTTGCCTCGCAGGGCGCTGGCAACGGCGAACTCTATACACTCAACTGCGGCGCAACTCAGGCAGAGCCAAAGGTCTATGACGACATCGTCGAGGCAGTTGCCGACACCGTTGAACGCCAGCACAAGCCGTGGACGGCGCAGAACAGTTCGTATACCGCGCTTGCGACAAGCGCTGCGCTTCTCGTCGTCGGAGCGGCGTTGCTCCTCGGCGCACCCCAATCGTCACAGCTCACGAGTTTGATTGCAGGATGCGCCGCCCTCCTCTTGATTACGGTTGGCAGCGTTCTTGGGCGCGTGAAGCAAGAAGTCGCCGGCCTCGTGCTGATCCTGATTGCGTCTGTGTTTGGGGCGGTCGCTGGCTATACCGCGGTCGCCGGCGAGAATCTCTTTGGCTGGCCGCTCGCCGCCCTCGGCGGGGGTGCGGCGCTCACCAGCTTCATCGGGGTATTGGTCATCCCAACAAACAAAGAAGTCGCCCTCGTGCCAGGAATCAGCGGCCTTGTCATTGCGGTGGCAGCCAGTGTCACGGCGCTTTTTGATTTTGCGCCAAGCGGCGTCTTTGCCCTCACGCTCGCCCTCGCCGCAACGCTCGGCAATGGGTTGCCATGGCTCGCAATGTCGACCTCAAAACTACAGATCATCACGCCGCAGAATGACCAAGAGATTTTTGCGGACCCACAACCGATCGACCCGGCAAACATTACCGCTCAGTTCGAACGAGGCCAGCGTGTTTTGCTGGCTACCCGGGCCGCGCTTGGCGTTGTAACCGTCATCGCCGCCCCCATCGTTGTTGGCTCCGGAGTGATCGGCGCCATTCTGTGCGCCCTCTGTTTTGTTGGCATGATGCTCAAAGCACGTGAAGTGTACGCAAAAGCCGACGTACTCACCATCATGAGCACAAGCGTCATCGGCCTCGTTGTCACGGGAGTTTCGGCTGTTGTGCTCCACCCCGACTGGCGCGAGAGCCTGGTGCTGGCTTTCGGCCTTGTTGCGGCAGTCATCGTATCGCTCACGTTACTGCCGACCAAACCACGCATGGCCGTTGGTCGCATTGCTGATGCCGTTGATCTCATCGCGCTCGCCCTGCTCCTTCCGCTTGGCGTCACGGTTGCAGGAATCGCGTAACCCCGATGGCGACCAAAAAAGAACTTATCCAGGCACAGCAATACAGCAGACGCCGCCTCCTCACCGCATTCGTTTCCGGTGCGCCCGGGGGCAAAGAGCTCGAACCAAGCAAACCGCTCAGGGCAGTCGTCGCTGGCACCTCGCTCTCGGTCCTCATCATCATTGGCAGCCTCGTCTTCGGCCTCATCAAACCGGGCCTCCCCAAAGGGTGGGACGCCAATACGCTACTGATTGCCAAGGACTCCGGTGCCCGGTATGTCGCTATCAACAGCGTGCTGTATCCCGTAATCAACACGACCAGCGCTCAGCTGGTTATCCCGTCAGAATCGTTCAAAGTGCTCACCGTGGATCAGGCAAAAATTGCCGAGGTCGAGCGTGGCGAAACCATCGGCATTTTTGGTGCCCCCGATTCATTACCTGTTCCAGACCGACTGATCTCATCAGGATGGGCAAGCTGCCTCGATGATACGCAGCATGAAAAGACGGCACTTCTTGCGGGTGGATATGGGGCCAAACCAACTCAAGATTTTGCGCTCGTCTCACACGATCAACTGCAGTACGTGATCGCAGATGGGCATCGATACCTCGTAAGCGGAGCGACCGTCTCTGCGGTACTTCGAGCCCTCGGGCTCACAACCACAAGCCCCGTCGAGGTCACTGCGACCTGGCTGAACCTCTTTACCCCTGGCAGCGACCTCGTGCCGCTCTACATACCGGAGGCCGGCGGCGACCTGCCCCAGGTGAGCGGGTCATCCATGACGGGCCTTCGCGTTGGATCAGTCGTTCGCACCGAGGGCCAGCAAGACAATCAGCGCTATGTTTTGGATGCCGCTGGCAAACTTGCACCGCTCACGCCGCTCGCCTACGAGCTGTACCTGCTTGGCACTGGTGCCGATCTGGGTGAGCAAGTTGATGTTTCCGCGGCCCAGCTCAACCGCATCGGCAATGCCGACTACCCCGCTGCACCGGAAGACTGGCCATCGTCTACCTCACCAGCCCTCGATATCGCAACCACCGGGGCGTGTGCTGTTCTTGAGACATCCGATGGCGCAGCACCCCGTGTTTCACTTGCTACCCCGCTAGACGCCACTGAATTCACCGAACAGGTTGCCGGTGTCACCGTTTCACCTGCAGGCGGAGCCCTTGTGCGCGCGATCAACGAAGGTGCCACGAATAAGGGCAATACGTTCATTATTGGCAGCTCGGGGAGCGCGTTTCCCGTTCCCGGCGCAGACGATGAGATCCTGGCACGGCTCGGCTACACGATGACAGACCGGGTGGACGTGCCCCAGACGTGGCTGTCACTCTTCCCCCAGGGCCCACGGCTCACCGAGGAAGCCGCAGGCTCACCTCCCGAAACGCTGCTCGCAGAAAGTCGATAGCCAGGTGAGGAACGGTACACGGCACATTGCGATCGTCGGACTGCTCTGTTGCGCAGTGAGCGCGCTCTCGGCCGCTAGCCCGTTTGCGTTCTCTCCGCCTCAAGCCGCCCACGCGCAGGAGGACGCCTGCTCACAAACCGTCGTTCAGTTTGTGAACGAAACTCCGCCGGCACTCGTCACGCTACAAAGCGATCTTGCAGGACGTGTAGCATCCGGCAGCGGAATCACGGTCGCCGTTGTGGATTCTGGGGTCTCGTCACAGAACGCACACCTCGGCGATGCAGTAGTTCTCCCCGGCGTCAGCCTCATCAACGATGGAGAAGACCCGACCGGCCGCAGCGATATTTCGGGACACGGCACGGCCATCGCCGGCGTCATCGCTGCACGACAGGTCCCGACTTCAGGAGTCGTCGGCCTCGCACCAGAAACACTCATCCTGCCAGTCAGGGTCTTCCGCAGCGACGATGATGAAAGCAAAAAGGCCGGCTTTGGACCTGATACCGGGCGCATTGCCCAAGGCATCCGTTACGCCTCTGACCACGGCGCAACGATCATCAACGTTTCCATGAGCGACAGCGTTGACTCCGCCGAACTTCGCGAGGCGGTGAGCTACGCGTTCGGGCGGGGCAGCCTCGTTGTGGCCAGCGCGGGAAATCGAAACACCACAACCGAAACTGCCGACGGCCCACGATACCCTGCCGCATACCCTGAAGCACTCGGCGTCACGGCGGTCGACGCCACGGGAGCAACAACCGAGGCTTCCATCACGGGCGAACAAGTGGATGTCGCCGCGCCCGGTCAGAACATTCTCACCACAAATTTCTCCGTCGGTGACTGCATCTTTGCGACGGAAGCCGCGTCATCAAGCTTTGCAACCGGCTACGCGAGCGCTGCCGCCGCCCTCATTGCTCAACGTTTTCCAGAAGAAGGCCCCGCCGGTTGGGCACACCGTCTCATGGCCACCGCATCGCGTGCTCATACAGATAACCGCACCGATAGCGAAGGCTGGGGGCTCATCCAACCGTATGAAGCGCTCACCTTTGTGAACGACGGCAGCGCCCGCGGACCGGTCAACCCGCTCTTTGACCAGACTCAACGGGCCGAGGTTCAGACGACTGCGCTCGACCTTGAGCAGCATGAATCCCCACTCGTCACGACACAACGCGTGTCTATCTGGGTAGCAACACTTGGAATCGCAGCGACCGTCATGCTCGTGCTTTTACGAAGGCGACGGTCAACAGCTGGCGGAGAGGCTGTCGGAAGCCCAAGCATCTGAGACAAGAAACCGCCTCAGTCTCTCAAGACTGAGGCGGTTTACTATCGCTGAGTATTCTGGGTCGTCGCTACTGCGCGTCCTTCGCGATCTGTTCGTGGTGATGAATAACCTCGGCGACCACAAAGTTGAACCATTTTTCGGCAAAGGCCGGGTCAAGGTTTGACTCCTCCGCAAGCTGGCGCAGCCGCTTGATCTGGCGCTCTTCGCGGGCGGGGTCGGATGCCGGGAGCTGGTGCTCTGCCTTGAGCCGCCCGACCTGCTGGGTGCAGCGGAACCGTTCGGCGAGCATGTGAATGAGGGCAGCGTCGATGTTATCGATGCTGTTTCGCAACGCGATCAACTGCTCGGGTGCGCTCTCAGTCATGGGCTCTCCTTCTGGGGTCGTGCGGGGGCAGATCTTCGGCGAGGCCGGCATGTACCGGCCAACGCGAATTAGTCGAGTAGGTCGTGCAGCACAACAACCTGCTCGCGCTCGGGGCCAACCCCGATTGCTGACATGCGTGCGCCGCTCATCTCTTCGAGCGCCTTGATGTAGTTCTGCGCGTTCACTGGCAAATCTTCGATCTTGCGGGCACCGGTGATGTCTTCGGTCCAGCCAGGGAACTCTTCGTAGATCGGAACCGCGTGGTGGAAATCGGTCTGATTCACTGGCATCTCATCGTGGCGAACGCCGTCAACGTCGTAGGCAACACACACCGGGATGGTCTCGAGGCCCGACAGCACGTCGAGCTTCGTGAGCACAAAGTCAGTCACGCCGTTGATGCGGGCGCTGTAACGAGCCATAGGCGCGTCGTACCAGCCACAGCGGCGCGGGCGCCCCGTGGTCGTGCCAAACTCGAAGCCATTGTTACGGAGGAAATCACCGAAGTCGTCAAACAGCTCGGTTGGGAACGGGCCTGCCCCAACGCGAGTGGTGTACGCCTTAATGACGGCGATGACGCGGTTGATGCGTGCTGGGGCGATGCCCGATCCGGTTGCGGCTCCACCCGATGTGGCGTTGGATGACGTCACGAACGGGTAGGTACCGTGGTCGATATCGAGCATGGTTGCCTGGCCGGCTTCGAAGAGCACGGTCTTGCCGGCATCCAAAGCCTGGTTGATGTCGAGGGCGGTGTCGCTCACCATCGGGCGGAGGCGGTCGGCAAACGACAGCAGCTCATCCACAATCTCGTCGACCTCAATGGCTCGACGGTTGTATACCTTGACCAGCAGCTGGTTCTTCTGCTCGAGGGCCCCCTCGACCTTCTGGCGAAGGATGTTCTCGTCAAAGATGTCTTGGATGCGCACGCCAACGCGGTTGATCTTATCGGCGTAGGCCGGGCCGATTCCGCGGCCGGTCGTGCCGATCTGGCGCTTTCCGAGGAAGCGCTCCGTGACCTTGTCGAGCGTGCGGTGGTAGTGCGTGATGACGTGGGCGTTTGCGCTCACGCGCAGACGAGAGACGTCAACGCCTCGAGCGATAAGCGCGTCGAGCTCTTCAAACAGCACCTCGATGTCAACAACAACACCGTTGGCGATAACCGGGACAACCCCGGGAGTCAGGATGCCGGAAGGCAGCAGGTGGAGGGCGTACTTTTCGTCGCCAACAACCACCGTGTGTCCGGCGTTGTTTCCGCCGTTGAACTTGACCACGTAGTCAACGCGGCTTCCGAGCAGGTCCGTTGCGCGGCCCTTACCTTCGTCGCCCCACTGGGCGCCAACAATAAGTACGGCAGGCATTTACTCTCCCTTATCTATGCGCGAAATCGCGTCTGGGTCTGCTCCGTGCAAAAAGTCGGTGAGCCGCTCAACTTCGGCGGTTTCACCAATCTGTTCTGCTGCTCGGCGGAGCGCGTAGAGCGACCGAAGCACTCCACGGTTGGGTTCGTGTGACCACGGCACCGGGCCTTGGCCTTTCCAACCGGCACGACGCAACGCGTCGAGACCGCGGTGGTAGCCAACCCGTGCGTAGGCATACGCTGGCAGCACATCGCCAGCGTCGTTCGCCTCGTTTGCGAGGAGTGCCCACGCAAGCGACGAAGCCGGATAGGTTCGAGCAATGTCTGCAACGGGGGTACCGTTTGCGATGGCCGACAGAACGTCGGTTTCGGCGGGCAGATGCGTGGGCGGTACGCCCAATAGGTTGTCTAGGGTCACACTCAATGCTATCCCACCCACTGTTTTGTGACGATTTCTGCCAATCATTGGCCAAATCAATTCGTTGAAGACAGCGTTGCTGTCCACGGCCAAACGAGTACGGCCACACCGTCATCCTCTGGAGGATCGTGACGATGCGGCCGCACTCGTTGGGCTGATTTACGGGCTCAAGGGCGAAGGCCGCGCGAGTCCCGCGAATGGATAGATCAGGCTAGCTCACACGCCGACGCGGCAGCACGCGCAACGCCACGAGCACCAGGCCAAGGAGGAGCGCTGCGCCGGAGCCGAGCACAAGCCCGAAGGTCTCCGCGCCTGTGTGCGCAAGCTTCTGCGCTTGAGCCTGAGCGTCTGCGCCAAGGCCGTTTTGCGCCGAGCCCTGTGGGGTCTTGCCAGTACTGCCGGAACCGTTCGTTCCTCCGCCACCGGAGCCGCTACCCGAGCCATTCCCGGTGTTGCCGCCGTTGCCGCCACCAGTTCCGCCGTTGTTCCCGGTGTTGCCGCCACCGTTTCCACCGGTGTTTCCCCCGTCTTCAGGAGGCTCAACCGCGTCCTTTTTCAGCGTGACCGAGGCCTCGACAACGGGCGATTCGACCGCGGCCTCAGTCCCGGCAACTGGCGTGCCTACGGCGCTGACGGCAGCCACAAGCTCGCCATCTGGGATGTCTTCGGTGCTACACGTGAGCGGGGCAGAGGTCTCACCGACCGCGAGCGTTCCGGGCAGGATGACGCGACACGACACGGCCTCGCCAGTCAATGAGCCCGTGAGCTGGACTGTGACGGTGACATCCGAAAGTCCGACTCCACCCTCGTTTGTGACCGTCATGCGCCACATCGCAGACGAACCGGACGGGAGCTCTTGCGAGTCCACCCACAACCCGTCATCGGCAGGATCGCAGAGCGTCAGGTCGCTCTGCGTGCAGACCTGCTGCGTGACCGAGATCTTTGCGGGCACGGGGATGACGCTTGCCGCATCGGTGTTCGACTTCACGCTATTGCGTTCGAACGCAGGAAGTTGCACCCCGAGTTCGTCGACCGGGGTTGCTGTGGCCTGTGCGGTGTTGATTGTCTTGAGCTGAGTCGCCGTGACGGTTGGAGTCGTGCAGGTGGCACGTTTCGTTTCGTCGACGGCAAGTGTCCCATCGCCAATAGCAACCAAACACGCGGCAAATGCCGCGTCTTCGGTGCCACCACTCAGGGCGTCCGAGCCGATGGCAACATCGGCGAGGTTGAGTGTTCCACTATTGGTGACGCTCAAGCGCCAGGCGACATCTGACCCAACAGGAATGATGCTGTGTTTGACCCACTGCGAATCATCAGCCTCGTCGCAGGCGGTGCCGGGTACGCAGACCTCAACAACCAGTTGGATGTCTGCGGCGCCCGTTCGCACGTTTGCCGAATCGGTTGAGACAAGGAGCGCGTCCTGCCCGAGCGCCTCATAGGCGGCCCGATACCGTTCACCGACCGACTGCCCCTGACCAAATACGCCAGGTCGAGTCTGGTCTTGAACGTTGGCCTGCACGGTGACGGGGCTGTCTTCGCCGGTTGGCAGGTGCGAAACGCCTGCGGTTTCGCAGCGGAGGGACTCAACGGCGCCAACGGCAAGGCTGGCCCCAAACGTCAGGTTGGTGCAATCGGCACCGGCAGCAACCGCGATATCAACGAGCGGGAGGTTCCCGGTGTTGATCACTGACACTCGCCAGTACACGGTCGCCCCCTCCGGAACAACAACATCATTTGACCATGCGTCGTGGTTCTCAACGTCGCACAGGGTGTCGGCATCGGCGTGACCCGAATAGATACAGGCTTGCTTTGCTACTGACATGCCGGGCTGGGCAACCGAGAGATACGCGCTGTCAGACGAGTCGGCTCGAATGCCGGGGTTTGGGTACTTCATATCGCTAAAGCCGGGGATGCTTCCAAACCAGATGCGTGTTGGAACCGCGTCGGCCAAGAAGTACGGTCCGAGTGTCACCGATCCGTTAAACACATACTTGCCGTCGGCGCTCACAACCGGGTTGGCAACATCGTAGGACTTCCAGAAGGATCCGCCGCTCGCAATCGAGTCGCCAACCGGCGCGGTTGTGTACTGCTCGAGAAACTTCGATGGGGATCCCGTGGCTGTGATATCAAACGGACCGTCTAGGTCGCCATAGATCTCTGATGATTTATTACACGTTGCCGTTTCGCCGGAGTACTGGATGCTGTCACCGTCGATGATCCACGCGGTGACATTTGGGTTGCTGCCAACGCTGCCCCCGATGGAGGTATTGTTTCGTGGCGTCAGTACCGACTGGTTGGCCGCAGTGCCTCGCCGGTCGTCATCTTCGTCCATCGTGGTGTCTGGCCAGCACCAGAGCTGCGCCTTTGACACGGTTCTGCGCGTCGTTGGCACAAGCGTTGTGTTCTCGGCCTCTGGAAGGACGGCGGCAACCGTGTTGCCGTAGTTGTCAAGGTTGGCCCCCGTCGTCACCACGGTTGCGAGCGGTGGAGCGGCGAGCGCGGTGCCTGCCGCATCGGCGGACGACTGACCAACGGATGTGATGAGCGTGGCTCCGCAGAGTGTGGCGGCAGCGACGAGTGCGAAGAGCCTCCGGCTCGAAAGTGCTCGTGTTGACATGTTTCTCCTGTGTACCAGGCACCGCTTCGCAATAATCTCACGCCGGGAAACGCTGTCGACAACGCTGTGTGACACTCGCTTTTCGGGGGAAACCATTTGGGCTGCGTGCCCTCGGCAAGGCCGAGTATCCCTAATGATCGGCCCTGCCCCTGACAGGACCAATTGTCACACTAGCAGAACACAGCGACACAAATTATAAGATAATAAACTTTTTAAAACACAAACACAACGACAGGAACGATTAACCCGCAAGCGCGCCAGAATGCGACGCGATAACAGCCTCAACGACCTCGTCTCGCGACCGCTCTGGCTGGAAGAGCAACCACTCGAGCCCCGCGCTCAACACCGAACCAAACACGCTACTCGCCATGAGGCTTTGCAGCCCGCTATCTGCACCCTTCGGCTGCTCCTCGGCTATGGCTGCGGCAAAGACGCCAACCGCCTGTTGCCGAAATCCGTTCACACTCTCGGCCCACGGGCGATCAGTGCGAAACACCTCGCCAGCAATGAGCTTGGCAAGCGGAACATTCCCCTGAATGCTGTCAAGCAGCGCCGCGATGATCGCACGCATGGCATCCCAGCCCCGCAGCTCACCCTTTGCCTCATTGAGGCGCTCGGCGAGCAAGTGCGCACCGTCATTCAGCAGCGCTTCGAAGAGCTTGTCTTTTGACGAAAAGTTGTAATACAGACTGCCCTTGGCAACGCCGGCACGCTCGGCAACCTCATCCATAGTGGTACCCGTGATGCCGCGTGAAGCGGCCAGCTCGAGGGCGGCATCCAAGATTGCCCGCTTCGTACCCGTGCTGCGTGCCATTTGGGCCCCTTACCTGGAGTTCAAGACGTGGATGCTGTGCCGCGCACGCCGACGCGGCAGGGCCTGTCAAAAACCCTACCGCGCTACGGCGGCCGCGTTAGATACTCAGCGCGGGGTGGAGGCGCTTCATGGTCCAGACCCGCTGGCGACCAGCGAACCAGGCGCTCAGCGCGACCGAACCGACGAGGATGCCAACCAGCACCGCAAGCGAGATCCAGAACCGGTAGTCGACGCCACCGGTAATGAGCTGGCGGAGCCCAGTCACCACGTAACTTGCCGGCATATAGGGATGCAGGAACTGGAAGAACTGCGGAGTTGTCTCGACGGGATACGTTCCACCGGACGAGCTCAGCTGCAGCATGAGCAGCACCAGGCTAATAACTCGACCAGCCGCCGTGCCAAACACAATGATGAAGGCCTGCTGCATCGCAAGAAACGCGACCGTGATGAGGTAGATAAAGGCGCTTGTCGCGAGCCAGTACTGCGGCTCAAGGCCGATTCCGTAGACGAGGACAAGCATCATGATGACAACCTGACCGAGGCCAATCGCTGCTGCGGGCAACAACGCGGTGAGCGTCGCACGGAGGCCGGTGGCACCGGCGGCGAGCGCCCGGGTCGGAAGCGCCCGCATGATGAGCCACGTGATGAGCGCGCCAACAAACGTCGCGAGCGCGATAAAGAAGGGGGCAAATCCTTCGCCGAAGCTTGGTGATTTGTTGTCCCACGTCTCGTGCAATTCAATTGGCTGCGCGATAACCTCGGACTTTTTGTCGGTCAGGGAAGCCGAATCGTTTGGCAGCTTTTCGCCGCCCTCAACAAGCGCCGCGTGCAACGTTGTGCTGCCATCAAGGAGTTTGCCACTCCCGTCGACCGCCGCTTTTGCGCCATCCGCGAGCGCTGTGGTCCCGTCGGCAAGCGTCGTGGCACCGGTTGCGAGCTGCGAGGTTCCACTGGCGAGCGTCTGCGCGCCAGAGCTGAGCTGTGCGGTGCTCTCAGCAAGTGTGTGGGCGCCCGCCGCAAGTTCGCCGCTTCCCGACGCAGCCGTAGCGAGGCCAGAGCTCAGTCCGGCGGCACCGGCGTTCAACTCGGTCACACCATTGACCAGGTCGGTCGACCCGAGAACAAGTCCGCTTGTGCCGGCCTTGAGCGTCGTTGTGCCGGTCATCAGTGCGTCAAACTGCTGCGAAAGCGCCGAAACGGGGACATTGGGATTTGCCTTGGCAAATTCTTGAAGCTGGGTCATTCCCGCAACAAGGGCGTCGGCACCCGAATCAAGGGCAACGGCACCGGGCGCGAGCTCGTTCGTAGCTTTTCCAAGCAACTCGCTGGTTCCTCCGGCAACGCGATTGGCACCGTCAGAAGCGGTCACGAGCCCAGAGGCGAGTTCGTCCGTCTTAGTGGCGAGCGTGGATGCGCCCGCTGCAATCTGACTACTGCCCGACGAGAGCTGCTGGGCTCCGCCGTTGGCGGTGGCCACCCCGGAGTTGAGCACGCCCATCCCGTCGTTGAGCGTTGTGGCGCCCTCGCTGAGTGCGCCAAGGCCGGTGGATGCGGTTGTCAGCCCATCTGTCAGCTGGCCAGCGCCGTCCGCAGCATCTCGAAGCCCATCGCCGGCATCGTTGAGGCCAGCAAGAAGCGTATGGGCGCTTTCTTCGCCAACCGTGACCCGTACGGTGTCCCGCAGCTGCTTCATTGCCTGCTGACCAAGGGTCGAGGCCAGAAAGCTATTGCTGTCGTTGTAGTTCACCTTGATCTGCGCCGAAACGGGGGCATCCCCTGTCGGCGAGGTGACGTTTGCGGAAAAGTCCTTCGGGACTGTTACCGAGAAGTAGTAGTCGCCGTCAGCGACGCCCTCGGCGGCCTGCTCAGCTGAGACGGATTTCCAGTCAAGATCCGCACCATCGATGAGCTTGTCGTAGAGCTCGTCCCCGTAGTTGACGGCCTTCGAGTCCTTCACCGAACCGGCATCCTCGTTGACAAGGGCAACCGGGAGGTGCCCCATCTCTTCGTTCGGCTGCCAAAACGCCCAGAGGTACAGGGCGCCGTAGATGAGCGGGATAAACAGCATGACGGCAATGGCGATCTTGGGCAGCGCCCCGTTCTTACGGAACCGGCTGAGCTCAGTTCCTGTGGAGAATAGCGACATCATGAGTGGGTAACCTCCGTGAGGTGAAGCAGTGTTGGTAGGGAGCCAAGCTGGGCATACAGCGCATCGTCTTGGCTTGCGGAAGCACAGATCACGGCAACGCCCGTCTGCGAGTACAGCTCAAGTGCCCTGAGCACTTCCTGGCGGGCGCGGGCAGAACGCACCTGGGAGATGTCGTCAATTGCGATAAACCGGGGCGAGCTCAGACCGGCGAGCGCCACGCGCAGGAGCATTCGCTGCTCCTCCGTGAGGTCGCGAACCAGGTCATCCCCAGCGGGATGAGGGACGTCGCCAAAGACGGGACCGCAGACGGTGTCCAAATCGATAGCTGCTGGCGACGGGAGGATCGTCCACCACGGCAGGACATACGAGAGCCGCTCCCGAATGACCTTTGCCACCGAAACGGAGTCGTCAAGGAGGTCGATGTCGTCGAAGCCCGCAATCTGGCTCACTCGCTGCAGGTCGCGCGGACGGGCAGGGGCGGCCGCGTCTCCAATAAATATGCGTCCGTCATCGGCCTTCATCCGGCCGGCGAGGGTGAGCATGAGGCTGGTCTTGCCCGTTCCCTCTTCGCTCACGATAATCGTGAGGCCGTCGCCGATCGTGAGCGTTACTGGCCCGTACACTCGGCCGCGTTCGGCCGACAATGAGATTCGTTCGACAGTAAGTACCGGAGTGTCTGGGGCCGGTGCTTGCGGGGATTCTAGAAGCGTTGTTTCTGCCGCTTTGGCAGGGTCAACCCGGTCAACCGGGGTGGTGTCGGCGAGTGAGTTCTCGATCACGTCGCCGTCTGGTGCTGGGTAAAGCACGGGGTTCCTCTTCCTACGAGTGAGGATTCTGAGGCGGGAGTTGTCACCGCGAGAATCTTTTGTACTGACTAGTCAGTATAGGCAGAAGATATGCGCAATCGCAAGCGCAACCGAGCAACAATCTCGGCCAACACAAGACGCCTCCGTTGCCTCCCGACCCGAGAAGCTACGAAGGCGCCAACGCTGAGGCTCGACCAGAGACCTACAGCGTGAACCGGTCCTGTTTGCTGACCTCGCCAAACTCAACAACAACCGTGTACGTCCCAGCCCGCGACACGATAAAGGCTTGGCCGTGATCCACCCGCTGCCGGTGAATAAGCTCGGTTCCGTTCAACGAATAGCTCACCCAGCAGTCCGCCCCCGTTGTGTTGCGCGAGACAAATACCGGAGCGTTGCTCGCACCGTCTTGCACCCGTAATTCGACGGCACACTCGCCGGACGGCACGGGAACGCTCACCCGATTTGAGTCATAGGCGCCCTGCGCCGCGGCAACGCCAACCGAGGCGGCAATCCCGAGCACCGCCGCAGAAGACAGCGCCGCAA
Source organism: Lysinibacter cavernae (assembly GCF_011758565.1). Classification (GTDB taxonomy): domain Bacteria; phylum Actinomycetota; class Actinomycetes; order Actinomycetales; family Microbacteriaceae; genus Lysinibacter; species Lysinibacter cavernae. The sequence goes on from NZ_JAAMOX010000001.1 coordinate 2,134,342, forward strand.
GATACAGCGAAACTGAGCCCGACGAGAGGGCAAAGCCACTCAGCGCATGAGAAATACCCTGAGTCGAAAACAGCGAGGCGGCCGCTGAACCTCCGCCGGCATTCCCGGCGGCAACGCCGCCTCCCACGATTCCGGCAATAGACGATGCGACAGCCGCCTTATTAAACCCTTGAACCAGCCCGCGCAACTCAACCAGACAGTCCGCACAATCAACACAGCTATCAAGATGCACCTCGACGGCTCGACGGGCAGACCCTTTGATTGAGCCAATCGCGAGCTGCGCGAGGGGTCCGGCAAAACGAGTGCAGGATCGCTCGATCGACACCTGAGCTATTTCTTCGAGGTACTCCTTTCGAAGCCCCTCACGAGCACGCCGATACAGCACGCTCATCGCACCAGGCGCAACGCCCATGATTCTGGCGCACTCTGCCGTTTTCCGCCCCTCAACAACCCTCAGCATGAGCGCCTGCTGCCACCGATCCGGCAGCCGTTGGAAGGCGTGCACAATCTCGTTATCAACCGCAAGCAACGACCGGTCAGGCTCAGGGGACGTCTCAACGACGTAGTTTTCGATGTCGTCAACAGACAGGCTCGAACCGTTTCGCTGATACCACTTCGCATGCACAGACCTGACGGCGGTTCGGAGATAGAAGCGAAAATCCTCCGTCGGACCGTTGCCGTTGCGCAATGCCTCAAGCACTCTCGTGAAGGCCTCGCTGGCAAATTCCTCTGCCAGCGAGGCGTTCGACGTCAAGCTCCGCGCAACCCACAACGCATCTGTCATGTGCCGTTCGTACAGCTCGGCAGCCGCGTGGTTCTCGCCGTTGCGGTATCGTCCGATCAGCTCAAGATCTTCTGCACGACGCCTTGCGAGCTGCGCAGGACCACTCTCGTGTTCGTCGTTCAGCATTGACGCGCACTTGCGCGCCGGCGTCCGGCCGCGAGCCCTCCAAACCCAAGCAACATCGCCAACAGCGCGACGATTCCGATCGGCAAACCTGACACGGAGCCTGTCGTTGCGATGGTGCCGCCAAGGGAGGGCACCCCGCCGGCTTCGGCCGCTTCGACCTCAATGGTGTAGCTGAACGTCACGTGCTGGCCAAGATCATCCAGAACCGTTACCGAGAAGGTGACCGTCCCCGCAAAACCGTGTGGTGCCGTGTAGATCAGCAGGTTATTCTCGCCGAGCGTCACGAAGCCGTGCGTCGGCTGGAGCACATCGGCAAGACGAATCCCTTGGAGGTGCGTGCCAGTGACAGCCCCAAGAGGGTCAACCGTCACACTCTGCGTGCCGGCGGGAATCTTCACAACAACGTTCTTCGCTGTCGGGGCCGCCTGCACGACGACCACAAAGCCTGCCGTCGCCTGCTGACCAACGTTATCGGTGTACGTCACCTCGATCTCATATCGACCGCCGCCCGCCTCGCCCGCAGCAAACTGAATGCCGCCTGGCACGAGTTGCGCGGTTCCCGCGGACGGGGCACTCGTGATGCGCGTATCGCTGACCGTTCCGTCGGTGACCACCGAGTGCACGAAGGAGTGACTTCCGTGTTCTGGGATGGTCACCTCGCCGCCAGAGGCGGTAATGGCGGCCTGGACCGTCACCGTATATTCGACGGCAACGTGCTGGCCCAAATTGTCCACAAACGTGACAGAAAACGCGTACACACCGGGAACGGCACGTTCGGAGCGATAGGTGACCTCGCCCGTCGTCGCGTCAACGGAGACAGAACCGACGGCATCCGTCGCCCTGGTCCCATGCAACTCAACGCGGGCGGGCTGGTTGCTCACTTCGACGCTGCTGAGCGAGCCTTCCGTCACCACGATTGGCTCAAATGTAACTTTGTCATTCTCACCAATGGTGGCGCTCGTGACCCCCTCAACGACGGGACCGGCCTGCACCGTCACGATATACACGGCGGTTGCAGCTTGGCCAAGCGAGTCAGTGAATGTGACCGTAAAGCTGTGCGGACCGGGAAGCGCATCCCCGGCGTCGAAGACAAGGTCAGAGCCGATGAGCGCGGCCGTTCCAGCAGCAGGCGGAGCGGTGACCACAACCGAAGCAATTGACCCCGCGGTTGAGACACGTTGTGGCAAGACGATCCTGCCACCCTCCGCAACCACTGCGGTAACGCCATCCGCAACCGGCGGCGCTTGCACGATCACCGTGTGCGTGGCCACAACGGTTTGCCCGAGATTATCCGTAAAGGTCACCTCATAGCGATACGTACCAGCGGCAATTCCTGCGGCGTCAAAGCTCGATGCGCCGGTTGCCGGGTCAACAACAACTGCTCCCGCTACCGGTGGAGTAGTCAGGACCGCTCCAGAAACACTTCCGGTGGTGGTGACCGCCGGGGCGAAGGCTGCGGCCGAGCCAACCGCAATCGTCGATGTCAGGGCACCCGTGACAACGGGCCTCGCCTGCACCGTGACGGTGTATACAGCCACAACATCCTGGCCAACCGAGTCAGTAAACGTAACGCTGAAGCTGTGGATGCCAGGCTCCCCCTGGTAGCTAATAGCACCGGTCGCCGCGTTGACCGTCGCCGCGCCACTCTCTGGGGACGCGGAAAGACGCGCGTTCTGAAGTTCTACCGTGCTCGCAAACTCCGGGGCAAAGGTCGCGACCGCGCCCTCTGCAACCGTGACGGCATACGGCCCTGCAACCGTCGGCGCGGCCACAACCGTAACGGAGTACATGGCATCCGTCCACAGACCGTTGGCATCGGTCGCACGCACCACTACGGAATACGTTCCAGGCGAAGCGTCCCCCGCGGAAAAGGTCAGGGCCCCCGTCACAGGGTCAACCGTTGCCGTACCAGCAGAGGGTTCGGTCGTCACGGCAACGCTTGCAAGCGAGCTGGAGGTTTCAAATCCGTCAAACGTTACGCTGCGCCCCTCCCCGATGCTCGCGTCGGTGTCGCCAATCACGCGGGGTCCGCCAAGAACCGTCACCAGGTAGGTCACGCCAAGGGTCTGCCCAAGGTTGTCCCGAAATCCGACGGTAAACGGGTAGAGGCCGGCGGGGAGACCTGCCGTGGCAAACGAAACAGCCGACGTAGCGCCGTTCACGGTCACCAGCCCCGCTGGAGGCGGGCTCGCGAGCGAGTACCCGCTCAGCGTTCCGGCGGTCAGGACCACGGGAATAAAGGATGCAGCGGTTCCAGACGGCACGGTGACGGCAAGGATGGCCCCTGCCGCAAGCACGGGCGCGCGTTGAATCGTGACGGTCGCAACGGCCGTCGCGGTCATCCCGAGCGCGTCAACGATCGTGTACGAGACGGGCACGTCGTAGGTAAGTTCGCCGCTCAGCCAGCTGTGGGTCGGCGTGATCTGCAGTTTCCCTGAGCTGTAGGTCACCGTTGCGTCGGCGTCTGTGGTTGGCGGATGCGCGGCATCCAGCTGAATCGCATTTCCGGTATCAGGGGCAGCGCCGCCGAGCACGTCAAGTACTGCTTGGGCGTCAGCAATCGTGAACGCGTCGTTGGTTGCGACCGGAACAGCACTCACCGTGACGGTCACCGTAGCGGTACGAGCCTCGCCCGCAGCGTTGGTATAGGAATACTGGAACGTATCGGTGTAGGTCGCCGATCCGGCATGAGCTTCCGGCCACACAGACGAGGGCGAATAACTAAACGCCCCGATATCCGGCTGGCTCGCCGATACCGCCGGCGAGACCGTACCCGTTGTGGGCGGCGTCACGAGCGCAAGCGTGTTCTTCTCGTAGCTGCTTCCCACCGCGGTTGGGAAGGCAATGGTGTCGTTTGCAAGGACGTCAATCGTCTGCGATGTTCCAACGGCAACCACTGAGCTATCGTCGACAAGCACGGGGGCCGCAACAACTTCCTGGTACAGCAGCCCAACGCCGGTCTGCACTGCCTGAGGGAGAACCGTGACCTCAACCGGCGCTACGGCTGCCCAGTGTTCACGGTCAGCCTCGCTCAGTACAACGCGGTAGGTGCCGGCGGCGACGGGCTCAAACGCGTAGTTCCCTGCGCTATCCGTCTCTGCCGTTGCCACGGTACGCTCGCCGTCTCGCAGTTCAACCGTCGCCCCTGACCACACGGGATCAGCAGGGGTCACCGAGTTGCTGAAGTCGAGGTCTCGCAGCACGTTACCGGAGATCAGTGCGGCGGAGGATGCCAGCGGCCGGTTGGCCCCGGTCCGGGAAATAATGCTGGTTCCAGCCTCGGCAATGACCCGCATGGAGACATTGTTATTCACCGCTCCAGCCAGGGTCAGTCCTGGAACCTGGACTCGAATGGTGGCGTTTCCCGAGTATCCGGGCTCAAGCGGGCCAGAGGGAGTAAATCGCAAAGCGGTCACTCCGGCAGGAACGTCTCCGCTGAGCGTTTCCCAGTGGATACCCGTTGCCCCTGTCTCGTTGTCGGCGAGCGCTAACGCGGCCTGGACGGCTGCCGACGCATCCGTTGTGTATTCGATCGCGACGCTGCCCTGAGTGGCTTCGTCCATGGCTGCTACGACGTTGACAACGTTGAGCTCCCCTTCGCCGAGTCCGGTCGTGCCTCGCTCGTCTCCTTCAAACGGAAGGAGATCAACAAAGGACGACGCGAGGTAGCGACTCGACGACGCGTTTGCCCAGGTAATCGTGTACGACATCTCCTCGCCGGGACCGATGAGCCCGGTTACGGCAGTCGACGCGACCTTCGACGTTTTGAATACTGCGGCACCGCTGACCGTGATCGGAGCCGACGCCGTGCGGTCCTGGCTCAGCGCGAGGGCAGATGCCCCGCTGTACGTCGCGTTATTTTCCGTTGTCGGGTCTGACGGCGAGGACACAACAAGCTTGGCCGTTGGGGTCGAAGGAACCGGCGTTGACATCGACACTCGAACCGGAACGAGAATTGGGGTGAGTGCGGTGCCGTGTCCCTGGAGCGACCAAGGACCGGCTTCTCCGGCCGGCGCGGCCAGATCGCCGAGACGGAACACGATCTTTCCCGGCGTGCCGGTGGCGCAGGTTGTTCCAGGGATGCCGGGCGTGTACTCAAGCGGGCGGCTCGGAAGTGCCGCGACCACTGGCTCAAGGCAGGCGTTTGGCATCGTGACCGTTATCGTCGCGTCGGTGGCCACAGCATCCGGGCCGAGAACAGGGCCAATAACCGTCGGAGCGATTCGCAGGTTCACGATGTCTCCGCGCTCGGCCAACCCGGCGGCGTAGGTTGCGCCCTCAACTCGCTCCCACGAGAGGTCGGCCCGAACAAGTGCTTCGGCGGCCTGAACCGCGCCACCCTGGCTTGAGACGCCGGTTCCCGAGTACGTCGATTTCACAACCGCCTTGTCATCGGCGCCGTACTGCCAGAACCAGGGAAGCGTTGCATTCACGGCGAGGTCGGCGGATGCCGCTGCCCGCTCAAACGGGGTCACGATTCCAACGGTTGTGTTGGGTTCGAGCGCGTCGAGATACCTCACCCTGATACTTGTCACCGATGCGAGCCCTCCCGGCAGCGTTGACGGGTCTTCCGTCCAGGTTGGCTCGGTGTCCCCAAAGGAGAGGAGCGATTTTCGCTGCGCATCATTCACAAACGCATAGTCGGTGTATTCCAAAACATACGAATCTGCTGGAGCAGGTGCGAACAGGGGATAGGCGGTAAAGCCGAAGAAGCTGGAGGCTCCGGAGCGAGCGGTGTTCAGCACAACCTCAGGCGTGGCCGAAAGGTTCAGCAGCTCGGCATTCCAGGTCACGCTCCCGTAGGCATTTGTGGCTGGGCTCCCCGCGGACGCCGCGTTGTAGATTGAGCTCAGCGCGCGGAACCTTTGGCCAACAACAACCGCTTCGGTTCCACCGGTGCTGGCATTGGCATCACCGTAGATCTGGCCACTTGCATCATCGGCCATCGTCCCGATAGCGCCCGTCATAACGACGGCAGCGGTAGCGCGAGTGAAGGTGCGGCCAAAGCACGAGAGCGAGGTCCCGTTGGCGTCTGTTGACGGGCAGGGTCCGGCATCCGCTTGGCCAGGGGCGACATCGTCGCCGAAGTTGGACTGCCCGGACAACGAGTTGGGGTCAAACGAATGCACTCGCCCGTTTAACGAGATCGTCTCGCCAACGTTAACATTGCCCTCGTACGGCACAAAGAGGGCGATTTTGAGTTCACGGATGATCCGCGCGTCGTTTGAATCGCCAGACGAGGCCATCGGTCCCGCATAGATTGACGGGCTTGGGTTCAAGAACGAGGTCTCAAGCCCCGTCACCGAAACGGTCACAGGGCTGCCCGGCGCATCCTGGGTGGTAGAAACGGTCGAGGTATTTTCCGACTGCACAATGGCGTTTGCCGGGACATCAATCACAAACTGGAAGCTATTTGCGAGCGCCTCATAGCCGAGGAATTTGGGATTCTGGGGATCGACCTCCGCGCCAAGAAAAACGCTCAGTCGACTGGTCACCCCGAGGGTTCCGTTCACCGTGGTTCCCCCCTCAAGCGCCGCGTTGTAGACGCTCAGCTGCGTTCGGGGAGCCGCGGAAACGGTGAGCTCAGCCGCACCGGTTGCAGCCACGGCACCAACGACCACGGATGGCGTAAAGCGGGTCCCGTTGGGGAGGGCACCAATAACTGCCGACACCGGCAGCCTGGCAACATCCCCAGCCGTCACGAGGCGGTTACACGTCATGGTTGAGCTATCCGCACTCAGGTATCCACCGCCCGGCCCGGTGCAGACCGTGGATGTTACGCTCGTCGCGTTCCACTTCGCGCCGACGGGAAGCGTCGCAATAAATCGGGCTGAACCGTCGGCACCCGCGGTATAGCCGAGTTCCCATGAGACGGTGTCCTGAGTGCGAATAATGCCGTTGGTTGCGCTGCGATCGAGGCCGGGTCCGTCTCCCAAATCGAAGGGTGCCTGGCCGTCGGCAACGAGGTCGATCGAGACGCTGTCGACCGGAGCGGCAACGGCGGCCGTTGGCATCCCTGCGGCTGCCGTGACCGCGAGCACACACACAAGTACTCGAGCCGCGGCTCGTCGCAAGCGGCTCCCAACAGGCCGAGCGGCATGTGCTTCGTTGTGTGGTGTTTGTTTCATTCGTAGTTCTCCCCTAATAGCGGTTTCGCGCTGGCGCACGACGCAAATAGGGCATGACGTTACCGACGGCGGGCAGCCCTATTCACCATTCAAGGAGATCTCGCTTCAACCAGAATCTAACGCAACGCCAAAAGTTTTCTGGCGGCCCGTGTTACGGGTACGGCTGACGCGCCTGATGTTGCTCTTTGCCGCGGCCCATTGCGGCAAAACCCCTTACTGCGAAAGACCGTAACATGAGGATTCTGCAATTGCGAGACGAGTAACAAACGTTTGTTTTGTTTAGTTCCTGTGGAAGGAACCACGCAAGCGGCTTTCGGCCTAGGCCTGCTGCCCGTGAGTCATCACCCAGGAGAACATCGAGACGGCCGCCGCAGCCGAAGCGTTCAACGAACGGGTTGATCCGTACTGTGTAATTTCAACAACCGCTTCGGCCGCCGCAACGGCCTCTTCGGAGAGGCCGGGGCCCTCCTGCCCAAAGAGCATGATGCAGCGCTCCGGCCAGGCAAAGGACTCCATTGGCACACAACCGGGCACGTTATCAATCGCGATGATCGGGATGCCCTCATCCGTTGCCCACGCCACAAGGTCGTCAACCGTTGCGTGGTGCAGCACATGCTGATAGCGGTCGGTCACCATCGCTCCGCGCTTATTCCAGCGCTTGCGCCCAACGATATGCACCGTGTCGGCGGCAAAGGCATTCGCGCTCCGCACGATTGAGCCGATATTCATGTCGTGCTGCCAGTTTTCGATGGCGACGTGAAACTGATGACGGTGCTGGTCGAGATCCGCGATGATCGCGTCCATGGTCCAGTATCGATAGCGGTCGATTACATTTCGGGTGTCGCCCTGTTCGAGGAGCTCCGCGTCAAAGTGATCGCCCTCCGGGAGTTCACCAAGCCACGGCCCAACGCCAGAGGTCGACAATTCATGCGTTGGAGAGGAAGTCATCCCTCTATTCTCCCACCGAGCGTGGAATATCTGGGACAGTTGAGCGTTACCGACTCTCAGCGGCAGCATCCGCCCGCTTGAGTACGAACCGCCCGACGCCAGGAGCCAACGTGTCAGATTCCCCCGCAACCCACTCAATCACCCTCACCGAGACAGGTGGGCCCGATGTGCTGCAGTACGGCGAGGCCGAACGACCAACGCCGGGGCCCGGCGAGCTGCTCGTAACAACGCGAGCAACGGGTGTGAACTTCATCGAGACCTATCAACGCTCAGGGGTGTATGCAGTACCGCTCCCGTTCACCCCGGGAGCCGAAGGCTCCGGGGTCGTTACGGCCGTCGGCGAAGGCGTATCAGGGTATGCCGTCGGCGACCGCGTCACCACAACAGAGGCGAAAGCAACGTATGCCGAGCACTTTGTGGTTGAGGCCACGCGCGCGCACGTCATCCCCGACGGCGTGAGTTACGAGACCGCTGCTGCGCTTCCGCTGCAGGGCATCACCGCGCACTACCTTTCGACCTCGGTCTACCCCGCCACAGCTGGCGACATCGCGCTCGTTCACGCCGGGGCTGGTGGCGTCGGCCTCCTCCTCACCCAGCTCCTCGCTGCAAAAGGCGTGACAGTGATCACCACAACCTCAAGCCCCGCAAAGGCCGAGCTGAGCGCCGCGGCCGGGGCAACCCACACCATCGGATACGAGAACGTTTCCGAGCGAGTCAGGGAACTCACTGACGGGGTCGGCGTGAACGTGGTCTACGACGGGGTCGGGAAAGACACGTTCGATGAGTCGCTCGCTAGCCTGCGCATCCGAGGGACGTTTGTGCTGTTCGGCGGCGCCTCAGGCCAGGTGCCACCGTTCGACCTCCAACGCTTGAACTCCGCCGGCTCCATCACCATCACGCGCCCAACCTCTGTACACTTCTTGCTCACTCCTGAAGAACGCGCTTGGCGCTACGGCGAGCTCTTTGACGCGGTCACGGCGGGAACCCTGTCCGTTCGCATCGGACAGACGTTTCCCCTCGCGCAGGCTGCGGACGCGCACCGCGCGCTCGAAGGTCGCAAGACCACAGGGAAGGTGCTCCTTCTCCCAACGGAGTAGCACGCTCAGGTCAGAGCCAGCACGGCATATTCACCGCCGAGGCCGAGCCAAGACGCGATAGGTTTGAACGGTGAAAGACTCCAGCCTTCCGAACATCGTGCCGTTGCTTGCGGCAGGGCTGCTGCTCCTGAGCGGATGTGCGGCTGAGATTCCGCCTGCCCCAAACCCAACAGCAAGCAGCGCCTCGGCCTCCCCGACCGCCACGCCTACACAGACGGCGACGGAGACCTCCGCTGCACCGGATGCGCAACCACCGGCGGCACCGCAGCCGCCCGCGTTCGATGCCGCCAAGTTCTCAATTGACGACCCATCCTCGCTCTGGGTCGTCAGCAATAAACTGCGCCCCCTCAATCCGATCAGTTTTGAGCCGGCAGACTTGGCAACACCTTCGGGACTCCCAAACCCGCAGGGGCACACCCTCCGCACGCCAGCCGTTGAGGCGCTCGCAACGATGGCGGCGGATGCAGCTGCCGCTGGCATCAACCTGAGCATCACGAGTGGGTACCGGTCGTACAATACCCAGGTTGGGCTCTACAACGGCTACGTCAGCCGCGACGGTTCGGCGCTTGCTGACACCTACTCGGCACGGCCTGGCCACTCTGAGCATCAGACCGGATTAGCTGTCGACCTGACCGATGGTGGCGGCTGCACCCTTGACACATGCTTCGCAGGCACGGCCGCTGGGCAGTGGCTCGCCGCCAACGCGCCAACCTACGGTTTTGTGCTTCGCTACCCCGAGGGTAAACAAGGGATAACCGGTTTCATGTTTGAGCCGTGGCATTTCCGTTTTGTTGGCGCCGAGCTCTCTCAGCACATGGCAACAACGGGAACGAGCACCCTCGAAGAATTTTTCGGCCTTCCTGCAGCGCCTGATTACGCGCCGTAGGTCGACTGCTGGTTTTGCGCCGCAGGCACCTGCTCAACGCCTGCGGATTCGATTGCTTCTGGCGCTGAGACGCTCAGCCGATCGGCGAAGGCCACCCGAGCGTCGATGGCACCCGCGGTGAGCCAGTTCACGTCAGAGTGCAGGGCGATACAGGCAACCCCCGCTGCTCGATAGGCCGCTGCGGATTCGGCATCGGCCGCGTAAATTCCAACTGCCTTGCCAAATTTATGGGCCGCCCGGATGATCGCACCAATGGCCAGCTGAACCTCTGGATGATTGACGTTGCCGAGGTGGCCGAGGCTGGCCGAGAGGTCGGCGGGACCGATAAAGAGGCAATCAACCCCGGTCACCGCTGCGATGTATTCGCTGTTTTGTAATGCCTGCAGCGATTCGATCTGGACGATCGTACACGCGCGAGCGTTCGCCGTGAGTAGGTAGTGGGCGTCAAGGCCAAAGCTTCCAGCCCTGACCATGCCGGCGACCCCGCGGAGACCGCCGTTGGCCCCCTGCGGAAAGCGCATCGCGTTGACGGCAGCGCGCGCTTCGTCTGCCGTTTCGATTTTGGGAAAGATGACTGTTTCGGCACCGGCATCCATCACACGCTGCACCTGGGCGGCGTCGCGAGACGAAACTCTGACGGCGGCGCTCGTGCGACTGCCCCGCGCGCCGGCTGCATCGATGGCGCGCAGTTGATCGGCAACGGCTGTCACGTCGCTGGCGCCGTGTTCCATATCAACAACGAGCCAATCAAATCCAGTGTTTGCGAGGGCTTCTGCGACGTTGGCTGAGCCGAATGTCAGCCAGGTGCCAACCGAGGGCTGGTTGGCAATGAGGGAATCTTTGAGACGGTTCGTGCGCACGGTGCTCCTAGAGGTTATTGGGTGTGGCCCTCACTGTGCTCGTCCGGATCGCATACAGCGACAGGAGCAGTTCAACCACTGAATCAAATCATACATTTGCGCCACGAATTTTACGACCAAGAAACATACTGGCATTCAGTTTCTGGGAGATTGTTCTAGTTGTGTTATAACTATATAAACATCACCCACGCGAACAAACGAGAACCACATGCTCCTCAGAATTGATCCATCCGCCCCGGCTCCGCTCTTTGAGCAGATCGCAGAGGGCATCAGGAGCCACATCCTCTCGGGAACAGTGAAGGCCGGCGAGCGCCTCCCCTCGGCGAAAACGCTTGCGGCATCGCTCGACCTCAACATCCACACCGTCCTACATGCCCTCCACCTCCTCAGAGACGAAGGAATGATCGAACTTCATCGAGGGCGCGGCGCGATCGTGACAGGGCGTGCGCACGACTTGGAGGCCCTGCAGGCGCTCATCCCATCACTTGTTGCCGAAGCAAAAAAGCTAGAACTTGACCCCGCCATACTGTCAACGATGATCAGCCAGGAGTACCAGAAATAATGCCCCCCGCCACGCAGCGCCAACGCAAGCTGACCGCCGGTCAATCTCGGCAGATCCTCTTCCTCGCGCTCTTCTTGCCGGTGCTCGTGTACGGTTCCGGCATCGCCATCATGATCTCCGCGCTTCCGGACCTGCCCGACACGGTCGCCATCCACTGGAATGCCGAAGGAGAGGCTGACGGCTTTGACAGCCCACTCGTTCCGATCATCGCAAATTCGGCGCTAGCCGTCGGCCTCGCCGCACTCTTCTTTGGGATGACCTGGAACGGAGCAAAGCGCGGCACCTCGCCAACCCTTGTTCGACTCCTCACCGCATTCACCCCCGGATTCGCCGTGTTCATGATGGTGCAGATGGTGCCATCGCTCCTCAACCAGCGCGGCCTCACGGCAGAGCAGATCGCCGCACAAGGCGTTGGGCTCGAATGGATGCTCGGCCTCGTCGTCGGGCTCGCTGTCGCCGGCGTGTGCTGGCTCCTCGCGCCTCAGCTGGAACCGGTCGAGGCGCACACCTCAGAAGTCGCCCCGCTCCCGCTTCGGGCCACAGAACGAGCAATCTGGAGCCAGACGGCCACCATGTCAACGCTCCTGTGGTGGATTCTACTCGCCGTCATAACCGGCGGAATGACGGCGACCATCATCTCTACGCTCGATAAGCCGGACCAGTGGTACCAGATCGCCATCTTTGGGTTTGTCTACGCGGTCGTGTTCTCAACGATGACCTGGCGCGTGACGGTTTCCCCCACCGGAATTGCCGTCAGGTCAGCCCTCGGCTGGCCCGTCGTCAGGGTGCCCCTCGAACACATCAAGCGCGCCACCGTGAGTGATGTTGATCCGCTCACCGAGTTTGGCGGCTGGGGCATCCGCTTCGCCGGCGGACGACGCTTGGGCATCATCCTTCAGCGCGGCAATGCCCTCGAGATCGAACGCAACGATGGCAAGCGCACGCTGGTCGTCACGATCGACGATGCCGACGTTGGCGCATCCCTGCTCACAAGCTATCTCAACCGCTAAGAGTGCTCACACACAAGGAGACAGCATGACCAACTCCAGCACCACACCGCTCAACGCCATGACGCAAGGCGAGCGCCGACGCCTATTTTTTGCCTCCGTTGGCCTGACGGGTGCCGCCTATCTCGCGGGGCTCGTCATCGTCCTCCTCACAATGGCCCAGCTGCCACAGCAAATCGCGACACACTGGGGACCATCGCTCACGGCCGACGGCTTTGGTTCGCCGTGGATGGCGGTCGTTCTGCTGCTCGTTGTCGGCGTTGTCCTCATCACAGTGATCTACTTTTCGGCATACCAACAGGCCGGGTATCGGCCAACACTTGCGTCGTCACGCCTGATCCTTGGATTCCTCGTTGGCGTTTCGGTCGCGGCCTGCACCCTGATTGTGGCCTCAACCCTCAGCCAGGTTGGGCTCAACGAGACTCAGATCAGGGAGGTCAGTCTCCTTCCGTCGATGCTCATCGCGCTTGCCACGGGAGCGCTCATCGGCACAATCGCCGGATTTCTCGCACCAAACGTCGAAACGATCCCCGTCTCGGTCGAGCCGGTAACCGCAAACCAGGACGGCACCAACGAGTTTGGTGAGTGGCGCAGATCCGTGACAGCACCCACCGCTGTTTGGTGGATTATGCTCGGGGCAATCGCCCTCTTGGTTTCGGTTTTTGTGCTCATTGCCACGCTCGAACCGTCGATCAGGCTTGTCGCGCTCATCCCGATCGCCTTCATTTATCCGCTCGTGAGCTGCATAACGTGGAGCATCACCATCAGCGAACAAGGCCTCGTTGCACGATCAATCCTTGGCTGGCCTGCCGTTCACATCCCAATAGAGGCGATCGACCGCGTCGAACTTACCAACGTGCAGCCGATGGCCGATTTTGGCGGTTGGGGCATTCGCCTCGGACTCGACCGCCGGTGGGGCATCGTTCTGCAGAAGGGCGAAGCCATCCAGATTCAACGCAACGACGGAAAACGTACGTTTGTTGTCACAGTTGATGATGCCGCAACCGGTGCAGCAATCCTCAGCGCTTTTGCGTCACGCCCACGTTCGTAGCACCATAAACACATGCCTTCCTATCGCGTGACGCTCACGATTGGCGCCCTCCTTGCCGGCAACGGACCGGCCGAGGTGCTGCCAGCAGCGTCACACGCAGCACGAGACGTCGCCGTACTTGAGGCAGCTGACGTCTCGGTTGTCGCTGGCGCACCGCGTATTACGGTGCGCTTCACCGCCGATGACAACGACATTGCCCGCCAGGTGTCACGGCACGTCGTAGCAAGCACCGCAGCGGTTGCCAGAGTCACGATGGTACAGATCACCCTCCGCTCCGGCAACCGCTGGGACGCGGTCAGCTGGGAATAATCAGCTACAGCATCACATACCCAGCGACCACGTAGAGGATGAGGCTGAGTACTGCCGCGATCCCCGCATACGGCATGATCGCGGTCATCAGGTTGACGGGTTTCACCCCAACCGACTTTGAGGCGAGGATGATGCCGTCACCGTACAGGCACGTTGTCGACCCAAAGGCGGCACCAGAGAAGACGGCGGCACCGGCAAGGATCGGGTCAACCCCCATCGCAATCGCCAGCGGTATGACAATCGGGGTGATGACGGCGGCGAGGTCCCAGAACGACCCGGTTGCGTAGGCGTAGACGCCGCAGACGAGGAAGACCATGGCAGGCAGCAACGCTCCACTCATGAGCGGGGTCGTCGCGTCAATCACCCAGTCGGCAAGCTTCAGATCGGTGTTGAGGTGCTGCACCATAAAGGCGAGCACCGAAAGAACCATAACAAACGCCATGCTGCTGATGCCCTCAAACGCAGCCTCAAAAACCTCGCGGAGCTTGAGCCTGCGCTGGACAACGTAGAGAACGATAGCGACAATCAGGCCGGCAGCCGTGCCCTTGACGATATCGACGCCGGTCACGATGGTTACCGTAATGAGCGTGACGATCGGGATGAGGAAGTTGTATGGCAGCGGTTTGCGGCCATCATCAGCGCGCGGTCGCGCGAGCTCAAACTCGCGCTCCTCTGCTGTGGTGTTGGCGGGAAGAGTGTCTCCGGTCGTGTCAACCCTGCGCTGGTCCCGTTTGAGGGAACCCATCAGGGGAAGCACACCGAGGGAGAGCAGCAGGCCAATGATGAGCGCGATCCAGCCGAAGAACACAAACGGGATACCGGCAACGTAGGCGCCAAATCCTGAGCCGTTAACCGTCACACCCTCGGCCTCGAGGAGCGCCCCAAAGAACACGGCCCACGTCGAGAACGGGATGATGACGGCAATGGGTGCAGAGGTCATCTTGATGATGGTGCCAAGCTGCGTTCGCGGCACGCCGTAGCGGTCAGTGACGGCCTTCATCGAGGTACCAACGGTGAGTGCGTTGAGGTAGTCGTCGATGAACAAGACGATCGTGAGGAGCCAGGTGAGCACAAGCGATTTGCGCCTGGTGTTCACAAATTTCTCGGTCCACGTTGCAAAGTCACTCACGGCTCCTGACGCATTAAATAGCGCAATAAGGATGCCAAAGAGGGCAACAACAAGAACCAGCCACTGCAACGTCTCGTCGTTCATTGACTCGCCGAAGTATCCGACCCAGGTGTCGGCAAAGGCCCAGCCACCCATCATCACGGCACCAATAATGGTTCCGATGAAGAGGGCGAGCAGCGTGCGGCGGGTGAGCACCGCTGTTACCAGGATGGCAACGATGGGTAAGAGCGCAAACGCGCCGTATTCGATCATGTGGACCTTCCGCGGCCGTAGCCGCTATTGAACATTATCGAGGCGTTCGCCGTCAAGATACGTGGCGAGCACCGGAAGTGTGGACAGATCGTCTCCCAGAACCTCTGTGGGATCTTCCGCCCAGAGCGCAAGATCGGCACGCGCTCCTGGCGCGATGATGCCGAGGTCCGTGTCCCCCTGCGCAAGCGCTGCGGCCCTTGTATAGCCGTAGAGCGCTTGGGCAGGGGTGAGCCGCTGCTCTGGCTCGTAGACAAAAGCGTCGGGTTGCCCTGGAGCGCGCCGAAGGACCGCCCAGGCGAGGCCGTGCCTCGCATCCAGATCGGCAACGGGCCAGTCAGAACCAAGGGCAAGGGGAACTCCGGAACGCATGAGGTCACCGGCCCGCCAGGCCTGCGAGGCGCGTTTTTGCCCGAGCCTTGCCGCCCAAGCGTCGTCCCCGCCCGGGAGGCGCCACTGCATGTGCAGGACCTGCAGCGAGGCGGTGATGCCGTACTTGGCCATCCTCGCGAGGTCGCGGTCATCGAGGCACTCAACATGCTCGATCCGGTGCGGCGCGCGCCCTTCGGCGCGAACGCCGGCGGCGACATACGCCGAGATCGTTTCGCCAATGGCACGGTCACCAATGGCGTGCGTTGCGATCTGAAACCCATGAGCGGTGTAGTGCTTCACGATATCGATAAAGCCCTGCTGGTCGGCCCAGAATCCGGTGCCGCCGTCGCCCTCGGCGTCTGGCTCATACAGCCAGCCGGTTCCGCTGTCGATCACGCCATCGGCGAATAACTTAATCAGCCCGCCGCGCCAACGCGCTCCAAACCGGTCGCGCTGCGCGGTAATCGCCGCGCGCTCGTCAATCGTCGTAGCGGGGTTATGGATCATCGCGCTCTGGATGCGGATGGGCAACCCGCCCACACCAGCGTCGATGCTGTCGAGCAGGTCGAGGGAGGCCGGGCTGCCATCCATGATGACACCGCCCGTCACACCTGAGCGGCGGAGGCGGGCAAGAATTTCGCGTGCCTGGCCCGTGTATTCCTCAGGTGTTGGCATCGGCTGCGCATGAAGCACCAGATTAAACGCGCTCTCTTCGCGAAGCTCCCCCGTTGGCCGACCCTGTCCGTCAACAACAATTTCGGAAGTATCCTCGAATACTCGTGACCCCGTGATGCCAGCACGGCGAAGGCCCTCGGTGCTGGCAACGGCGGTGTGTACATCAAAGAGCAAGATCAGTGCCGGCAGGCCATCAACAGCGTCATCGATGGTGGCAGCGGTGTACGGCTGCCCCTCAAAGGCTGCGTAGTCAACGTTCCAGGCTCGGACCCAACCCTCGGTTGTCTCGCGGCGAACGCGCGCGGCCTCTTCGCGCAGCTTCTCGAGAAAGACGCGCAACTCGGTAACACCACCCATGTCGATACCCTGCACAATCTCGACGCCCTGGATCGGGTGAAGGTGGGCGTCGATCAGGCCGGGCGTAACGGTCAGGCCCGTGGCGTCGTGCACAGCGACCGAGGGGGTAGCGAACCGTTCCGCGATCTCCTCTGGCTCTCCAACCGCAAGGATTCGTCCGGAGCCGATCGCGATGGATTGGGGCTCGTTGCGCTGAGAACTTGGGTCTTGAGTAATCACCCGAGCCCCGGCGATAATCGTGTCTACTGTTTGCGTGAACACCAGTTCTCCTCAGTGGTTAGAACGCCCCGTATTTATGCTGTGTAAATATACTGCCCACTAGTCTAAGAATCAAGAGAGGAATGTCATGTCACGCAACGAAGAACCAGCGCGCACCTCACCACGCAAGCCCGGTCGCCCATCCGTGGGCCTCCTCTCGCGCAGCCAGATACTCGATGAAGCCTTTGCGCTTGCCGACAGCAGCGGCAGCAAAGGCTTCACGATTACCGCGATCGCGAACAACCTCGGTGTACAAGCGCCTGCCATTTACAACTACTTCCGCAATAAGGGCGAGCTCATCTCAGCCATGCGCGGGCAGCTCGCAACACGGGTTGATTCATCCGCCTTCGACACCATGCCCTGGCACGAAGCGGTCACATCGTGGGCCCACAGCTACGTAGCGACGCTCGGCACGCATCCAGGCACCATCGCCGAACTCGCAACGGAACCAGTTGACGGCGAACTCGGGTCAATCAAGAACTACGAGAACATCGTTGCGTGCTTCCGTCGCGACGGCTACCCGGAGGACTACATCGTGCCAGCGATCATCGCGTACGAATCGTTCTTCATCGGGTCGGCCCTCGACTCGCTCGCGCCAGAGTCAAACCTCAACCCGGGGAGAAACGCTTCGCACGCTCCGCTCCTTGAGTCGGCGGAACTCACAGCACGAACCACCGCAAACCAGGCGGGAAAGACGCTCAACCTTGCAACGTTCGAATTCGGACTCGAGGCACTCACCATCGGCATCCGCACGCTCGGCGAACTGAACGCATCCTCCTAGCCGTTTCGGCGTATGTTTACCGTTTGGGCGTATGTTGCAACATACGCCCAAACGGTAAACATACGCCCAAACTCAGCGAAATCATCCCGCGGTTGACTCCCGGATGACGAGCTCTGGCTGAAACACGATGTGCTCGTGAGCCTGTTCACCGTCGGCAGCCTCGCGCATCAGCAGATCAACTGCGGTCAGCCCGATGAGTTCACTGGGCTGACGAATCGAGCTCAGCGGCACAACAGCAGACTCGGCAAACGCGATATCGTCGTAGCCGATCAGGGCAATATCCTGCGGGATACGCACCTCGCCCATCATGACGAGGGCCTGAAGGACCCCGAGGGCAAGCAGGTCGTTCGCCGCAAAAATCGCGTCAGGGCGCTCACCAACCGGCCGTGCGCGCAGTAATTCACCAATCGCTCTGCCCTCAAGCACACTGAGAGATTCGGCCTCGAACACCTCAAGCGAGGTGCCAGGCGCAGTCTCAACGGCAAGACGGGCGCCCTCAAGACGGTCTGCGACCTGGCGAATGGATGCCGGCCCACCGACATACGCAATCTTGCGCCGCCCGAGACTCATCAGATGGGTGACGGCGAGCGTTCCACCGGCCACGTCGTCCATAGCGACTGACGAGTATCCACGATCAACGCCGCTTCGGTCAACCAACACAACGGGAGTGCCCCGCTGACGCAAGCGCTCAAGTTCTGGACCAACCTCACCAAGGGGCGAGATCAGCAGCCCGTGAACACGCTGCTCCTCAAACAGGTCAAGATATTCGGCCTCGCGCTGGGCATTCTCGTCGGTATTGCCAAGCAAGACAGACAGGTTGTGTTCTGAAGCTCTCGCCTCTGCACCCCGTGCAAGGTCGGTAAAGAACGGGTTCGCAACGTCGAGCACAACAAGCCCGATGCTTCGGCTACGCCCTGCCCTGAGCTGCCTCGCGGCGTCATTGCGGACAAAGCCAAGCTCGTCAATTGCCGCGAGCACTTTTTGTGCGGTCTCGGCGTTTACCTTTGTGGGTCGATTGAGCACGTTCGAGACCGTACCAACGGATACTCCCGCGTGCGCGGCGACGTCTTTGACGCTAGCTGCCACAGGAACCTCTTCCCTTTCAGTAGGTAACGGAGAAAACCTATTGTGTGTGTTTGACCGGCCGATTTGCAACCACGCCCCACCGCAGCTACTGATTTTGGCCACGCAGGCCAATGAAACAATCCAACTGCAGCCACTATCCGATAACAAATTTTCAGAACAGCTTGACGGGCGACTCGTTCTAACCATACTATTTGACAGATCGCGAAATTGAAACGATTCATAAACGCGATTTCACTCTGTACCAAAGGTAACTGCCAATGACGTCACACGCTACACCGACTCCCGAACCAGCGATTGAGCTACGCGACGTAGCCAAGTCGTTTGGCTCGGTCGTTGCGCTCCGATCCGGGCACATCGTTGTCGATTCCGGGAGCATCCACGCCCTCGTCGGAGAGAACGGCGCAGGAAAATCCACACTCGTCAAGATTATCGCCGGACTGTACCAGCGCGACGACGGAATCTTTCGTCTCTCAGGAGTGGACGCGGCCTTCAAAACAACCGCCGACTCAAAAGCTGCTGGCATCGCGGTCATCTACCAAGAGCCAACGCTCTTCCCAGACCTCTCGGTCACCGAAAACATCTTTATGGGCCGCCAGCCAACCAACCGGTTTGGCCGCATCGACCGCAAAGCCATGCACGACGAAGCCGTTGCCATCTTCCAGCGACTCGGCGTACGCATCGACCCGGACCGCCTCGCGGATGGTCTATCCATCGCCGATCAGCAGATCATCGAGATCGCAAAAGCAATCTCGCTCAACGCAACCGTGCTCATCATGGACGAGCCAACGGCAGCCCTCTCTGGCGTTGAAGTAGAACGCCTCTTCGCCGTCGCCCGCAGCCTCCGCGACGAAGGCCGAGCAATCGTCTTTATCTCGCACCGCTTCGACGAGGTCTTCGATCTGTGCGACACCATCACCGTCATGCGCGACGGCGAATACATCTCAACGGTAGAAACGCCAAACACGAGCGTCGACGAAATCGTTCGCCTCATGGTCGGCCGAGACGTCACCGACCTCTTTCCAAAAGAGGATGCCGCAATTGGCGACGTCCTCCTCGACGTCAAGGGGCTCACCTCCGCCGGAATCTTCGACAACATCTCCTTCGACGTAAAAGCAGGAGAAATCGTTGGCCTCGCCGGGCTCGTCGGGGCTGGCAGAAGCGAGGTCGCTCGCGCGATCTTTGGCGTTGACCACTACGACAAGGGCACCGTCACCGTGCGCGGGGCGAAGCTCAAAAAGAACAGCGTGACGGATGCCATGCGGGCAGGCCTGGCGCTCATCCCAGAAGACCGGCGGAAGCAGGGCCTCGTGCTCGATTTCTCGGTCGGCCGCAACATCACGCTCGCGATCCGCCAGCGCCTCGCCAAGTTTGGCATCCTGACAACCCGCGCCGAAAACAACGTGGCCGACGGATGGGCTACAACGCTGCAGGTGAAGACCGCCGCGCTCTCAACCCCCGTCGGCACCCTCTCGGGCGGCAACCAGCAGAAGGTGGTGATCGCCAAGTGGCTTTCGACCCACCCGAGGCTCCTCATCATTGATGAGCCAACGCGAGGCATCGACGTTGGCACGAAGTCTGAGGTGCACCGGCTGCTCACCAACCTCGCCGGCGAGGGCATGGGAATCCTCATGATCTCCTCTGAGCTTCCCGAGGTCCTCGGCATGGCCGACCGCGTACTCGTTATGAGAGAAGGAACACTCACCGCCGAACTTGACCGCGAAGTTGCGACCGCAGAGAGCGTCATGCTCGCGGCGACGCAAAGCAACCTGACCCCAACCGCATCCCCATCGTCGGCGCCCGTCCAAGAGGGAATCAGCCCGGAGGCAACCAGCATGGAGGCGTCAAAGTGACCTCAACAGCCCAACTGACCAGAGACCCTGCGCCGCTACCCCCGGCAACTCCCGGCCCAAATCCAGTGGCGCGGGCGATCGCCGCCGTCTTCAAACGACGCGAAACCAGCATCATCATCGCCATCCTCGTGGTCATCGCGGCCGCGACAATTGTGAACGATCAGTTCCTGGTATCCAAAGACGGTTTCCGAAACCTGCTGCTCAACCCGTCCATCTACATCCTGCTTTCGGTTGGTGTGGCAATGGTCATCATCACCCGCAGCGTTGACCTCTCCGTGAGCTCAACGCTTGGGCTCACTGCCTACCTCACCGGCCGACTCTTCATCGATTTTCCGGGGATCCCGATCGTTGCGGTCTTCATAGCCGGCATCATCGCAGGCGGGCTGCTTGGCCTCGTCAACGGAGCGCTCGTCGCCTACGCACGAGTTCCCGCGATGGTCATCACGCTTGGAACGATGTACGCCTACCGCGGCATCAACGTTGCCTGGGCTGGAAGTAACCGGATCAATCCGCAGGACATGCCAAAAGAGTTCACCTCGCTTGGCACCGCGCAGATCCTCTCGATCCCCGTGCTCACGATCATCGCGGTTGTTGTCGTGATTCTGCTCGCCTGGTACATGAAGAACACCCGAGGCGGACGCGAGTTCTACGCGCTCGGCTCCGACCCAGAGGCCGCACAACTGTACGGACTCAACGTTGTCAAACGCAACCTCATCGCGTTTGTGCTCTGCGGCGCACTCGCTGGACTCGCCGGCGTCCTCTACGCGGCCCGCTACGGAACAATCGACTCGGCAGCAGGTTACGGTGTTGAGCTCACCGCCATCGGTGGGGCCGTCATCGGCGGCGTTGCCATCTCCGGCGGTGTCGGGACACTCTGGGGCGCGGCCTTCGGCGCCATCCTGCTCCTCACGATCAAGAGTGCCCTGCCCGTGCTCGGAGTGCAGGACTTCTGGCAGCAAGCGGTTGTTGGTGTGCTGATCATCGGCGCCATCGTGCTCGACCGGGTGCTCGCCCTCAGACAACACAAAAAGCTCATCACAACAAAGGGCGCGTCCTCATGACCACAATCTGGGCCTCCGCGAAGGCAAACTCGCGCACCAAGACCTATAAGGACTACGCAAAGCCGCTCTGGCAGCGCACCCTCATGACCACGGAATCGGCCGTCATCCTCGGCCTGATCCTCGTGGTGGCGTACGCCTCCATCGCGGTCAACAACTTTGCGAGCGACATCACGCTCTACTACCTGCTGCGTGACATCACCCCGATCCTCATCATCGCCCTTCCCATGACGCTCATCATCCTGACCGGGGATATTGACCTCTCGGTCGCGAGCATCCTTGCCCTCTCCAGCGTGACATTTGGCATGATGGTGCAGGGCGGGTGGCCCGTCCCACTCGCCATCATCGGCACGCTCGTGGTTGGGCTCGTCTGCGGGGCAATCAACGGATTCCTCGTCACGGTTGTTGGACTCCCCTCACTCGCCGTCACCATCGGCACGATGGCGGCGTTCCGCGGAATTGCTCAGGGCCTCCTTGGTACGACCGCCATCACAACCTTCCCAGAGGAGTGGACCAACCTCACCTCAATGAAGATCGGCTCGACCGGCATCCCGGTGCTCTCGATCCTCGTGCTCGTCCTCATCATTGTGTTTGCGGTGATCATGCATTTCACCCCGTTTGGCCGCGGCATTTTTGCCATCGGCCTCAGCAAAGAGGCGGCCGAGTTCTCTGGGGTCAACGTCCAGCGCACCAAGATGATCCTCTTCCTGCTCGCCGGGCTGCTCTCAGCACTCGCCGGAATCTACCTGACGCTCAAGACGAGCACCGCCCGCGCCGAAAACGGAACGGGGCTTGAGCTCACCGTCATCGCAGCGGTACTGCTCGGCGGCGTCTCGATCTTCGGCGGAAAGGGAGCAATGCACGGCGTCATCGCAGGTGTGTTCCTCATCGGCACCATCGAAAGCGCGCTGCGCCTCGCGAACGTCACCTCAGACGTGAGCCGCATCATTGTCGGCACGCTCCTTGTTCTCTCGGTCATCTCGCCGAGCATCCTGGCCTGGATACGCGGACGCAGGCGCCCCGCGAGTACGCCAGGAACCCAAACTCAAGCCTTTCTCGCCAAGAGTTAGCTTGTCCGCGCCGAACTCCCTCGGCCTCACACAGAAATAGAAGGTAGGACACAATGTTGTTTCACACCACTGGCCGCCGCCTCGGCGCGGCAGCCGCAATTGCAGTAACGATCGCGCTCGTCGCCTCTGGCTGCTCCGGCAGCAGCGACCCAAAGTCAACCGATGGCGCATCATCGGGCGACAGCGACCTGTCGATCACGTTCCTCCCAAAGAACCTCGGAAACCCCTACTTCGACACCTCGAGCAAGGGCGGCAAGGCAGCCGTTGAAGAGCTCAAGGGAACGTTTGCAGAGGTTGGCCCTTCGGAAGCCGCTCCCGACTCGCAGGTTTCATACATCCAGACCGCTGCCCAGCAGGGCGTGAGCGCACTCGTCATTTCGGCAAACGACCCGACCGCTATCGGCTCCGCGCTGAAAGAGGCAATGGATGCCGGCACCAAGGTCGTCACGTTTGACTCCGACACCGACCCCCAGTACCGCGACCTCTTTGTAAACCAGGCAGATGCAGAAGGTATCGCAAAGGTGCAGGTCGACATGATCTCGGATCAGATCGGCGACGAGGGCGAGATCGCCATCCTCTCGGCAGCGGCAAACGCAACAAACCAGAACGCCTGGATTGAGCTCATGAAGAAGGACCTCGAAGCAAACCACCCGAACATCAAGCTCGTTGAGACCGTATACGGCGACGACGACGACCAGATGTCCTTCGACAAGACCGCGGCCCTGCTGCAGACCTACCCAAACCTCAAGGGCATTGTTGCACCAACCACGGTTGGTATCGCATCGGCAGCCCGCTACCTGTCAACCTCTGACAAGAAGGGCAAAGTTGCCATCACCGGCCTCGGAACCCCGAACCAGATGCGCGACTACGTTGAAGACGGCACCGTCACCGAGTTCGCCCTCTGGAACCCAGAAGACCTCGGATACCTCGCTGCCTTCGCCGGCGCGGCACTCGTAGACGGCACCATCACGGGCAAGGAAGGCGACACCTTCACGGCTGGCAAGCTCGGCGAGTTCACGGTTGGAGCCGACAACACGGTTCTGCTCGGCGACCCGTTCAAGTTCAACAAGGACAACATCGCAGACTTCGACTTCTAAGTCTCGCGCGATCGTTCTCTACTGAGGGGTTCGGATGCTTCGGCATCCGGGCCCCTTTTTTATGCGCACGTTGAGCGTTCGCCGTGCATACCTAAGGAGTCGTGCGCAGATCTGACACTAGAAGCCCCTTCTACGAGCGGGAAGGATGCCTAGCGTCAGATCTGCTGGGGGCCGAAGTCCGCCGCGCGCGACGGCAGGCCTGTCTGCGGCGCACGCGATGAAGAACACCGGAATGTCCTAGGCCGTCGGCGCAGTCCCGGGTTCATGGTCGTCGCTTTCATTTCGCGCGTCACGTTTTGGCGTTGGGCATTCCTGAGGGCCACGATGCTGCAACGCAATCGACCTGACCCGAATGTGTCTATTTCGCGCGAAATAGACACATTCGGGTCAGGTCGTTTTTTGGGGAGGGGAGGGCACTCCGGCTACGATTTGGCGATGACGATGGTTCCCGCCAGCCGGTCGTACAGCGTGCGGTGGGAGCCGGTGAAGAGCGTGACGAGGTATGCGGCGGGGAGCACATACGCGGCCACGAGCAGGACCATGCCGAGCATCCCCTCGCCAGCGGTTCTTGTGAGTTCGTACACGGCCGCGTGGCCAATCAGCCACGGCACCGCGATCTTGAGCGCGTTGCGGAGCAGGGCGCGGCCAAAGTCCAGCTGCTCTGGCGCTTCGACCGGCTCGGCCGGCTCGACGCGCAACCGCATGGCCCGCTTGCCAAGGGTGCCGTGCTTGGCCCCTGCCTCGAAGGCGGCCAAGGCAAACGTTACGGGAATCACGATGAGCACGGCCCCGACCGCGTTCAGAAGCAGCGGATGCGTCATCCGGATGACGCCCGCAAGATACAGGGGCACACCAACAGCCGCGACAACCCCGACCCAAACCAGAATGGCAAGCCAGTCAATCGACCAGGCAACCATTCGCCTCCACGCTATCGTCATGCAAGGAGCCTATCGCCCCACGCGAGCGCTCGTTGCTGCCCGCACGACGCAGGAGCATCCTCTTCGCGTGCCACGGCCGAGCCACACAAATCGACCTGACCCAAATGTGTCTCTTTCGCTCGGAATAGGCACATTTGGGTCAGGTCGATTGGGGTGACGGCCCCCATCCGTGTCGAGACAGGGATGGGGGCCGCGGTGGTTCACATACGCTATGCGCTGTGTTGGCGACGACGCGTCATCGCCAACGCAGCTGCGCCAAGCAGCACGAGGAGCGCACCAAGGGTCAGCGGCAGCAGCGCTTCCCCGCCGGTAACCATGAGCTCGCCAACGGCAACCTCGGGCTCGTACACCTCAAAGGTCTGCGAAAGCGAACCGCTGAAGTTACTCTCAATCGTGACCGTGTGCGTGCCAAGCTCAAGATCGGCAGGCACCGCAAAGGTGAACACAACCTCACCGCGATCGTTCGCAACCTGGGTTCCGAGGTCAACCGGCTCTGAGTGGAGTTCACCACGAACCGTCTCGCCCGGCTGGTAGCCGAAGCCGCGAGCAACCTGGGTCTCGCCGGCGGCAAGACGCCCGCCTTCAAGCAGCATCGAGGTAAGCCCAACCGTGATTGTGACCGAGTCGGACGTGTTTCCAGCTGGGCTGGTCACATCCACGGTAATCACGCTGTTCGGGTCAAGCTCCGTCTGCAGCTCCACCTGGAATCGGCAGTCATCTCCGGCGATACCGGTTCCGATGATGTTGCCGTGAGCGTCGCGAATAGTGACGGTCGAGCCAGGCTCAGCACATCCGGTGACGTTCGTACCGTCGGTCGGGTCGATAACCGGTGGCTTGGGCTTGGTGGTGTCAATCACGATTGGCACCTCAACGCTGTTTCCAACCTCGTCAGTCACAACAACCTTTGCGTTCGTCCCAGCGGTCAGCGGAACATCCGGAGTAAAGGTGAAGTGGCCCTGTCCGTCAACGCCAATCACACCTGGAATGACGTTCCCGTTGCCATCAACGACCGTTACCACGGTGTCAGGGGCAATCGGCCCACCCGTCACAATCGTTCCGTTCGTCGGATCGATAACGGGTGTTGCCGGCGGAGTCGTCTTCACGAAGACGCCCTTCGGCTCAGACGTGTTGCCAGCGACATCCTTCACCACAACGGTGACGTTGTCATCCTCGGTGAGTGGAGTCTTCGGCACAAACGTGAAGTTACCCTCAGCATCGATTTCAACCGTTCCGGGAACCGGCTTGCCGTCCTTGTCCAGAACCAGCACCTCATCGGTTTCAGCGATGGGGCCACCCGTGATCTGCTTACCGTTTGACGGGTTTACCGAAGGAACCATCGGAGGCGTCGTCTTCACAAACACACCCTCTGGCTCAGACGTGTTGCCGGCCGGGTCCTTCACCACAACGGTGATCTCTTGGCCCTCGGTCAACGGAGTCTCAGGAACGAACGTGAAGTTACCATCCTTATCAATCTGAACCGTTCCGGGAACCTGGACGCCATCCTTATCCAGAACCAGCACCTCGTCACCCTTGGCAATCGGACCACCAGTGATCTCCTTACCGTTTGACGGGTTCACCGAAGGAACCGTCGGAGGCGTTGTCTTGATGAAGACATCCTCGGGGGTTGACGTGTTTCCGGCGGGGTCCTTCACCACAACGGTGATTTCCTGACCCTCAACAAGAGGCGTTTCCGGGGTAAAGGTGAAGTTACCGTTCTCATCGATCTCGACCGTTCCGGGAACCTTGTTTCCGTCCTTATCCAGAACCAGCACCTCATCGTTTTCAGCGATAGGACCACCGGTCACGAGCTGACCGTTTGATGGGTCAACCACGGGAACCGTTGGAGGCGTTGTCTTGATGAAAACGTCTTCAGGCGTCGACGTGTTGCCGGCGACATCCTTCACCACCACGGTGATGATGTCGTCCTCGGTCAACGGCGTCTTTGGCACGAACGTGAAGTTACCGTCCTTGTCGACCTCGATAGTTCCAGGAACCTGGACGCCGTCCTTATCCAGAACCAGCACCTCATCGGTTTCGGCAATGGGGCCACCGGTGATCTCCTTACCGTTTGACGGGTTCACCGAAGGAACCGTTGGAGGCGTCGTCTTGATGAAAACATCCTCAGGGGTTGAGGTGTTACCGGCAGGGTCCTTCACCACAACGGTGATCTCTTGGCCCTCGGTCAACGGAGTCTCAGGAACGAACGTGAAGTTACCATCCTTATCAATCTGAACCGTTCCGGGAACCTGGACGCCATCCTTATCCAAGACCAGCACCTCATCGTTTTTGGCGATAGGGCCACCGGTCACGAGCTGGCCGTTCGAAGGGTCAACCACAGGAACCGTCGGAGCGGTTGTCTTAATGAAGACGTCCTCAGGGGTTGAGGTGTTGCCAGCGACATCCTTCACAACCACGGTGACGTTGTCCTCCTCGGTGAGTGGAGTCGTCGGAACAAATGTGAAGTTACCCTCAGCATCGATTTCAACCGTTCCGGGAACCGGCTTGCCATCCTTATCCAGAACCAGCACCTCATCGGTTTCCGCGATAGGACCACCCGTGATCTGCTTACCGTTCGACGGGTTCACCGTCGGCACGGTCGGAGGCGTCGTCTTGATGAAGACGTCCTCAGGGGTTGACGTGTTGCCTGCGACATCCTTCACCACAACGGTGATGTTGTCATCCTCGGTCAACGGAGTCTTCGGGACGAACGTGAAGTTGCCGTCCTTGTCGACCTCGATAGTTCCGGGCACCTTGTTTCCGTCCTTATCAAGAACCAGCACCTCATCGGTTTCAGCGATAGGACCACCGGTGATCTCCTTACCGTTTGACGGGTTCACCGAAGGAACCGTCGGAGGCGTCGTCTTGATGAAAACATCCTCAGGGGTTGAGGTGTTGCCAGCAACATCCTTCACCACAACAGTGATCTCTTGACCCTCAACAAAGGGAACGTCTGGAGTAAACGTGAAGTTACCCTCAGAGTCGATCTCGACCGTTCCAGGAACCTGGACGCCGTCCTTATCAAGAACCAGCACCTCATCGTTTTCAGCGATAGGGCCACCGGTCACGAACTGACCGTTTGACGGGTCAACCACGGGAACCGTCGGAGCGGTTGTCTTGATGAAAACATCCTCAGGCGTTGAGGTGTTGCCAGCGACATCCTTCACGACAACCGTGATCGTGTCGTCCTCGGTGAGTGGAGTCGTCGGAACAAATGTGAACTTACCGTTCTCGTCAATCTCGATAGCTCCGGGAACCGGCTTGCCATCCTTATCCAGAACAAGCACCTCGTCGTTTTCGGCGATGGGGCCACCCGTGATCTCCTTACCGTTCGACGGGTTTACCGTCGGCACCGTCGGAGGAGTGGTCTTGATGAAAACGTCCTCAGGGGTTGAGGTATTACCAGCGACATCCTTCACCACAACAGTGATCTCTTGACCCTCGGTCAACGGGGTCTCAGGAACAAACGTGAAGTTACCGTCCTTATCGATCTGAACCGTTCCAGGAACCGGCTTGCCATCCTTATCCAGAACAAGCACCTCATCGTTTTCGGCGATGGGGCCACCGGTGATCTCTTTACCGTTTGACGGGTTTACCGAAGGAACCGTTGGAGGGGTTGTTTTGATGAAGACATCCTCAGGGGTTGAGGTGTTGCCAGCAACATCCTTCACCACAACGGTGATCTCTTGACCCTCAACAAAGGGAACGTCTGGAGTAAACGTGAAGTTACCCTCAGAGTCGATCTCGACCGTTCCAGGAACCTGGACGCCGTCCTTATCCAGAACCAGCACCTCATCGTTTTCAGCGATAGGGCCACCGGTCACGAGCTGACCGTTTGACGGGTCAACCACGGGAACCGTTGGAGCGGTTGTCTTGATGAAGACGTCCTCAGGCGTTGAGGTGTTGCCAGCGACATCCTTGACGACCACGGTGATCGTGTCGTCCTCGGTGAGTGGAGTCTTCGGGACAAATGTGAAGTTACCGTTCTCGTCAATCTCGATAGCTCCGGGAACCGGCTTGCCATCCTTATCCAGAACAAGCACCTCATCGGTTTCGGCGATGGGGCCACCCGTAATCTGCTTACCGTTCGACGGGTTCACCGTCGGCACCGTCGGAGGGGTTGTCTTGATGAAGACATCAACGCTTTCAGAATCGTTTCCGGCCGGGCTGGTCACAAAGACCCGAACGGTGTCTCCCTCTTCGAACGGAGCCGAGGGGATGAACAGGAACGTTCCGTCCTCGTTCATGGTCACGTCACCTGCGATCGGGTTGCCCCCAGCGTCAACGACGGAAACCGCGTTACCAGCGGCAATCGGACCACCGGTGATCTGCTTACCATTTGACGGGTTTACCGCGGGTTTCGCCGGAGCCTTCAGATCGATCGTTACCGGAGTCGCGGCAGAGCTGAAGCCGTGTTCGTCAACCGAGGTCACGGTAATCACATCGTTGTCGGCAAGCGCGACGGTTGGGGTGATCGAGTAGTGTCCCTTCGTGTCGGCAACCGTGGTACCAATGACCACGTTTGCAGCGTTCCGAATCTCAACGGTTGTGCCGGGCGTTGTCACACCAGACACCGAAAGGCCGTTGGTTGGGTTAACCACTGGAGAGGTCGGCGTTGCAACAAAGGTTGCGGCTGCCGTCTCGTCAGAGTCGTCACCGTCAATCGAGAACGTGAATTCAGCATCACCGGCGGTGGTCGACGTGACCGTTGCCTGGTACGAACCGTTCGGCAGCTGGGTCACGGCCGAGATGGTTCCGTGGCTGCTCCGGATGGCGACAATGTCGCCCTGATCAACAACGGCATTGCCCTTTGCGTCAAAGACGGCGACCGTCACAACGGCCTTGTGGCTGCCGTTGGCCTGAACAAATTCGGGCGTTGCCGTGATCGTTGACGAGTTCGCGGATGCTGCACCTGCTACAAACGACAGCACGGCGGATTCGCCGATCTGCTCGGCCCCAAGCTGGGCGATCAGTGTGTAGTCGTCAGCTACCGTGGCCGTGAACTTCGCTGACATCTTGCCGCCAGCATCCGTAGTCATGGTTCCAGGCACCATCGTGAGTCCTGAAGGAACAACAAACCCAATCGTTGCATCCTTCACCGCGTTGTTGTTCTTGTCCTTGACCGTCACCGTTGCGGTGAAGGCCTGTGAGCCGTCAGCTGCAACGGCGCCGTCGGGAGTCACTGCCCACGAGGAAGTGTTTGCAGCGGCCGCACCCGATTTGAAGGTCACCGTTGCGGGACTTCCCTTGATCGATTCGCTGCTAACCATCGCCGACACCGTGTAGCTTCCCGCTGAGCTGCTTGCGATCTGGGTGCTTGCGATTCCATCGGCATTGGTGAGGCTGGACGCAACGCTCAGTTGGGCCCCGTCGCTCACTGTGAAGTTGACGGTGACGCCGGCAACTGGGTTGCCATCGGCATCGCGAACGGTCGCGGAGGCTCCGTGCCGCGCAACGCCGTTGGCTTCAACCTCGCCATCTGTCACCTCGAAGATAGAGGTTCCGTCAGCCCCAAAGGTGGGCTCGCCAGCGATAAACGTTGCAGCAACTGGGCTGTTCTTCACTGCTACGCCACCGACGGTTGCGGCGACGCGATGCGAGCCGGCAACCTTTGCAGTCACCTCGGTTGAGGCAACACCATTTTCGTTGGTCACTGCCGACGCCGTCTTCACGGTTGCCGCGCTATCGAGTGCCACAAAATCAACGGTTACACCCGATTTCGGGTTGTTGTTTGCATCGCGGATGGTTGCGGTTACGGTTTGTGTGTCCGAGCCGTTTGCAACGCTCTCGTCTGTGGTCACAGTGACATCAGATTTGCCGTTTGCGCCGATTGAGCTGGTGGCAGCCTCAAACGTTGCGGTAGTAGCCGTTCCGGTGAGTGATGTTCCAAGAACGGAGGCCGTAACGGAGTGATCTCCCGCTTTGGTGGCTGTAATTGAGACGGTCGCGATTCCGGATGGGTTAGTGGTTGCCGTCGGTGCGCTGAGCTGAGTTCCCGTTGGCGAGGCAAACGTAACTACCTGATCTTTGACCGGGTTACCGTTTGCATCGCGAACTGTGGCCTTGACGGTGTGAGCCGCAGCGCCATCTGCGGGCAGCGAGCCAGTGGTCACCTCAAAGTTAGAGGTGCTGTTTTCGCCGCCAACTGAGGGAGCCCCCGCCACAAACGTGATGGTCTGGTCGCTGCCGATCTGAGTTCCGCTCACGGTTGCAGACACGGTGAAGGGAGCTGCAGCCGTTGAGACTGCCGTCACCGAGGCGACACCGTTTGCTGCAGACACCGCGGACGTAGCTGAGAGGGTAACGCCTTCCGGCGCCACGAAGTTCACCACGGCACCCGGCTTTGCAACGTTTTCCGTATCCTTCACGGTCGCGGTGAGCGTGTGGAAGTCGGTGCCGTTTGCCAGCTTGGTGCCAGGAGTCACAACAAAGGTGGACATCTGGGCGCTGGGAAGGGCCAGCACCGTCAGGCTCATCGCGGCCGAGTTGTTCGCCATGTTCGAGTCAGACACGCTGCCGGTGGGCGTGATCGCTACCGAGTTCGGGTCGATGACATTGGCGTCAAAGTCAGTCGGGATGATTGCGTTTGCACTATTGAGCCCAAGCGGTGCGTTTGCCGCCACAGTAGCAGCAACCTTGAGTGTCACACTTGAGCCGACAGGCCCGTACCAGTCTTGGCTGAGCACTGTGCCGTTTTGCACGGGGCTACCCTCACACACAGCACCACCGTTCGCTTCACACGTCCACGTAGCGTTTTCGAGACCAAGGGCCGCAAGGTTCTGGTAAATCCGGCTTGTTCCGGGGGTTCCAGCGCCGTTTATCGGTGCGGGACCAGCATTTGTCGCCGTCAGACTGAACGAGACGTTATCGCCTCGACTCGCAATGCCATTAGCCCCGCTGGTCGCAATTGGCGTCGCAGTTAGTGCTGCATCCGTAGAAGTGCTGGCATGGATGTTTCCAATCTGAGTCGCCATTGACAGTCCACCGGTTGAGGCTGCAAACCCAAATCGCAAATTCTTAGGGAGGGTGTTGAACACGCCATTTCCCGGAATAACCTGGTAATCAAGAACATTGTTTTCCCACGATGCAGGCTCTCGTCCCACCGCCGTGAGTGCACTCACGGAAACGGTAATTCGGGGGCCGGCATTTTCCTGCGGGGTCACTGCAACGCGGGCGCGTCGGAACTGCGCGGTGCTGCCGGTGACACTCCCTTGAGAAAGCGAACCGTTCGTGAGGGCTTTAGCCGAGGCATAGTTGTATTGAACGCCGCAGGTACCCTGACCGGTGCCTGCTCCACCGTCGCCCGAGCCACGGAGCACAATGCCGTTTGCGAGGCTCGGTTGCTGCCCTGTCCGCTGATCGTTACGGTTTGCTGTCGAACCGCCACCGCTCACACTAAAGGAACCATAGGTATCAAAACCGATACCAAGGTAGCCTTTTTCCATGCCATTAACACCGGTTCCAGTGCCGTTACACGCCGATGTGTAGCCGAGTCCCGATCCGGCTGCACCGATTCGAGTGTGTACAAAGTTTGGGTCGTCACCGTCAGTGAGGAAGAAGCTAAAGCCGTCGGCACGTTGCGCAGTTCCAGGCGCAAATCCGCGAAAATCGAATTCGAAGTTGGCCCCTTCATTCACGGGAATGGATTGTTTGCTAATGAGCGCACCGGTTTGGTTTGTTGCATTCTTGGTGAGCTGCAGCCAGCCGATACCGTCTGCGCCGGAGTTGGTCGCGGTTGCGCCAGAGTACGTTGGCGCGCCAAAAACCCAAAAATCATTGTTTCCAACAAACGCGGCGTTCGCGGCGCCTGAGGAAAAGTCCATGTTCACCGGAAAAACGACTGTCGCAGCCTCCGCCGACGTCGGCATCAGCGAGCTGCCTCCAGCCGCCAAGGCCGCGACGAGTGTCAGCGACAGTGATCGCTTGACAAGGCCCCTGCGCTCAGCTTTTGGCCGCGCTAACCTGTCGAGAGACCGCCCCATACGGTTCATTCCAGTTTTTATCATCAGTTTTCTTTCGTGTCATAGGCAACGAGAGTTCATACCCAACCGTGCTCACCTCACAACGTTCAGAGTCGTCAGCAAGAGAGAACAAGGTCAGCGGCGCACCCCCATGGTTTGCCTGTTTGCCCCTAGCAATGAGACACCGCGAACGAGGCCTCACAGGGAGAGAGGCACCAGAGTTCGTTTCGTGACGCGGCGATCCATAATTTGTCGCATCTGCCGTTTCGGCGACGCAACCCCCATGAACTATTCTTGCAGAAGATATTTATGGCCTATTATTTTGCCAGGTGTCTCCCAGTCACAATCCAGCCTGACCACCGTGCCTTCGACTTAGACTTATCCAACACAGCCAGCTGTTGGGGAACCGCTGGCTCTTCAACTCGTGACAGTTGCCAATCATCTCCGGCGGCGTCACGAAACTCGTTCCGGGGTCTCTCTCACGATGAAGGACCTCATTCTTGACTGAAGGAGAACACCGGACTTTGTCCATTCACACGGAACACGAGGGGCACTCGGCCGCTGAGCAGTACGCTCGCGCCACCGACGCTGAACTTGTTGCTGCAACACGTGCAGGTCAGAATGCTGCCTACGCGGAGCTGTGGCGACGACACGCCAACGTTGGCCTCGGCATCGCACGTCGAGCGACGCATTCGTTTGATCCAGAAGATTTGCTTGCCGAGGCATACGCAAACATCCTTGAAGCCATCGGAAAAGGACAGGGCCCAACGGGGCCGTTTCGGCCATATCTCAGCACGGTTGTTCGCAACGTAGCGACCCGCTGGGCTCGCGCGATTCAAGAATCAACCGTCGATGATGTCGGGGAGCTCCTCGACAGGGTCGCTTCGATAGACAATCGGAATGAGCTCGATAACCGGATGCTGCTCATCGGGGCTTTCCAGTCTCTCGCTCCGCGCTGGCAAGAAATCCTGTGGCTGACCGAGGTCAACGGGCTCAAGCCGCGAGAGGTTGCGCGGCAGCTCGGCCTCTCGCCGAACTCCGTTTCGGCGCTCGCGAGTCGGGCGCGTGAGGGACTCCGTCAGGCCTGGATCGAGGCCCACCTGAAAAGTCATGCCAATGAGCCAGAGTGCGCTCGAACCATCCTGGCCCTCCCCTCGATGTCGAGGGACACGCTTCCAGAAGCCCAACAGGCGCGAGTGAATGACCACCTCAACCGGTGCGCAAGCTGCCGCAAGGTCTGGGACGAGGCGCGGGATGTAGCTTCTCGTCTACACACCGCGGTCGTCCCCGTCCTCCTTGGCCTCACGACCAGCGCCTCGCTGGCCTCTGGATTCGCCGGTACGGCGGGCGGTTCGGCAGGCGCAGGTGCGGCAGCGGCGAGCGCGCACAGCAACGGGGTGCTCTCGCTCTTCGCCAGCACCAAGGCGGTTCTTATCTCGGGCGCCGTTGGGCTTACCGCGGCTGCAACCGTCGCCTCCATCGCTATCGCACCGATGTTGCTGCCGCCGCCTGTTCCTCAGTCTGCGCCAGAGCCCGGTTCGAGCACTCCGCTCCCCGCGCATCCGACGGCTGGGCCGGTCAGCTCTGCCCCCGGTGACCTGCCAGCAAACGAGCCGGCGTACAGCGACGAGGAGTTGCAGTGGATCACCCCTGCCACCAGGGTTCAACCGCAGGGGCCGACTGACTCGGAGGCCGCAGCATCGATGCAGGCTCCCAAGTACGCGTTCGAGCCGGGCAGTACGCTCAGCGCGAGCGCTCCCTCTCTTTCTGGCGAGGCAATCCCCTCCGCAACGGTGACGGTTGTTCTCGCGGGTGGGGCGACATCCCACCGCGTCTTTTCAACAACAGCGAACAGCGCTGGCGGGTGGGACATCCCTCTCGTGGATATCCCGAACGGCAACTACTCGGCGTGGGCGTACCAAGAATCCGAGCAGAAACGCTCGGATGCCCGTGCAACCGAATTTGTTCTCGACCGAACAGCGACGGTTGCCCCTCGCATTACGGAAGCGCAGACGGGCAACCAAAAGTTCTCGCCAACGGTTTCGGGCACCGGGCAGCCAGGCACCATCGTGTACGTCATGCTGAATGGCGTTACCAACGAAAGCGCTGTCTCGGCGCAGGGAACGTGGCAAGTTATGACAACGAGAGGAGCCGTGATCGGCACAAACACAATTGTGGCCGTGCAGTACGACACCAAAACGATGGTGCTGTCGGAGGTCAGCCCACCGGTGAACGTCGACCTCGTTTCGCCGTCGGTTCAGGTCAGCGGAGCTGCCCCCTCGATCCGGCTCACGGTTGCCGCTGAGCCGGGGGCTTCTGTTGAACTCGCGAGCCCGAACGGGAAGTTCTCTCACCTCATCAAATACTCGACGGGAGTGGATGAGGTCAGCCTCAGAACGACGGGTTCGGCCAACACCTCCGCGCCAAGTTTTGCGGTCATGTCACGCTATGTCTCCCCAGATGGGGTCCACGTCGGCCCCTGGTCTGAGGTCGCACGCTAGGCCTCGTCCACCTCATCGCACCGCTGACCGCGGTGCGGAACACACAGCGAGGCGGCAGTCCGAAGATCTGCCGCCTCGCCGGCCCTCAGGGGATGGCGCCCTCAGCGCCGTTGCCCCTCAGGAACCGATTACTCTGCGCGGTTGCGCTTGACTCCCCACGTACGACGCGAGGCAAACACCAGCCCTGCGGCTAGCAGCCCAAACGCCGCAAGCAGGAGCGGCGCTGTCTGAGCGCCGGTGTCAGAGAGCACCTGGGCCGGGATGGTGACGGTTCCGCCACCAGGCGTTCCAGGCGTTCCTGGCGTGCCCGGCGTTCCCGGGTCGGCCGCAACCACAAAGACGAGCGAATGATCGCCTGCTTCGAGGTCTGCGGGGATCGTGACAACCGCCGAGACGACGCCGCGAGCATCCGCCGTCACCGTTGCCAACGTGACAGGCGTCGAATGCAGCTCAATTGTCACCTTGGCTCCGGCCGCGAACCCACTTGCCTCGACAAGCGTCTGAGCTCCTGGGACGACCTGCACAGGACCCGGCTGGCCTGACCGCGCAAGCACAACCGTCTCGCCGACGTTGCCGGCGACGTCAACCGCGCGCACGTGCACGGTTGAGGGTGTCGCCGCCGAACCGATCAGCGCGCTCAGGCTGTCGACCCAGACATCCCCATCCAGCGAGTACTGGTTGTGGGAGATCCCCGAGCCGGTCAAGCCATCATTGCCAAGGGCGGTAACGCGCCCGTCGTTCGAGAGCCAGCCCCATGCGCTTGGTGCGGTCGCGTCAACGTTGGCCGTGAGCGAGCCGGGAGCGCTCACGTTCTGGGCCGCATCGGTTGCCCGATACGTGATCGTGTTACTCCCCTCTGAGAGCGCGACCGGCGCGGAGTAGGTTCGCCATTCGCCTCCGTTGAGCGTGTACTCGATCGACTCGATATCGCTTTCGGTATCGGATGCTTCAAGCGTGAGCTCGGCGCCATCCACGTACCAGCCTGCAAGGCCAGCCTTGGATACGGACGCAGTGACCACTGGGGCGGTTTCGTCTGGGATGACAACCGTTCCCGTCACGCGCTCAACGGCGCCAACGTTGCCGGCGGTATCCGTCGAGCGGAACGCAACATCGAAGTCACCAGCCCGGCGAATCTCCACAGACGTTCCCGCCGTCCAATCACCGTCGTTCACACGGTATTCGGTTGAGGCGACACCAGAGGTCGCGTCGGTTGCGGCAAACGTCAGCACAGCACCGTGTTCGATGGGCGCGCCAACAACTGGCATTTCCGGGTCACGAACCGAGGCGACGGATGCCGTGGTCACGGGCGCAACCGTGTCGAGCTTGACCGAGTGCGTCTTGGTCTCACTCGTGTTGCCGGCAACATCGGTGGCGTTGTAACTCAGCACGCTTTCGCCCTCTGCGGTCACCGAGATGGGTGCCGTGTAGGGGTCGAGCGCACCGGCAAGACCTGCACGAACAGTCAGGTCGCCGGGGCGATCATCCTTCGCCGCAACCTCAAGCGTGACTGGCGCTTTGGTGTACCAGCCGGTGCCGTTTGGTCCGGCAGGGGTCGCCGTGACCTCAACCTGTGGAGCAACCGAGTCGGTAGCAACGGGGGCGGTCCAGACATCCGCGATCGAGGGATCGTAGAAGCCGTGATCGTCGAGGTTTTCGAATTTGATGCGCACCGGACTTGCCGTGGCGTATTCGGCGCCAACCACAAACTCGAAGGTCTCGGTGCCGAGCCCACCCGTGTGGGTGAAGAGCCGCTCGTGCACCTCAACGCCGTTGACGTAGATCTTGTACTTCTTGGTCTGTGCCCGGTCGTAGGTTTCGATCGATCGGATGACGAAGGGCTCGTTTGGCACAACAGCCGCGTTGAACTCGAAGAACGAGAAGTCGGTCAGGTGACCGGCGTAGCGCCTCGTGAGTCCGGCCTCGGTGTTGGTTCCAGACGAGGCGGATGCCGTCAGGCCGTGCGCCTGCTCGTCGGCCGCGTTGCCAAGATCGACGTGGTCGTAGCCGGTGGCCGGCGCGGTAATCGGAACAACCGCAACCTTGACGGTTGCCGGCGCCGACGCAAAGGTCACTCCGTCGCGCACAAACGATGCCGTGAGCGAATGCGTGGCCGGTGATGACTCGGTGCCAAGCGGCACAAACACGGGAACCGTGAACTCGGTCGTTGCACCCGCGGCGACCAGCTGGTCAGCCCCCGCGAGCGGCGTGATCCAACCTGCCGGAACCGCCGTCTCGATGTGTCCGCGCGCGGGCTCGTTGCCCGAGTTCTGCACCGAAACGGTGAGGGTCGCTGTGGCACCAGGTTCAACCGTCTCGGGGGCAACGGTTGCCGACGTGATCTGGAGAGGTGAGTCGACCGTCAATTCGGTCGCGGCTGGGAGCCCAACCACCACATCCTTGAAGGTGTATTTCACCCGAACGATCGGCGCGACGGCACCGGGAACGCTCCCCTGCGGGACGGTGAACCCAAGCGTTGCTGAGGCGTCAGACGCCCCCGTGAGCGTCTCGGCGACCGGCACATCGCCGGCGGGGTCGAGCGTCCAAGACTCATCAAGGCCTTCGATCGATGCGGTCACGGCGTTTACCGTCGTTTCACCGCCGTTTGAGACCGTCGCCGCGATGGCACCGGTTTCGCCCGGCTTATAGGCAGCCGCAGACGGCGCGGCGGATGCCGTGAGCTGCAGCAGGTCGCTAATGGTGGCATCCGCAGACGTGCGAACGGCAAGCGCCGCCGCGACGAGCGGTTCGGTGACGGCCGGGTCTGCGCCAAGCGCGGCCAGCTGCGCGTCGATCCCGCCAAGCAGCGTGAGCACCCCTGTGAGCGTCGCGGCACCCTCAACCGACTTGCCGTCGGCGACCTGGAGGAGGCCGTCGGTTGCCGTGTTGATGCCAGACGTAATGGAGGCCGTGAGCGCCGCGTGATCGGAATCGCTAAGGTCGCCGTTGGTGTGTGCCAGGTCAACCGTCGTCTGGAGGTCGGCGAGGCGGTCGAGGATATCGCCAACCGCGCCCGTCTTGGTGTTGACCGCAAACGAGTAGTCTCCGGAGCCAACCGTGACGAGCACGTTGCCAGCTTCAACAGCAACGTATCGGACGCCCTCAACATCGGCAAGGGCAAGCCCGCCTTCCGTGACGGCCCAGGTGTTTGCCGCTGGCAGCTTCACGGTTGCGACCGAGCCAACCGGCACGTGGGCTGCGAGGCTCAGTCCGGTCGCCGTGTTCTTCCAATCAACCGAAACGGGCCCAAACGGGGTGACCGTTTCTGCCTTCGCCCAGTCGAGTTCCTTGGTGACTGCGGGCGCAATGGTGATGTCGCGGTAACCGGTTGTCTCCGACGTCCTGATGCCGGCAACGTCGTGGTAGAACCAGTCGTCGACGGTGCCGAGGAAGTAGTGGCCGAGCGAGCGAGCATCCGTTGACCAGTGCTCCCACATGCTCGTTGCGCCGTTTTCGATCATGTAGCCCCAGCTGGGGTACGCGGTCTGTGTCGCAACCGCGTAGGCAACATCCGAGTAGCCGTACTTGGTCAGCACTGGCAGCAGGTGCTTGGTTCCGAGGATTCCGGTGTTGAGCTTATTACCGCGCGATTTCACATCCCCGGCAAGGTTTGCCGCAACCGTTGCCGCAACCTCGTCTGACGGTGCGAGCCCAAAGGCGAGCGCCAAAACGTTATGCGTCTGGCGGTAACCGTTATCACCCGAGCCGCGGTAGATGCCCTTGCCAGCGTCATAGAAGCGTTCGTTGAACGCATCCTTCACCACGACGGCCTTCGCTGCGAAGTCGTCGGCGTCTGCCGTGTTGCCAAGCAGGCGGGCGCTCTTCTCCATCGAAACGAGCATCGTGTACAGGTAGGCGGTAGCGCTGACCTTGGTGTCCTCTGGCGGGTTTCCGCCGGCTGGGCTCGCCTCCGGGGCGACCCAGTCGCCAAGACGTGCATCGGCGATGCCACCGGGCGAACGATCAAACTCGAGGTCAACATACGTCTTCATGCCGTCGTAATACTGCGCGAGCGGACGCTTATCGCCACCATACTGATACAGCCAGTACGGGATAAGCACGTAGGCGGAGTGCCACGACGGGTTCTTGCCCCACTGACCCCACTGGTCTGAGCTTGGCGCGATCACAAGCGGGGCGCCGTTTTCGTCGAGGCTGTCACCGATATCACCCATCCACTTGGTGAACAGGTTCTGCACATCGAGGTTCATGAAGAACATCTCGGCTCCAACCGAGCCGTCGCCGGTCCAGCCGTTTTTCTCGAACATTGGGGTGTCGGTCACGATTCCGTGGATGTTGTTCTTGAGCGTGTCGACAACGGCGCGGTGCGTGCTGTTCATAGTGGCGTCAGAGCTGTCGAACGAGCCGGTCTCTTCGGCGTCCGTGTGAATGACGCGCGCGGTGAAGGCGCTCAGCGGCGGGGCCTGCCCTCCCGGCCATCCGGTGACCTCGATGTATTGGAAGCCCTTATACGAGAACGTTCCGGCCCAGGTTTCTGGCTGGCCAGTTCCGGCGAGGATGAAACGGTCGGTCTGGAATCCACTCTGGAATCCGCCGTTATTGTCCATGTTGACTCGGCCGTTGGCGCGCAGTTTTTCGCCGTAGCTCGCGCGGATAGTGTCGCCCTCAGCGCCGGTGGCGGTGAACTCAACCGTTCCCGCGATCATGCGGGGAAACTTCACCACGTAGGTTCCTGCGACCGGCGACGTGATCTCGGAGGCAGGAAGTTCCTCGGTGACGCGGATGGGCTGCTGGCTCTGGTTCATGAGCTCGCCCTTTGGCCCGGCGACGCTGCTTGCCTGCTTCCAGGCTGAGTCGTCAAAGCCAACCGTATTGAAGCCAGGAATTGCTTTGCTGGCGTCGTAGGTTTCGCCACCGTACAGGTCATCAACCTGGGTTGGGCCGTCGTGGATGGTCCAGGTGTTGTCAGTGACCACATCCGAAACCGTTCCGTCGGTGTATTCAAGGCGAAGCACCGCGCGAGCAACCGGCTCGTCATGGAAGGGCGCGCTGTCCCAGTTCCACACATTGCCGTTTTTCATGCCGTAGAACCCTCGGCCGAGCTCGATGCCGATGGCGTTTGAGCCCTGGCGCACCTGATCGGTGAGGTCGGTCACGGTGTATTGGGCGTGATCGTCATAGTCAGTGAACCCTGGAGAGAGAATCTCGTCGTTGATTGGGGCTCCGTTGAGGCTCACGTTGGCATACCCACCAGCAGCAACGTAGACCTTTGCCGAGCGCACATCTTTCTCTGCCGAAAATTCGGTACGCAGCAGCGGTGCCGGGGCCGGCGGCACTGTTGGCAGGCGAACGCCGTTGCCCCAGGCTCCCTGGCCGTACAGCGCCTGAACCGCGGTTGCCGGCCATGCGCTGTCGTCGAAGCCAACGGTTTCAAAGCCTGTTGGGATGGTTTTTGCGCCCTTCCACCCGCCATCCGTCTTCACGATTTCGGTTGAGGCGTCGTCATACGTCACCCGGATGACCGACAAGAGCCCTGCGGGCGAACCCGGCCCATTGGTGGTGCGCACCGCGAAGACGTTCGAGGCGTCGGCGAGGTCTACCTTGAAGAATTTGGACGACTGCCACTCGTTTGTGGCGCCCTCGGTCTGGCCAATGAGCTTGCCGTTGACCCAGAGTTTAAAGGAGTCGTCTGCGGTGATGATGACCTCTGCCGAACGCGCCTTCTTACCGGAAGGGCTCGTGAGGGTCTTGCGGAACGCGCGGTCTTCCCCCGGAGGGTTGCCGCCCGATTCTGGGGTCCAGATCC
Source organism: Lysinibacter cavernae (assembly GCF_011758565.1). Taxonomy (GTDB): domain Bacteria; phylum Actinomycetota; class Actinomycetes; order Actinomycetales; family Microbacteriaceae; genus Lysinibacter; species Lysinibacter cavernae. The sequence continues at coordinate 2,175,240 of NZ_JAAMOX010000001.1, forward strand.
AGGATGCCCCCGCAAACGTCAGGTCAGAAAGCCCGGCGTCGCTGCCGCGCGCGTTTCCGATCCATTCGCTGCCTGCCCAGTCATCCTCATCAAAGAGGCCAGTTGAGAACGTCGACTCTGCGCTGGAGCTCCCTGCCGTGGTCTCAGCATCCACTCGCCACACGTAGGTTGTGGCCGGGTCGAGCGCCGGCCCACCGTACTCAACGGCGAACGACTCATCCGAGGCCACAACGCCACTGTCCCAGACAGGGTCGCTGCCGAGTCGCTCTGTTGTTGTCGCGACACGGAGTCGGTACGACGTCTGGGTCACGTCTCTCGCCGTCGAAGACGTCACCCACGAGAAGGCAGGCTTTGCCACGTCAATGCCAAGCGGCTCGTTGCGGTTTTCAACTTCGAGCGTGCCAAGCGTGATACCGGAGGCCGGGTCGGCCATGGCGGTTGCGGCGCCAAGCGAGAGACTCCCGGCGACGAGGCCAGCTGTGAGCACTCCCGCAAGGAACGGCCGCAGCATTCTGCGGTAGGGACGATTCTCCACGAGGTAGGTCCTTTTCTGTTGGTTGGGTGCGCACGAAGGACACGCTGTGTCTGCTGCTATGCGCGAACGAACGATTGAGTGAGGTGAGAAGGGGGCGCCACCAGCACCAGTGGCGCCCCTGCTGAGAAGCTGACGGGCTAGCTGGCTGACTCGCGTCGGCGACGGATCAGCTGCTGCCCAGTGATGCCTGCCCCAAGAAGCAGGAGCGCGGCGGCAAACCAGGCGAGGAGGTCAGCGGATGAACCGGTGTTCGTCAGTCCGTTTCCGCCAGCCACATCAACCGGGATCACGACGGTTCCGCCGTTACCACCAGGTGTTGTCGGCGTGCCTGGGTCAACCGGACCAACCGCTTCGACCGCAAACACGAGCGTGTGCTCGCCGGGCCCAACCGAGGCAGGAACGGTCGCGCTCAGCGTAATGACGCCAGCGGCATCCGCAACGCTTCGGCCAAGCACAACCGGGTCTGAGTGCAGCTCAACCCGCACCTTCGCTCCGACGGCAAAGCCGCTCGAAGCCAGGGTGAGCTTGTCTCCGGCCGCAACGGTCAGGCGCGGCGCACCCTCACGTGGCTCTTCTGTGAGCACGTCGCTCACGTTGCCGGCAACATCCGTGGCCCGGAGCTTGACGCTCGCGAGATCGGGATGCGCGAGGGTCAGCGCGGTCAGGGAGGGCAACCAGGTCTCGCCGTCGACCGAATACTCGACCGTTGCGACGCCTGACAGGTTGTCGCTCGCAACGCTCGTGAGTCGGCCATCCTTGCCAAGCCAGGCCCAGGCGGTTGGCGCAGTTGCGTCCATTTGCAGGGTCTCCGATTGGGCGGCGCTCACGTTGCCGGCGGTATCCGTCGCGCGGAACGAGAAGTCGGTGCTCCCCTCAGTGAGCGCAATGGGTGCGTCGTAATCAAACCAGGTTGAGCCGTCGGTGCTGTACTCAATCGAGGCAACATCGCTTCGAGCATCCGTCGCCGTGAGCGTGACCTCAGACCCGCCAAGGAACCAGCCCTCAGCGCCGGGAATGCTGGCGTCGAGGTAGACGGATGGCGCGATGGTGTCGGCGGGAACCGGCATCGTCCAGAGATCAGCAAGCGACGGGTCGTGCGTGCCAACGCCGTTGAAGCGAACCTTGACCGTTACCTTGCCGGACGCGGTCAGCGTTCCGTCGTCTGGAATGAGCATCTGGAAGTTCACCAGCCCGGCCCCGCCCTGCGAGCGCTGGTACAGCCTGCTGTCAACGAGCACGTCGTTCACGTACACGTCGTATGACTTCAGCTGCGCCTGGTCGTAGGTTTCGATGCCCCTCAGGATGAACGGCTCGTTTGGCGTCACACTCAGGTCTGCCGAGAACCACGAACCAATCGTCGCGATACCGGAATAGCGACGGGTGAGTCCGGCCTCGACCGTTGTCCCTCCGTTGCCAGACGACTTCACCGCGTGAGCCGTTTCGGAGCCGCTCTCGCCAAAGTCGACGTGATCGGTGAACTCCGAGGGCGGCACCGGAAGCGCGATCGCAATTGAGGTCGAACCGGTTCCGAGTGTTGCCGCGTCGTGCACAAACCGAACGGTCAGCGGATACTCGGTCTCGGTGACCGTCAGCGGCACGGCAGCAACAACATCCGCAGTGGCCGTGGCCCCCGGTTTGACCGTCACCGTTCGGGACACAGCCGGGGTCGGCCAACCGGCCGGCACGTCAACCACAAAGTGGCCAGTGATGCTGGATGCCGCGACGTTGGAAACAGTGGACGTCACCGTCACAACCTCGGCGGGATCGCCCGCTGAAGCAAGCGCCGAAACGGCATCAAAGGTGATGGCTGGCTGAATGTTGGTCACGGTCGTGACAACGGAGAACGAGCGGGCGTCTCCCCCAACGATGGCGGAGACATCCGCCGTCACGCTCAGCGGGCCGGCTGGGGTGGCCACTGGAATCATCACGGCGAATGCAAGGTCGGCACTGGCACCGGCCGCAAGCGTGGCCTGCGAGACAAGGGCGGGCTCTGCAGCCAAGCCTCCGCTCACCGAAAGGGCCGCGGTGAGTCCGGTCACCGGCGTTGCACCGGTGTTGGTTACCCGCACGGTGCCGTTAACCGTTGTGCCGGGGAGCACATCGTCGGTGGTCAGCAGGTCAACCACAAGGCCACTGTTCGCTGGATCGCTCGAGAACGCGTACGAACCAGAGCCGACCTCAAGCACAACCGTGCCGGAGCCCTCAGAGACGACCGTCACACCGGCTACCTCCGAAAGTGGCTTGCCATCCTCAAGCACCGACCAACTGTTGAGCGCTGGGATGCGCACGGTCGCCGTTGTGCCAACGGGCACCTCAGCCTCAAGCGTCATGCCGCCATCGGTTTGCGCCCACGACGAGCGGATGTTGCCGTACACCGACGCAAACTCGCCGGTTCCGTGCGTCAGTCCGCCGCCAATCGACGGCGCAATGTCGAAGGTCTTGTACCCTGCACCAGTGACGGTAATGCCACCGATATTTTGGTACATCCAGTCGCCAACCGCGCCGTAGGCGTAGTGGTTGAACGAGTTCATGCCAACGTCACCAAAGGAGCCGTCCGGTTTGAGCGAATCCCAGCGCTCCCACATGGTGGTGGCACCGGAAACAACCTCGTATCCCCACGACGGGTACGTGTCGTTGTTAAGCAGTCGGTACGCGATGTCCTGGTGCCCACTCTTCGTGAGGGCTGGCAGGAGCCAGGATGTTCCGAGGAAGCCGGTCGACAGGTGGAAGTCCTTTGACGCGAGCTTCGCCACATACTTATTGCCAACCGCTTCGAGGCGTTCGGCTGGCACAAGGTCCATGCCAATCGCCATTGCGTAGCCGGCCTGGCTGTTGCCCTGCACCGTGCCGTCGGCCAGGATAAAGCGCTCCACAAACGCGTCACGCACCCGGTTCGAAAGATCGGCGTAGTGCTCGGCGTCTGCGGTGTTGCCAACGGCATCCGCCATCTGGCTGAACAGGTTCGAGATGTAGGCGTAGTACGCCGTTCCCAGCAGGGCAGGGCTTGTGTTGTCATCGAGGTTGAGCCAGTCGCCGTATGGTCCAGACTCGCGGATGAGGCTCGGCCCCGCACTGTTCTCGACATATTCCATGAACTTCTTCATCATGTCGTAGTTTTCGAGAACCACGCCCGTGTCGCCGTACGTCTGCCACAGGGTGAAGGGCACCGTGATGCCGGCATCGGACCAGCCGGTTCCGCCACCGCAGCATCCTGGGGTTGGCGATACGCCGGGCAGATCGCCGTTTGCGGACTGGCTATCACGCAGGTCGCCGAGCCATTTACCGAGGAACGTCAGGGTGTCCTGGTTGTAGCTCGCGGTTGGCGCAAACACGTTGATGTCACCCGTCCAGCCGAGGCGCTCGTCGCGAGCTGGAGTGTCGGTCGGGATCGAGAGGAAGTTGCCTCGCTGACCCCACGTGATGTTGCTTTGGAGCTGGTTGAGCATCCCACTTGAGGTCTCAAGCTTGCCGGTAACTGGCAGGTCGCTTCCCCACACATGGCCGGTGACCTGGTCAACCGTTGGCGGCGTTGCCACACCAGTGATTTCGAGGTAGCGGAACCCGTGGAAGGTGAACTTCGGCGTATAGGTCTCAGCGCCGGTCGTCGCAAACGTGTAGTAATCCGTTGCCTTCGCGCTGCGAAGGTTCGCCGTGTAGAGCGTGCCGTCAGGGTTGAGCATCTCTCCGTAGCGGATGGTTGCCGTTTCTCCGGCCACGCCAGTGAGGTTCAGCTCTGCCACGCCGACCATGTTCTGGGCCATGTCATAGATCCAGGTGCCAGGCGCGGATTCGGTGCGCGTGATGGGGGTGCGCAGCTCGGTCACCCTGACCGGCTGATCCGTCTGCGGCTCAAGCAGGGCAGTTGCGGATGTTGGGGCCGTCCCCGCCGCCGTCCACGACGAGTCGTCGTAGCCGGGCGAGTCCCAACCGGTGCGACTCATGCGGGCGTCGTAGCGCTCGCCCATGATCATGTCCGATTCAATAAGCGGGCCGGCGTTGGATTTCCAGCTCGAGTCTGTACCAACCCAGTCGTGGGTGCCGTCGGAGTAATCGATACGCATCTGCGCGATTACCGAAGTACTGTTCCCGTAGATATTTGTGCCAAAGCTCGCGATATGGCCGGTGTACCAACCGTCTGCGAGCATCGCCCCAATGGTGTTGTCACCGGCGGCAAGCAGGTCCGTCACATCGTATGTCTGAAACTTAATGCGTTTGCTGTAGTCGGTCCAACCCGGCGCGAGCAGCTCGTCGCCGACCTTTTCACCGTTGATACTGAGCTCGTAGACTCCTCGTGCCGAAGCGTACACGCGGGCGCTTGTGACCGTCTTCTCGACGGAGAAGTCCTTGCGCATGATCGGCTCGGCGGCATCCGCTCGGTAGATCGCTTCGACGGGAGACACCAGCTTGAGCGCACCGTCGGCAATGGTTCCGCCGGTGAAGGGATTCTTGCCGTCACTGAAGTCGGTGTTCAGCAGCACGGTGTCGTTTGAGTTCGTGACCGTGATCTTGTGGACGGTCGAATTCTCAGAGCCCTCCGTCGCCGTCGACTGGCGGAATCCAACGTAGCCCCTTGCATGTTGCGTGTTGGTGCGGCGGTCGATTTCTTCACCGTCAAGCGTAGAGATGATGGTGGAACCGTCGAAGGTCACCGAGAAATTATGCGTTCCCGTCTTGAGCTCGTCGAGCGAGATGAACGACGAGATGTCCTTACTTTCCAGCAGCGAATAACCGCCGTTGGTGCGCACGTGTGGACGGAACCGGGGCGTGCCATCGGCGACGCTCAGCTGCCACATGTACGCGTTGTTGAGATCACTCGCCCTGGCAAAGAGACCGAGGACGAGGTTATCCAGCGTGAAATCAACCGAAACCGTGTAGTCGGTCCAGGCCGCAAGCTGCACAGCGGGATCAGGACCTGAGATCCAGTCGGCCGTCCATTCGTTGCCGTTCAGGATGGCCGTCTCGAAACTCGCTGGGGCGCTCCAGTCCGAGCCCGTCCCCGTGTTATCCCAGGTGCGAACCTGCCAGACATAGCGCGTCTGCGAGGTGAGCGCCGGCCCACCATAGGCGACGTTGAGCTGTTCGGCAGATTCGACCTTGCCTGAGGACCACACATCGGCAGCGCCAACCGTGGCCTCGGAAGAACCGACCCTGATCTCGTACGCCGACTGCTGGATTCCGCGACCGCTCGAAGCGTTCTGCCAACTCAGGATTGGGGCGTCTCCTGTAATACCAAGCGGATTCGTGAGGCCGTTCGTGCGGAGATTTGTTGTCTCGAGGGTGCCAGCCACCGCTGCAGGGGCGGCCGCTGCAGATGTGGCGCTGACCGTGCTGCCGAGCGTGATCCCGCTGAACAGGAGGCCAGCGAGAGTGAGGGCAACGGTGGTTTTGGTCAGTAGGCTTTTTGTCGGCGCGGTGCGCGTGGATGCGGTATGCGTGGGCGCGGTGCGCGTGGATGCGGATTTCGTGGATGCCGATTTCGTGGATGCGGTGCGCGTGGTTGCGAATCTCGTAGATGCGATGCGCGTGGTTAGGTTGCGTTGCGTTGCGCCGCGTGTTGAGCTGGTCGGCGCCGGGGCCGGTGTTGCTGCCTGTGTTACTGCCGGTGTTACTGCCGGCGCTGCAGCCGGTGTTGCGCTTGAATCGTGGCGGGCGGGCAAATGAGATGTCGTCGTGCGAGCCATGTATTTAGTCGTCTCTCCATTGAGGCTTACTGGTGCTGTTCCGATAGAAAAGCGCCTGCTACGGTCTCGAGCAATCAAAATTGAAACGATTCATAGCAAACTTTAGGGTTGAGCATATAACAGCGTCCCCCGATACGCAACGAATTTTCCGCCCGGCGCATCAACCCCGCTCATCCACCTCGCCCGCACGTTCACGCCCAATCGACCTGACCCAAATGTGTCTATTTGCCGCGAAATAGAAACATTTGGGTCAGGTCGTTTCAGTTCGCCTCGGGGCGAGTGAGCTGGATAAGGAGGATGGGCGCTCAGGCGGAGGAGACCCGGCGGATAGCAGTACCGCATCCCCGCAAACCCAAGCGGGCAGCAGCACCACATCCCGAACGGCCCAAGCGGGCGGCAGCCCCACAGTCAATGGCCAAAGCGGGCAGCAGCGCCACACCCCAATAGCCCAGGCGAGCAGCACCACACCCCAACAGCCCAGGCGAGCAGCGCCACACCCCCAATGGCCGAAGCGAGCAGCAGCACCGCATCCATGAAACCCTGGCGGATTCACCCTCCCAGCGGAGAAGCGCGCGCATCCTTGCAAAAAGTGCGCAAATCATATTGACGATAAATACAGAACGCGCTACTCTCAATAAATTGATTGAAACGATTCATTTAGGCATGGCCCGAACCGCATCAGGCCGAGAGGACTCAAAGTTGAGCACCCATTCAACACCACATCACCGAGTGTGCTTCCAGCTCGCGGTGAAACCAGAGCGGATGGCCGAATACCGCGAGCGTCACGCAGCCGTCTGGCCAGAGATGCTTAAGGCCCTCGCGAGCACGGGCTGGCACAATTACTCACTCTTCCTCCGCGACGACGGCCTCCTGATTGGCTACTTCGAAACGCCAGACCTCGACGCAGCCCAGCGGGGCATGGCCGCAACCGAAATCAACGCAAAGTGGCAAGCAGAGATGGCCGAGTTTTTCGTTGACCTCGACGGAGCACCCGACACCGGATTCCTTCAGCTCACCGAAGTCTTCAACCTCGAAGACCAGCTCGCTGCAGCATCCACCCCATAGATTTCCCGCTCTGCTCGCACGAGACAGTGGACGACACCAACAACGACAACATCACAAGACGATTGGAACGATCATGACCATCAACGACGACATCCTGGCTCAGCTTGAGCACCAGGCTATCGAAGTACCCTCGTGGGCGTACGGCAACTCCGGCACACGATTCAAGGTCTTTGGCACTCCCGGCACTCCCCGCAATCCCTTCGAGAAGGTCTCGGATGCCGCGGTCGTGAACCGCCTCACCAGGCTTGCGCCAACCGTCGCGCTGCACATCCCGTGGGACATGGTCGACAGCTTTGAGGACCTGCGCAAGCATGCGGAGGACGAAGGCATCAAGCTCGGAACGGTTAACTCAAATACGTTCCAGGACGACGCCTATAAGCTCGGCAGCCTGACCCATTCCGACCCCAAGATCCGCCAGATGGCGATCGACCACCACCTGCAGTGCATAGACGTGATGGATGCGACGGGCGTTGAAGATCTCAAGATCTGGCTCGCCGATGGCACCAACTACCCAGGCCAGGCGGATATCCGCTCACGCCAGGACCGCCTCGCCGAATCGCTCGCCGCGATTTACGAGCGCCTCGGCGACAACCAGCGCCTGCTGCTCGAGTACAAGTTCTTCGAGCCAGCTTTTTATCACACGGATGTTCCCGACTGGGGCACGAGCTTCGCGCACACCCTCGCGCTCGGCGAGAAGGCAATGGTTGTGCTCGACACCGGCCACCACGCGCCAGGCACTAACATCGAGTTCATCGTTGCGCAGCTGCTGCGCCTTGGCAAGCTCGGCGCTTTTGACTTCAACTCGCGCTTTTACGCGGACGACGACCTTATCGTCGGGGCAGCCGACCCGTACCAGTTGTTCCGCATCATGTATGAGGTCATCAGGGGCGGGGCGCTCGACCCAGCGAGCCCAGTCTCGTTTGTGCTTGACCAGTGCCACAACATCGAAGAAAAGATTCCCGGCCAAATCCGCAGCGTCATCAATGTGCAGGAGATGACGGCACGGGCACTGCTTGTTGACCGCACGGCACTCACCGCCGCGCAGGAAGCCGGCGATGTGCTCGGAGCCAATGCCATCTTCACGGACGCCTTCTACACGGATGTGCGCCCAGACCTCGCCGCTTGGCGCGAGTCACGCGGACTTCCGGCAGACCCGGTCGCAGCCTATGCGGAGTCCGGCTACCAGGAGAAGATCAACGCAGAGCGCGTTGGTGGCACCCAGGCCAGCTGGGGCGCGTAGACCGGTTTGGGCGTATGTTTCCCGTTTGGGCGTATCAGCGAACATACGCCCAAACGGGGAACGTACGCCCAAAGCAGTGTTACTTTATGTGAGATAACACGTGAACGACGGAAGGTATCTGATGGCAACCACGCGCAGCATTGACGCGGAAACACGGCGAGCAGCACTGCTCGACATTCTGCGCAGCAACGGTGACATCAGGCTTGAGGCCGCTGCGGAATCCCTTGGGGTTTCGACAATGACCGTCAGGCGAGACCTCGATGAACTGGATGCGGAGGGCATGCTCCGACGCGTGCGCGGCGGGGCCATCCCTGCACTCGACGCGAGGCCGTTCCACGAGCGACGCATTACCCGTTCTGCCGCAAAGCAGCGCATCGCGGACAAGGTCTCAGCGTTCCTGCCAAGTTCCGGCGCAATTGCCCTCGATGCGTCTTCGACAGCTGGCGCGCTTGTTGAGCGCTTTGCCCCGGATTCGTCGCTCATCGTTGCCACAAATTCCTACGAAAACTTCGTTTCCCTCAGCCAGAATAAGGCGGTTTCGCCCGTGTTGACTGGCGGGGAGCTGGATGCACGCACCGGCAGTTTTGTGGGCCCAATCGCCTGCCAGACCGCAGCATCCATGCTCTACAGCCACTTTTTTACGTCGTCGAGCGCGGTTGATCCGACACACGGCACCTCGGAAGCGTCCCTCACCGAGAGCCAGGTCAAGCGCGCCTTTGCCGATCAGGCGCAAGAGATCATCGTCCTCGTCGACTCATCCAAGCTTGGCCAGCAGTCCATTTCGATGGGCTTTGCGCTGGCCGATATTTCGATGCTCGTCACCGAGCTCGAGCCATCCGACCCGCTGCTTGACCCCTATCGCGAGTTTGTTGCACTGCTCTAATTGAGAGCAGGAGTGCCAAACCCCGGGGTGTTAAGTTAGTATTTGTAACATCTAACAAATAACAACATTTGAGATTTGGAGCCCCAATGACGTCCCCGGCCGCCACCCCACCAGCTGCAGCAGCCCTCATCGCGCGGTCAAACCGCCTCGGAGCTGACCCCAAAAACACCAACTACGCCGGCGGAAACACCTCCGCAAAGGGCACCGCAACCGACCCGGTAACGGGAGAAGACGTCGAGCTCATGTGGGTGAAGGGCTCGGGCGGAGACCTCGGAACGCTCACCGAGCAAGGGCTCGCAGTGTTGCGACTCGACCGGATGCGCGCGCTCGTCAACGTCTATCCAGGCATCGACCACGAAGACGAAATGGTCGCCGCCCTCGACTACACCCTGCACGGCAAAGGCGGCGCTGCCCCGTCAATCGACACCGCAATGCACGGCCTCGTCAACGCAGCCCACGTTGACCACCTGCACCCAGACTCCGGCATCGCCATCGCGACCGCAGCCGACGGCGAAGAACTCACCACCAAGATCTTTGGCGACAAGGTTGTATGGGTCCCGTGGCGCCGCCCAGGATTCCAGCTCGGACTCGACATCGCCGCCATTAAAGAGGCAAACCCACAAGCCGTTGGCTGCATCCTCGGCGGCCATGGCATCACCGCTTGGGGAGACACCAGCGAAGAGACCGAAGCCAACTCGCTCTGGATCATCAACACCGCGGCCGACTACATCGAAGCCAACGGCAAGGCAGACCCCTTCGGCCCGGCCCTCGACGGCTACGGCGCGCTGCCAGCGGCGGAACGACGCGCGAAGGCGGCGGCGCTTGCCCCCACCATCCGAGGCCTCGCCTCAACCGATAAGCCGCTCGTTGGCTCCTTCACCGACGCGGATGTTGTGCTCGACTTCCTCGCCTCGGCAGAGCACCCTCGCCTCGGCGCGCTCGGCACCAGCTGCCCAGACCACTTCCTTCGCACGAAGGTGAAGCCGCTCATCCTCGACCTGCCGGCCTCGGCATCCGTCGAAGAGAGCATCAACCGCCTGCACGAATTGCACGCCGAGTACCGCGCCGACTACCAGGCGTACTACGACGCCCACGCGACGGCCGACTCACCGGCACTCCGTGGGGCCGACCCAGCCATCGTTTTGATCCCCGGCGTTGGCATGTTCAGCTTCGGCGGCAACAAGCAGACGGCACGCGTCGCGGGCGAGTTCTACATCAACGCGATCAACGTGATGCGCGGCGCTGAGTCCCTCTCGACATACAGCCCCATCAGCGACGCAGAGAAGTTCCGCATCGAGTACTGGGCCCTCGAAGAGGCCAAGCTGCAGCGCCTGCCAAAGCCAAAGTCGCATGCTTCGCGCGTCGCGTTTGTCACGGGAGCGGCATCCGGCATCGGCAAGGCCATCGCGACCCGCCTCGCGGCCGAGGGTGCCTGCGTTGTCATCGCCGACCTCGACCTCGAAAAGGCGCAGGCCGCCGCGGCAGAGCTAGGCAACACCGACGTCGCAATTGGCGTGCAGGTCAACGTCACCGACGAGGCCCAGATCGCGGCGGGGCTTGAGGCGGCAGTGCTCGCCTTTGGCGGCGTCGACATCGTTGTGAACAACGCCGGGCTGTCGCTCTCGAAGCCACTGCTTGACACAACAGAGGCCGACTGGGACCTGCAGCACAACGTCATGGCGAAGGGCTCGTTCCTCGTCTCGAAGGCGGCCGCGCGCATCCTCATCGACCAGAAGCTTGGCGGGGACGTCATCTACATCTCGTCGAAGAACTCGGTGTTTGCCGGGCCAAACAACATTGCGTACTCGGCAACGAAGGCCGACCAGGCTCACCAGGTGCGGCTGCTTGCGGTTGAGCTCGGCGAGCACGGTGTGAAGGTCAACGGCATCAACCCTGACGGTGTTGTTCGCGGCTCAGGAATCTTCGCATCCGGCTGGGGCGCCAACCGAGCCAAGACCTACGGAATCGACGAGGACAACCTCGGCGAGTTCTACGCGCAGCGCACCATCCTCAAGCGCGAGGTGCTGCCGGAGAACGTCGCTAACGCGGTTGCCGTGCTGACTGGTCCAGACCTGAGCCACACGACGGGTCTTCACATCCCTGTGGATGCCGGCGTCGCCGCGGCCTTCCTCCGCTAACCCTCCCTAACCTGCATCTATTTGCGACTTTCTGCGAGAATTCACGGATTCCGCAACATAAACTCGCAAATAGATGCAGGTTGACGCCTGAGCAGAAAGCCTTTTGAATGCCGAACGAAGCCATGTTGATCGCCGTTGATCTTGGTGCCACAAGCGGGCGCGTCATCGCCGGCACGGTAACAGCCAACTCAGTTGAGTTGCGACAGACCAGCCGCTTTGCCAACGCCCCCGTGACCATCTGGGAGGGAACAACTCCCGCAAGGCACTGGAGCATCCTCGACCTCTACCGCGGCGCAATTGAAGGGCTCCGCACCGCGGTTCGCGAGGCAGCGGCAGCAAATGTCAGCGTTGCTTCGATCGGAGTGGATTCCTGGGGCGTCGACTACGGCCGGCTCAGCAACGGGCGGATGCGCGACATCCCGTACCACTACCGCGACGAGCGCACGACCGCCGGAGTGGCCGCCGCCCACGCGCTCATGCCGCACGCGGAACTGTACGCAATCAACGGACTGCAGCACCTCCCCATCAACACGGTGTACCAGCTTATGGCCGACCTTGAAGCCGGCAACCTTGAGGGCATCGACTCGATCCTGCAAATCCCAGACCTCTTTAACTACTGGCTCACCGGTGTGCAACGGGCCGAAACCACAAACGCTTCAACAACTGGCCTGCTCGATATCCGCACCCGCGAATGGTCGCGGCCCCTCGTTGAACGGCTCGGCCTGCCGTTCGGGATGCTGCCACAGCTCAGCACCCCCGGCGAAACGATCGGTTCGCTCCTGCCGTCAGTGACCGACGAAATTGGTGCGGCTTCCTCCGTCCCCGTTGTGAGCGTTGGATCGCATGACACCGCCTCTGCCGTTGTCGCGATCCCCTCGACCTCGCACGACTTTGCGTATATCTCATCGGGAACGTGGTCGCTCGTAGGGCTCGAACTTGACGCGCCCGTGCTCACCGAAGCGAGCCGCAAGGCCAACTTCACCAATGAGGCCGGGGTTGATAACACCGTCCGCTACCTCAAGAACGTAATGGGCATGTGGCTGCTCAGCGAGTGTCTCGGAGAATGGGAACGCGCGGGAACACCGCAGGACCTCGTTTCGCTCCTCCGCGAGGCAGAGACCGTCAGCGGCGCGGCCGTTTTTGATGTTGACCATCCAGAGCTCCTTCCCGCAGGGCCGATGACCCGTCGAATCGCGGCCCGCTGCGACGAGGCAGGCCAGCCGATCCCGTCAACGCCCGCCGAGTTTGTGCGCAGCATCGTTGAAAGCCTCGCCGCCGCCTATGCCGTACACATCAACGACGCGTGTGAGCTCTCTGGCAGCAGTGTGAGCAGCATCCACATCGTTGGCGGGGGTTCGCAGAACGCGCTGCTCTGCCAGCTCACGGCAAACCAGACTGGACTTCCCGTCATCGCTGGGCCGGTGGAAGGAACCGCGATGGGCAACGTACTTGTGCAGGCCCGTAGCGCCGGCATCGTGTCGGGCGACGTTGAGACACTGCGCGCAATCGTGAGCGCCTCGACTCAGCTGACCCGGTACGAGCCACAGAGGTAGTTCGCCGGACACGGCATCCCCCGTCCCGCACCAACCGCAATACATTCGCCGCCGGTTGCGATTTTCCGGCCGATTTTTCGCAACGAGTGGCGAATGGATGCCCTGGCAGATCCACGCGCGCCCAGCCAGCCAAGCATCCCTCCGCGCCAGTGACTACAGTGAAGGCATGAGCGAAGCAAAAACGAAGCCAACCGATGCGGATGTTCAGGCATTCATCGAAGCCGCGACCCCTGCCCGCCGCAGAGAGGACGGGCTCGTTCTCGCCGAAATCTTCCGAGAGGTGACCGGCACGGAGCCGGTTCTCTGGGGCCCAACCATGATTGGGTATGGCAGCTACCAGTTTGTTTCTCCGTCAGACCCCAAACGCCGCGGTGATTGGCCAAAGACGGGGTTCTCCCCGCGCAAAGCGCAGCTCTCGCTCTACGGACTCAAAGACTTGCCAGAGGGTGCCGCGCTCCTCCCGAAGCTCGGCAAATATACCGAGGGCATGGGATGCGTCTACGTGCGCAAGCTCGACGACATTGATCTCGACGTGCTGCGCCAGCTCATCGCGATCGCTTGGACGCGCCAGGACGACCAGACACCGAGCTAACTCAGCTGCACACTCGCTCAACCGCAATCCGATTGCCGTTGATTGCGATATCCCGGCGGCCGTTCCGCAAACAGCGGCGAATGGATGCCCGACCCCAGCCATATGCGCCTCGTACCTGTCAGTCCTGCCGCACGCACCCCCGCTCATTGACGAAACACAGGCCACAACTAGACTCGAACGTATGGCCAAACTCACCGTAAGCGTTCCCGGCAAGACCCTGCTCAACCTTGTGAGCCCAGCCCCAGAGGGGGTTGAGTATGTGCTGTGGGACCTCGATTCTCCCGCCCCTGCCAGCCATATCGACATCGTCGTTCCTCCCTACATGGGGGCAACTCCGAAGCTCAAAGCCCTCGACGGCATCACCACCCAGCTCGTGCAGAGCCAGTCGATCGGCTACGACGGGGTCTCTGATGTCCTATCCGCTGGGCACCGTTTTGCAAATGCCAGCTCGGTGCACGAGGCCTCAACCGCCGAGCTCACGCTTGCACTTATCCTTGCGCTGCAGCGCGGAATTCCTGACTTTGTTCACGCACAAGCAGCTGGCAAATGGGCACCGCAACGGCTGAAGAGCCTCGCGGATTCCCGCGTACTCATCGTCGGCTACGGAGGCGTTGGCAAGGCCATCGAAGACCGTCTCATCCCGTTTGAGGTTACGATTGATCGCCTCGCTCGCACCGCTCGCGACACCGAGCACGGTCCGGTTCATGCGATGACCGAGCTGCACAATTTCATCGGTACGGCCGACATCGTCATCCTTGCGATGCCGCTTACACCGCAGAGCGAGGGCCTCGTTGACGATGCCTTCCTCAGTTCAATGGCAGAGGGCGCAATGCTCGTCAACATCGCGCGAGGCCCCGTTGTCAACACCGACGCGCTCGTCGAGCACCTTGGCAGGGGGCGGCTGCGGGCGGCGCTCGACGTGACCGATCCTGAGCCGCTGCCAGAAGGGCATCCGCTGTGGTCGAGCCCAAACCTGCTCATCAGCCCCCACGTTGGTGGGGCATCCAGCGCCATGATGCCGCGCATGGCCGCGCTCCTTCGCCGCCAGATTGACCACCTGCTCAAGGGAGAAGAACCAGAGAACGTCGTCATCGGCTAGTTCTTCTGCAACAGGATGCGCTGAGCCAGGCACCTCCATGCCACACGCAACGAAGCCGGTACCCCCTAACGGGGCACCGGCTTCGTTGCGTGCATCAGGTTACATCGGGGGCATGAGCACCGAGTCAACGAGGTAGACCGTCGCGTTTGCTGTCTTCACTCCACCACAGATCACCTTGGCATCGCCGACCATAATCGAGTCACCAGAGCCGGTAACAGTGAGCGCCTGGCCCTCAACCGTTGTGTGTTCGCCGTCAATGGCGTCGGGCAGGATCTGTCCGGGAACCACGTGGTACGTGAGGATCTTGGTGAGCAGCGCCGAGTCCGTCTTGAGCGTGTCGATGGTGGCGGCGTCGATCTTGGCAAAGGCGTCATCCACTGGCGCGAAGACCGTAAATTCTGAGCCGTTGAGGGTGTCAACCAAGTTGACATCCGGGTTCAGCTGGCCGGATACCGCGGCAACGAGCGTCGTCAGCAGCGGGTTGTTTGAGGCGGCTACCGCGACCGGGTCTTGCGACATCCCGGTAATGGAACCGGCGCCATCCGGAACCTGCTCGGCGTAGGCGGCACATCCGCTCCCAACCAGGTTGGCTGCGGGGTCGGCCATCATGCCGTCGCTGGTTTCGGTTGGTTCCGACGTTGCGGGTGCCTTCTCTGAGGCCGCTGGCTTGGTGGTCTCGGAGCTGCTACCGCTCATGGAACAGGCGCTCAGGGCCAGCATCGATGCTGCGGCGAGAGCGGTAAAGAGTGCTCGACGTGTTCTCATTGGTCTTCTCCTTCAATAGTGACCGTTTCCGGCCCACCGCGTTTGCGGCGGCTGTTGACAGGTATTCGGAACCCTCCAGCAATCGGATGGAAAGTTTTTCAAATTCTTTTTCTGAGCGGTGATGCCTTGACGGCACGCGCCGTCGTTCTGCTCTGCCGATCTGCGCTTTTCCCGTGTTCCTATGTGCAATCCCTGCCGAACGGATGCGCACTCCCGTCCACCAACCGGCCAGCTTTGGCGCTCTGGCGGGGCAACTCCAAACCGTTTTGTCGTTGGCACCGAATACCTTTCAGACGCGCACCGGTTCCGGCGGCGCAGGAAAGGACACCATGCTTACCCTGGCGCTCATTGGCCTCATCGGAGGCCTCATCACGGGCATATCGCCGTGCATCCTTCCGGTGCTGCCCGTGATCTTCTTCTCCGGCGGCGCCGAAAGCGCTCGGGGCACAGGTGGCAGCGGCCGCCCAGGCGCGGGCACGGGCACGGGCGATAGACGTTCAGGCAGCGGCAGCGGCAGCGGCAGCAAAGGTACTCGCAACGACGGCGCACCTTCAAGCACGACAACATCCCCCACTGCCACACTGCCGGCGGCCGCGAACAGCACAGCTACGGTCACCAACACCGCAACCTCCACCGGACCAGTGGAGGCAGACGAACCAGTGACCCGCGTCGCGTCACGCTGGCGCCCATACCAAGTTGTTGGTGGGCTCGTCGTCAGCTTCAGCCTGTTTACCCTGCTCGGCTCAATCATCATCAGCCTGCTCGGCCTTCCGCAGGACGTACTGCGCTGGGCCGCCCTGATCGTCTTGCTGCTCATCGGGCTTGGGCTCATTTTCCCACCGCTGCAGCACCTTATTGAACGACCATTTGCTCGGTTCCCACAAAAGCAGGTCAATCCAGAGCGCCGCGGATTTGGTCTCGGCTTTGCCCTCGGAGCAATCTATGTTCCGTGCGCCGGGCCGGTTCTGGCCGCGATTACGGTGGCTGGCTCAACCGGGTCCATCGGCGTTGAGACGGTCGTTCTCACGGTTTCGTTTGCAATCGGCACCGCGATTCCACTGCTCGCTTTTGCACTCGCGGGGCGGCGCGTTGCCGAACGGGTCAAGGCATTCCGCAAACGTCAGAAGGGCATCCGTATCACGGGAGGCATTCTCATGATTGCCCTCGCAATCGGGCTCGTATTTGATCTTCCCCAGGCCATCCAAAAACTCATTCCTGACTACACGGCCGGGCTACAAGACACATTCAACAATTCCGAGCAGGTGAAGCAGGCCCTCGACCTTGGTGGCCTGGTCAACGACCAAAACAAGAATCTCGATAAGTGCAGCAACGGCTCCGAAGAGCTCGAAAGCTGCGGCACCGCGCCAGATATTACGGGGATAGACACCTGGCTCAATACCAAAGATGGCTCGGCCATCGACCTAAAACAGCTCAAGGGCCAGGTGGTGCTCATCGATTTCTGGGCCTATTCCTGCATCAATTGCCTCCGCTCGATCCCCCACGTCGCGAGCTGGTCAGACACGTATAAAGACGCCGGGCTCACGGTTGTTGGTATTCACTCACCGGAATATGCCTTCGAAAAAGAGGTGGGCAATGTGAAGGCGAGCATGGAAAAGCAGGGCATCACCTATCCGGTCGGGCTCGATAACAATCTCTCAACCTGGACCAACTACCGCAACCGTTACTGGCCTGCCCACTACCTCATCGACGCCGAGGGCACCGTGCGGCACATCAAGTTTGGCGAGGGCGGCTACCAAACGACCGAAAAGCTCATCCGAGAACTCCTCACCGACGCAAACCCAGAGGTGAAGCTGCCGGCCGCAACCGAGGTTGCCGACCAAACGCCAACAAACGGAAGCACCACTCAGGAGACCTACCTGAGCCCAACAAAAGCAGTGAACTTCGCAGGCACTGACTACACCCTTGGCGAAGCGTCCTTCGACTACCCGTCAAACCAACCAGCCGACACCTTCGCGCTGAACGGTGACTGGAACCTCACCAGCCAAGGGATCACGTCTCCGAACGGAACGGTGCGCCTCAAATTCACGGCACAGACCGTTCGCATGGTGCTTGGCGGTGAAGGCTCGGTCACGGTGACACGAGACGGCACCTCCGAGACCTTCGACGTCAGCGGCCCACCGGATTCGTATCCCGTCTTCGAGGGCAAGACCGGCACCACCGGCACCCTCGAGGTCACGCTGTCAGGAGGAGTAGATGCCTACTCATTTACTTTTGGATAGGCCAGCAGACCTGGCAACTTACCAAACCCCCTTCCCAGAGACCCCCGAACTGCGGCAAGCTAGTCGAATGCAGGGGGACGGCGCGGCACACGAAGCGACGCTTGGCGATTCCTCGTCTGCTTCTGGGGCTGCTTCGCGGGCTGGGTCTGAGGTTGAGTCTGGGGCTGAGTCTGAGGTTGAGGTTGAGTCTGAGGTTGAGTTTGGAGCTGGGTCTGCGTCTGGGGCTGGGTCCACTTCACGGGCAGCATCAGCATCAGTGCCGGCTCAGCACCACGGTGAGGCGGATACCGTGGCCGGCCCGGCGGCGAAGCTTACCGCCCTCCTCACCAGGGTTCAGGCCGGCGACCAGGGAGCGTTTACTGAGCTCTACGACGAGCTCGGATCGCGCGTCATGGGCCTTGTGCAGCACATCCTTCGCGATCATGCGCAGTCCGAAGAGGTGACGCAAGAAATCTTCCTCGAGATTTGGCAGCAGGCCAGGTCGTTCGAGCAAGAACGCGGAAGCGCCATGGCTTGGATCATGACACGTGCGCACCGCAGGGCAGTTGATCGGGTTCGGTCCTCCGAGTCGACCCGCACGCGCGACGAACGAATCGGCATCCGAGACACCCCGGTCGACTACGACCCTGTTTCGGAACAGGCAGAGTTGCACGTGGAACACGCGAGAGTCCAACGGGCGCTTGAAAACATCAGCCCGCCACAGCGCGAGGCCGTCGTACTTGCCTACTATGCCGGGTATTCTCAAACAGAGATCGCGGCCCATCTTTCGGTGCCGCTCGGCACCATCAAAACGCGAATACGCGACGGAATGACCAGACTCAGACAAGAATTGGGGGTGACATCATGAGCAGCAATCAACGCGACGACGAGCGCCACGACGAGACACACGACGACGCACAGACGGTCGAAGCAGCATCGTCACCCTCGCCCGACGCGAGCCTCGATGCCGCCGCCTCCGCACTCGACGCACTCGATCAGGCCGATGCTTGCGCCGTCGCTGACCAAGCCTCCACCGACCCCGCGCTTGCCAACGAGCTTGCCGGATACCAAGAGACCGCTGCGCTGCTCGGCCAGGCGGTTGCTCCCGTACAGCCCTCGGCTGGGCTCCGCAGTTCACTCTTAAGCCAGATTGCTTCACTGCCGCAGCAGGGGGATGCTCCTGCTCCTGCTCCTGCTCCTGCTCCTGCTCCTGCTCCTGCCAATATTCCCGCCCCCATTCCAACCAACAACGCAGTGACCTCCAACACCGTAGACACTGACAACCACACGCCCCATCCCCCGTCCAACGTCATCCCCATCGGCCGCGCGCGCTCGGCCCGACTTCGCAACAGCATCCTCGCCGCTGCGGCCGCCATCGCGCTATTCCTCGGCGGCATGGGGGTGAACCAGCTCATAGTGAGCAACTCCGAAGCAACGCAGCAGGCCCAGGCGCTGAGTACGCTACTCGAATCCGATGACCTCAAGGGCGCAACCGCCCCACTGGCCGACGGCAGCGGCTCCGCAACCGTGATGTGGTCACCAACGCACGGCCGCGCAGCCGTGGCCGCGGCTGGCTTCGGGGCCTTGCCAGAGGGCAAGGTCTACGAACTGTGGTTTATCGGAGCCGACGGGGCGGTTCCCGCCGGAACCTTCACCCCAACCGACGGGGTCAAAATGGTCCTGCTCGACGGCGAGATGTCGGCAGGCGACGCCGTCGGTATCACAATCGAACCTGAGGGCGGCTCGAAGCAGCCAACAACAGACCCGATCGTCGTCGTGCAGAGCTAGCAGGGTTCAGCCGCGTCCACGGAAACAACTAGCATTCAGGGTACTTCCGTGCCAGGCTACAAATCGAGGGCGGGATATCCACCAGGTTTCCCTGGAAATGCGGGGAATATCCCGCACTCGATTGCGCAAAAACGCTTGAACCTCAGCCAACCCTCACAACGGAGCGCGGCAGGCGATTCAACGAGGAGGCAGACCAGACACCAGACGCTCGGTGATCCGCCAGGGGTTCGTCACGGCAGTGCCAACCACCACCGAAAAGGCTCCGGCGCCAAAGGCCCTCTCGACATCCCGAGCGTCGCGAATTCGTCCCTCGGCAACAACCGTCAGCCCTTCGGCAACGAGCGCAGCAATCAGGTCGTAATCCGCTTCCGGGGGAACACTGCCACCCGTGTAGCCAGACAGCGTCGTCGCGATAAGCTCGGCACCCGCCTCGGCAGCAGCAAGTCCGGCCGACACCGTGTCAACGTCTGCCATGACCGGTAATGCAAGTTCCTCGCGGATTGAGCGGATAAGTTCGGGAGCCGTAATTCCTCCCGGTCGCGGCCGATCAGTGGCATCAAGCGCAATGATCTGGGCACCGGCGTCACGCACGATGGTTGCGTCTGCGAGTGACGGGGTGATGTAGACGTCGCCGGCCGCAAAATCCTTCCGGATACCAATGATCGGCAATGCAGTGGCATCAACAATTGCAGCGATATCGTCAAACCCCTGAGCCCGAATCCCAACGGCTCCGCCGAGCTCGGCCGCCTTTGCCATTGCAGCCATAAATACCGGGCCGTGCAGGGGATTATCTGCGCGGGCCTGGCACGAAACGACCAGACCACCGCGGAGCGACTCGACGTACGAATTAGCGAGAGACATGAACATTTCCTTCTCTGAATGAGGCGAACGGCGTTTCGGCAAGGGGCGGAATGCTCAGCGACGCTGGGCTGGCGACCGCATCCTCCGCAAGTCCTGCGGCAAGAAACACGGCCCCGTCGAGCGGTGACCCAACGGGCTCGCACAACTCAAGGTCGGGAACAATCTGGCGGAGCCGAGCGCCAAAATGTTCCGTGATTGGGCTCCTCTGGCTCAGCAGACCGCCCGTCCACGACGCGCGATGCGGCACCCCTTCGACCATGGCTGCCGCCGTTGATTTGGCGAGCTCCTGCCCAGCAGCAACACAGAGTTGGACGGCCGGCTCATGACCTGCTTCGCTCAGCGCGACCACGTCAGGAACGAATGATGCCAATAGGCCGGCACGTTCATCGTTGGTGTAAATCTGTCGCGGAAGCTCAGTGAGCTGCCCAAAGCGGCGAACCGCAGCATTCTCGAGCGCGCCCGCATCCGAGCGTCGCCCATCAAACTGTTCGAGCGCAACGGCAAGCGCCTTGGCTCCAAGCCAAGCGCCCCCTCCGGCATCACCGAGCACGTGGCCCCAGCCGTCAACTCGTTTCCAGATCGTTCCAAGGTCCGTTCCCATGGCGATAGCCCCGGTGCCAGCTGCCACGACTGCTCCCGCACGCCCCCCAAGGGCACCAACGGCCGCCGTCACTGCGTCGGAGGCGACCAAGCTCCGTGCCGCGGGGAACCGGTCGCGAATGACATCATGAACGTCCTCTGCCCCGGCGGTGAGCCCCAATAACCCGCTCGCTCCAACGCACACGGCACCACAAGACTCGTCAAATTCGCCGAGTTGGGTCATGAGTCGATCAAGGATCTCGGCAACAACCGCTGCGTGGTTCACCCCAGCAGCGGTCACACGAATCCGCGGCCCGACGACAGTGACGGACTCGCCAGCCATCCTCTTGGCAGAACCAAGAGGAACCCAAGCCCCACGACTGCCAGAACCGCCAACATCGATAGCGACGATGCCGCTGATCGATGGCGCTGGTTTGACCTGACTCATTTCCCCATCCCAGCTGTGAGGCCCGCCACTATCTGTTTTGTTGCCAAGAGGAAAAGGACGATAAGCGGCAGCGTGGCGATGACGAGCCCCGCAAACAGCGTTGACCAATCCGTCTGATATTCACCGAAGAACGAGGTAAGACCAACAGGAAGCGTGTACTTGCTTGGGTCCCGAATGAGGATGAGCGGGTAGAAAAAGTCGTTCCAAATCGGCACAAATCGAAAAATGATGACCGTTGCAATCGCTGGCCGCACGAGCGGAACCATGACCGCCCAGAATATGCGGAACGGCCCTGCACCATCAATGCGGGCTGCTTCCTCAAGTTCAAGTGGCAGCTGCCGGAAGAAAGCTCCAAGCACAAAGACGGAGAAGGGAATGCTCACCGCTGTGTAGACAAGAATAAGGCCCTCCCGCGTACTCACCATTCCCATCGAATCCAGCAGATAAAAGATAGGAACGATCATGAGGTACACGGGCATCATGAGGCCAGACACAAAGATCGATTCAACGACCTGCAGCACCTTTGATTGCGACCGAGCGAGTCCATACGCCGCGAGCAGTGAAACAACAGTCGAAAGTACAACCGAGGCAATCGTCACTACGAGCGAGTTCACAAAATACGTGCTGAAGGATGCTTCAATCCAGGCACGCTGGTAGCTCGAAAAATCCGGGCTAAGGGGAAGGCCAAGGGGCTGGGTCGCGAGTTCCTGGTTGGTCCTGAACGAGTTCATGAGCATCAGCAACAGCGGAGTAATCGCGATGAACGCGTAGACCCACAGCACCGTTGACGACATGAACTGCGCGCCAAGGCTCGGCCGGGGGCCGCGTCGCTTGCCCCGAGCAGATGCACGATCGATCGGCTCGGATGGAGCGGTCTTGATTTCGGTTCCCGGACGGTTGCCGTCTGATGTGGTGCGTGTGATTTGAGACATGACTAAAAGAGCTTCCTCTCGGTGCGACGGAACCACCGTGTAAACAGGATTGAGAATCCGAAGATAACCAGGAACAGCAGAATCGCTATAGCCGACGAGACTCCGATGGCATTGGTGGCTCCGGATTCAAACGAAGTTCGGTAGAACACGAGTGACATCACGTCTGTGGCTCCTGCCGGGCTGCCGGCCGACCCGCCAAGTGCATAGGGAATCGGGAACGCTTCCATGGCCCCGATGAATGTCAGAACGCTCACCGTGCCGATGATCGGCAAAATCATGGGGAAGGTAATGCGGGTAAACCGTTGCCACGGGTTGGCTCCATCGAGCGACGCCGCTTCTTCCAATTCTTGGGGGATGCCGCCGAGGGCAGCGCCGTAGAGCAGCAGCGGAAATCCAATCCACTGCCAGGCGGTTACCAACACAACGACCCAGATTGCGGTGCTTGGCTGGCCAAGCCACGGTTGTGCGAGTGATTCAAGCCCGATGAGTTTAAGGATTGCGTTTACCGGCCCGAAGAGAGGCGAGAGCATGAGCGACCACAGGTAGCCAACAACGAGCGGGCTTACAAGGTAGGGCATCGTAAACAGCGTTTGAAACAACCGCTTGAACTTCTTACGTCGATGCAAGAGCTCGGCGAGAAAGAGCCCAACCGAGTTCTGCACGATCATGGCAGCGCCAAACAACAAGAAGTTATGAAGAAAGGCTCGAGGAATCTGCGTGCGGTACGGCTCCTCGGTAAACAGCTTGAGGAAATTCTCGATACCGACAAATCCACCCCGGTTCGTGCCCTGCCATTCAAACATGGCATACGTCAGGGCCGTGCCCATCGGATACAGCACAAAAATGCTGAAGATAACCGCTGCCGGCAGTATAAATAGCCAGGCAACGCGCTGAGGCAACGCTCCAGATACGCCCTGTCGCTTGCGAACTCGAACTGAGGTGCTCACTTCAATCTTTCCTCTACATAACGCTGACGGATAACGGTGACCGGGCGTTGATGCCCGGTCACCGCGCTGAGGTTATTTACCGGGGAGTGAACCACTGGGAGACGCCAGTTTGAATCTTGCTGGCGACACCGGCAGCATCCAGTTCACCAAGGAATAGCTGCTGCCCGCCCTCACCCATGAGGTCGCTTCCGAGCGGCTGGCCGTATCGGAAATCGACAAGGAGCAGGTACGGAGACGAGGCCTCCTGGTAGAGATCCCAGGTCTCTTTCATGACGGGGTCGTTGTAAGTGACTCCTGGAACCGGCGAGAACTGCTTGAGTTCATCCGCCACCAGTTGGCCAAATTCGGCCGTCGCAAACCACTTGGTCAGGGTCTCGGCGGCCTCTTGCTTCTTCGAGGTTGCGCTAATCGCCCAGTTGCCGTCGGCATAGCTTGGCGTCACGCTGTGATCAAGCACGCTGTCCTTCGGAATCGGTGCTTGGAAGACCCCAAGATCAAGATTCGGATTCTGCTTCTGGAAGAAACTGAGCTCGAATGATCCTCCAGGGAACATTGCGGCCTGCTCACTGGTAAAGAGCACCTGCGAATCGGTGTAGCTGACCCCAACCACATCCTTCGGCATGAACGGCTCAAGGCTCTTGAGCGTCTCGATGGATCCCACGTAGTTCGGGTCATCAAAGGTGGTATCGCCTGCCAAGATCTTGGCTTCAAACTCAGAACCGCCATACTGCGCCGATCCAAAGATGTCATGGACCATTGGCAGTATCCACGCGTCACGCGCGCCAACGGAGAGTGGGGTTATTCCTGCTTTGACGAGGGCCTCATTCACGTCAACAAATTCGTCCCAGGTGGTTGGGACTTCAAGATTATTGTCTTTGAAAATCTTCTTGTTGTAGTAGACCTGGAGTGTCTGGGTTGCGAAGGGAACACCGTAGATCTTGCCATCGGCTTTTCCTTTTGCCCCGTTCAGCGTTGTCTCGTCAAAGTCTTTGACCTCTGGGACAATATCGTCAAGGGCCACAAGGCTTCCTCCCTCAACAAACGGCTGCAACTGGCCGTATGCCCGGACCTGAGCGACGTCGGGGCCGTCCGAACCTCCGAGACCCGTCTGCAGGATCTGCTGGTACTCGGTGTTCTTGAAGGCCTGAAATTCGATCGTGATGCACGGATTCTCTTGCTCAAACGCATCAAAAATCTTCTCGTAGGTCTTAACGTCCTCAGTGCGCCAAGACCAGACGCTCAGGTTGGTGACGTCGCCTGAGCAGTTTTCCGCACTTCCGCCACCTGCCGCCGTCGAAGAAGACGACGGAGAACAGCCCGCTACTGTGAGCAGAGTTGCCGCAGCGATTGCGGTGACGGTGAGTATCCGTGATGGTTTCATTCTGACCATTCCTCCTTTGGATTGGTGTAATTCGTTTGGTTACTGTGCCTCGATTGAGTCTTGGGTGGTTTCCGCGTCGAGCAGTGCCTTGGCGTTGCGGATGATTCCCCCGCTTCGTTTGAGCGCATCACGGGCGGTGCTCACCCGGTCGACGATAGTGGCGTCCGCCGGGCGCATCGGCTGAGCATCTCGCTCTTGCAGAAGAACGAGCAGCGCAACTTTGATATCTCCATCGGCTTGGATGAGTATGCCTTCGCAACGACCGGGCTCGATGCCCGTTGCCTGAACCAGTAGCCGAATGATCCGGGCTCTGAGCTTCTTGTTGGTTGGTAACACGTCAATCATCAGATTGGAGTAGGTCTTGCCCAGCTTGATCATGGTGGCAGTTGAGAACGTGTTGAGCACGATCTTTTGAGCGGTTGCCGCTTTCATACGGGTTGAACCCGTAATCACTTCCGGACCAGTGTCGAGGAGAATCGCAAACTCCACGCGAGGCGCCAACTCAGCAAATGGGTTGGAACTCACAAGGGCTGTCCGCGCGCCACGTTCATCAGCCACATCAAATGCGCCGGCCACATACGGTGTTCGACCGCTGGCAGCAATCCCAATCACAAGGTCACCGCGCCGGACATCGGCAGCGTCGACCCGACCACTTTCGGGACGATCCTCTATCCCTTCTGCCGCTCTGAACATCGCATCGACGCCGCCGGCGATGTGCGCCTCAAACCATTCAGTGCCCACCGCATACGTTGGGAGAAGCTCGACAGCATCAAGCACCCCGAGACGTCCGGATGTTCCTGCGCCAAAGTAGTGGACTCGCCCGCCAGCTGTAATCGTCTCGACAGCGGCATCCACGGTGTTCGCAAGTGTTTCGCGAACGCCTTCAACGGCGGTCATCACGGCCCCATCCTCATCGTTTATGAGGGCTACAAGGTCTAGTGTGCTGAGCACATCAATATCGACTGTGCGCGGGTTCCGTTCTTCGGTTGGCGAATTCAACGAGACAAGCCCAAGAACGTCCTCATCGGTTGCGAGTTGGTCGCTTCTCGATTTGCCTGCCGACATTACATTCCCATCTTCATTGATCGCCTGCGTAGCGGTTGAGCACACTGCGAAACGGATGCGTGCTCGATATTCCCGTCTGAATAAATATTACATACAAACGTGAATTTGTGAAACTTATTTACATGATAATCACAAAGAGGCCACAGTGCCCACAGAAAACAAAGAGGCCACAGTGCCCACAGAAACAAGAGACCGTGGCTCCCGATTGATTGAATGAAGCGCCGATAAATCGACCACCCCGCTCGGTCCCGCTAGAGCACGCGGCGATGCCCCTGAACCGACTCATAGGTACGTCGCAACGACTCTGACGATTCATCAAAGAGCGCCTGAGTTACTCGCGTAAACAAGACATCCACAACAGCATGCTGCGCGGTTCGACTCGCCATGGCGCCCGAGCGGTAGCGACTCTCCCTCGCCTGGGTAATGAGCAGAACGCCAGCAGCCCGAGCAAGGTACGACGCTGGAGAGTTCGTCACAACAACCACGGTCGCGCCGGCCGAGGCTGCTACTTCGGCAACACTCAGCGTTTCGGCGGTCGCACCCGAATGCGAAAAGGCAACCAAGACGTCACCCTTTCCCAGCAGCGAAGCTGAAGGAAGAACAAAGTGCACGTCGGGACTGTAGCTCGAAGGTCGGCCGATGCGACTGAGCTTCTGATGTAAGTCATGGGCGGTGATGCCACTCGCACCAAATCCGCAGACCTCAATCCGATTCGCATGGACGAGCGCCTTCGACGCTTGCTCAACGCTCGGGCGATCGAGACCTCGCATTGTCTGCTCGATCGCGAGGACCTCGTGATACAGCACCTTCGAGATGACATCTTCGATACCGTCAGACGGGTCAATCTCATCGTCAACAATCTCGAACCGATTACGCTCTGCTTGCTCTCGACTGAGCGTCGTTGCAACCTCAAGCCTGAACTGGCGATAGCCAGAAAAACCAAGCGTCTGACAAAACCGCGCCACCGTCGCGGACGACACTCCACAACGTTCAGCGAGCTCGGTAACCGTGTTCTCAACGACGACGCCGGGTTCTGCAAGAACGCTCTCAGCGACCTTACGCTCGGTTGCGCTCAGGGTCGCGAGTGACCGCTTGATCGTGCCAAGCACATCCTCAACCACTGCGGTGCCCTCCTGAGTCGCGTTACTCCACACTACAACCCACCGACCCGCATTCCGCCGCAGACAACATTCAAGAATGTAGCCACAACAAAAACACCGCCCCAAAGTCACAAAAAACGAGCTATAGTTGTGTGGTCTGACCACATGACCCGCACGCGCGAAGGAGGCGAAGCATGACCACCCCAAAAGCATGGGAGCTTGTGCTCGCCCACATCGAGGCGCAGCTCTCCTCCGGCGAACTCAGCCCAGGCGACCACCTGCCAGGCGAGCGCGCCCTTGCCGCCGACCTCGATGTTGGCCGCTCATCCGTTCGGGAGGCGCTCCGTGTGCTCGAAGCGCTCGGCCTCATCCGCACGCAGACCGGCTCGGGCCCAACCTCGGGTGCCATCATCGTTTCGCGTCCCTCCGGAGGCATGAGCATGCTCATGCGGCTTCAGGTGGCGGCGCAGGGATTTGCAGTTCGCGACGTAGTCAAGACGCGACTCATCCTTGAATCGGCCGTCGCCCGCGAGCTCGCAACGGCATCCAGCCCCAACCTCGACGAGCCAAAGACCCTACTCGAGGCGATGGAACAGCACGACCTCACCGAAACCGAATACCTACTGCTCGACGCGCAGTATCACCTCTCACTCGCAGAGGCAGCCGGCAACGACGTGCTCACCTCAACCATGGCGGGCCTTCGCAGCGCCATCGAGCACTACGTCATCGATGCGTCAGCGAGCCTGCCCGATTGGGCGACAACCGCGCGCCGCCTGCAGCACGAACACCGCGGCATCCTTGAGTCAATCGAGGCGAAGGATGCCGATACGGCCAGCGACCGCATCACCGCCCACATCAGCGGATACTACGCCGAGACCCAAATTTCTGACCACCAAACACCCGAAGGATAACCATGGTTCAACGCCGCTTTCCCAACCCGCGCGACCTCGCGCCGCTCATGCAGTTCAAGATGCCAGAGCTCAACGGCCGCAAGCGCCGCCTCGACTCGGCCCTGACCATTTACGACCTCCGCGACATCGCAAAGCGCCGCACGCCAAAAGCGCCGTTCGATTACACGGATGGCTCGGCCGAGTCCGAAATCTCGCTCGCCCGCGCACGCCAGGCCTTTGAGGACATCGAGTTCCACCCCTCGATCCTGCGCAACGTTGAGAACGCTTCAACGCACACCGAAGTGCTCGGCGACACCGTTTCGATGCCGTTTGGTATCGCGCCAACCGGCTTCACTCGCATGATGCAGACCGAGGGTGAAATCGCAGGGGCATCCGCTGCAGGCGCGGCAGGCATCCCGTTTGCCCTGTCAACCATGGGCACCTCATCCATTGAAGACGTGAAGGCAGCCAACCCCAACGGGCGCAACTGGTTCCAGCTCTACATGTGGAAGGACCGCGACCGCTCGATGGCGCTCGTAGACCGGGCCGCCAAGGCAGGCTACGACACCCTCCTCGTGACGGTTGACGTTCCCGTTGCAGGCGCCCGCCACCGCGATAAGCGCAACGGCATGTCGATTCCGCCGGCGCTCACGCCAGGAACCGTCATCAACGCCCTGCCTCGCCCGTGGTGGTGGATCGACTTCCTCACCACAGAGCCCCTCGCCTTCGCCTCGATCGACCGCTGGTCTGGCACCGTCGCCGAGCTGCTCGACACCATGTTTGACCCAACCGTCGACTTTGACGACCTGGCCTGGATTCGCGACCAGTGGCCAGGCAAAGTTGTGGTCAAGGGCGTGCAGAACCTCGAAGATGCCAAGCGCCTCACCGCAATGGGCGTCGACGGCATCACCCTCTCGAACCACGGCGGCCGCCAGCTCGACCGCGCCCCCATCCCCTTCCACCTGCTGCCAGAGGTCGTTCGCGAGGTCGGAAACGACACCGAGATCCACCTCGACACGGGCATCATGTCCGGTGCGGATGTTGTTGCAGCCGTCGCGCTCGGCGCCAAGTTCACGATGATCGGCCGCGCGTACCTGTACGGCCTCATGGCCGGCGGGCGCGAGGGCGTTGACCGCGCCATCGAGATCCTGCAGAGCGAGATCGTGCGCACCATGAAGCTGCTCGGTGTGAACAGCATCGACGAGCTCAACCCGTCACACGTGACCCAGCTGCAGCGCCTGTCGCCGCGCTTGGTCGCGCCGGCAACGGCGGCCGCAGCCGCGAAGGCCACGGCCAAGAAGAAGTAGGCCTGAACGGTCATCCGTTCGCCGCTGATTGCGAAATTCCGGCCTGGATTTCGCAACGAGTGGCGAACGGATGCCGCATCGCCCGCAGATATGACAACAGCGCCCCGTCCTTGTGCAAGGACGGGGCGCTGTTGCGTACGTACTACTTGTTGTCGCGAAGCGCGAGCAGCGACAGCAGGTCGTACGCGACGTGCGAGGCGGCAACTCCGGTGAGCTCGGCGTGGTCGTACGCCGGTGCGACCTCAACCACATCGGCGCCAACCACGTTGATGCCCTTCAAACCGCGCAGGATCTCAAGCAGCTCACGCGAGGTCAGGCCGCCGGCTTCAGGCGTTCCCGTTCCCGGCGCGTGTGCAGGGTCGAGCACATCGATGTCGATCGAGATGTAGAGCGGGCGATCGCCGATGCGGTCGCGCAGCGACGCCACGATCTCGTCGACGCCCTTGCGGAACACGTCGGCCGAGGTCACGATGCCAAAGCCAAAGCGGCGGTCGTCTTCGAGGTCGCGGTGACCATAGAGCGGCCCGCGGGTTCCAACGTGGCAGATAGCCTCGGTGTCAAGCAGGCCCTCTTCAACCGCGCGGCGGAACGGCGTTCCGTGGGTGTATTCGGCGCCAAAGTACGTGTCCCACGTGTCGAGGTGCGCGTCGAAGTGCAGCAGCGCAACGGGGCCGTGTGTTTCGGCGACGGAGCGCAGCAGCGGGAGCGCAATCGTGTGGTCCCCACCAAGGGTCACGAGCCGCGTGCCGGAACGAACGAGCTGCCCGGTGGATTCCTGAAGCACCTCGATGGCCTCGTTGATGTTAAACGGGTTGATGGCAACGTCGCCGCCGTCAACAACCTGCTGCAGGCCAAAGGGCTCCACGTCAAGGGCAGGGTTATACGGACGCAGCAGACGGCTGGCCGAGCGGATGTGCTCAGGGCCAAAGCGCGCTCCCGGACGGAACGAAACGCCGGCATCCCAGGGCACACCGATTACAGCGACATCCGCGTGCTCAACCTCTTGAATGGTTGGCAGCAGGGCGAAGGTTGCCGGGCCGCTGAACCGCGGCACCAGCGCCGAGTTCACCGGGCCAATGTTTCCACCTGAAACAACGCGAGGGGCGTTGGCGCTCAGCGTTGAGGGGAGGTGCGGATACTTGAGCTGATCGGTCATTCGTAGTGTCCTTTCGTAGGGATGGGATGCGCGCGAGTTGGGTATTACTGCGACGCGGAGGTGTGTGAGCTGAGACCCTGGACGGCGACGACACGAACGGGCGAACCGTCAACAGCGCCGAGGCTGAGGGGAAGGGCAATAACGGTCGGCCGCGGCCAATCAATAGCCGCAAGGTTGGTGAGGTTTTCGATGATGACGTTGCCGGCACCAAGGAAGGCGTCGTGGACGGGCAGCCCCACAAATTCCTCGTCAGCCGCAGGCGTGTGATCGGGGTTGAGCGTGTCAACACCGAGCACCGTCACGCCGTGCTCGATAAGGAAATGGGCGATGCCAACATCCAACGACGGATGGCGGTAGTACTCGTCTTCGCCAAAGTATTGCGACCAGCCAGTGTCAAACAGCACCATGGTGTTTGGTCCGACGCCGTCAAGTTGGTCGCGGACAGTGTCGAGGCTGATGACTGACAGCGCCGAGGCATCCGGAACCCGCACCACCCGAGCCTCGCCGATGAGCTGCCCCAAGGTCAGCTGATCGAGCGTTGGCCCAGCCGGAACGGTGTGCGAGGGCGCGTCGAGGTGGGTTCCAGAGTGGGAGCCGAGGTGGAGCTCGCACACACGGAATCCGTGGGCCTCGATCGAGGCGGCCTCGCGGATGCGCACGGCAGGGTCGCCCGGAAATACCGGCATCCCCGTCGAAATCTGGTGACTCAGGTCAACAACGCGCATCTGAAATCCTCTCGCCCCTATTCTGCCGCGCCCTGATCGAGCAGGTGAGTGGATGGCGTGCGCTCCGTCACCATGCGTTTGGTCGCGAGCGACCAGCTCAAATAGAGGATCACGGTCACGATAAACGTGGGGATTGTGGCACCGATCGGGCTGACCCACACGTAGGTGAGCATAAACGAGAGCGTCGCGCACGCTGCCCAAATAATGACGGCTGCCCAGTTAATGCCCCGCTTGAACCAGTAGCGTCCGCCACCGT
This sequence comes from Lysinibacter cavernae, assembly GCF_011758565.1. Lineage (GTDB taxonomy): Bacteria > Actinomycetota > Actinomycetes > Actinomycetales > Microbacteriaceae > Lysinibacter > Lysinibacter cavernae. The sequence goes on from NZ_JAAMOX010000001.1 coordinate 2,206,445, forward strand.
TTTCGTTGAGGATGTCCTTGCCGTAGAAGCCCTTGTTAATGACGTAGTAGTCAATAATCATGATCGCAAAGACCGGCACAAACAGCGAGCCGATGACCGTCAGGAAGGCGGTGAACTGGTCAAGCAGCGCGAGCCAGCTCGAACCGAAGATCGAGATGAACCCAACAACAAGCGCCGTCGGGAGGAAGCGAATCTTGCGCTTCGACTGCGCGTTCACAATCGACGTCACCATGCCGTATACGGCCATGGTGTTGGTCGCGAGCACCGAGAGCAGGATGACGATGGCAAGCGGGGCCCCAAAGCTGGCCACAACAATGGTCGGATCGAACGATACGGCCTCGCCACCGTTGAGGATTACGTATGAAATCGCCACGACGCCGAGCGTCATCGCCAGCACGGTCGACACGATGTAGCCAATGCCCGTTCCGAGCACGGCGCCCTTTTGGGTCTTCGCAAAGCGCGTAATGTCTGCCGAGAGCACGGTCCACGAGATGGCCGTGGAGATCACAATATCGAGCACAACAACGCCCGTGTAGCCGAGCGCCTTATCGGCTGGGATGGCAACATACTCTGCGATGGGGCTGCTTGTGAACGCAACGGTAAAGACGTAGCCCATAAACGCGAGAATGACGAGACCAAGCCACGGCTCAACCTTCGAGATTCCCTCGTGCCCAAAGATCGCGAGGGCAACAACCACAAGCTCACACAGCACCGAGAAGAGGATGGGGTTGCTGAAGCCCGTCGCCTCAGCGACCAGGTAGTTGACGGTCACGCCGGCGAGCATCGCCTGGACCCAGCTCCATCCCATGAGGATGACCACGTTGGCCGCAACCGGAACAAACGAGCCCTTTATGCCGAATGAGCCCCTCGTCAGCGACATCGTCGAGAGACCAGTGCGCGTGCCCATCGTGCCAACCGCGACCAACACAATGGCGCCAAGCACCGTTCCGAGCACGATGAAGATGAGCGCCTCAACGAAGGTGACACCAGGCACAAACAGCGTGCCCGTGAGCATCGTTGTGACAACGAGGTTTGAGGCGAGCCAGATCATCCCGATTCGACCGAGCGACAGGGTTCCCCGAATCGGGCCGTGCCCTTCGGAGTTCTCGTCGAGGCGGTTGTTCATTCGCTGCCAGATGGAACCACTTGTTGTGCCGGGCGCGCTCATTCGACCGCCTCCTCTGGGTTGGCCGCTGGCGTTGGCGACAGGTGCTCGTGCACGGCAACGATCGCGCCGGTTTCGTCACGCACAAACACGATCGTTTCGCGCTCGTGCAGGGTCTCGGCCGTGCCGTCGACCTCGATGCTTGTGGCAACGTCGTGGGTAAAGATTCCCGTGTCTCCGGCGATCTGGATGAGCTGGTTGCTGCTCTCGCATCCGGTGATCTTCCAGCCGCCTTCGACCCATTCGGCCCACAGGGCTTCGTATTCGGCGCGGGCATTGAGCCTGGCCTGTTCTGGGTAAAAGATAAAGGTCGCGTCGGGCGCAAACGAGCCAAAGTAGGCGTCGGCATCCATCGAGGAGAAGGCCGCGACGAGGTGGTCAGCGGCGGAGGCCACTTCTTGGGAAGTCAGTGCGGCAGGGGTTTCGCGCGTCATTGCTCAGGTCCGTTTCAGTTCAGGCGCTGTTACGTGAGACAAATAGTTACTAATAGACAACTTTTGATCTCTGCCAAGCAACAAGCGCGTGACTAATACTGAGTTATCAGCGGCCGAGTGTCAAGTTGGCCCGACCACACACACGCCCATGGCCTCCAGCAATCCACCTGACCCAAATGTGTCTATTTCCCGCGAAATAGACACATTTGCGTCACATCGATTCACGGCTGTGGATAATTTTCACGCGTCTTTGGCGGTTCGGGCAGAATCACCGCATGGCCAGATACATTCCGCTACCCGACGAACTGCGCGCGCGTTCCTTTGACGTACGTGAAGCATCCGCGCGGGGCGTTCGGCCAACGCGCCTCCTGTCTTCGGATCTCGTTGCGCCGTTCCATGGGGTGAGGATGCACGCGGCAGCGAATTACACCCTGCACAGCCTCTGCGTGGCCTTCGCCCCACGCCTGCGGCCAGGAGAGTGTTTTGGAGGGGTCACCGCGGCCTCGCTCTGGGGCATCCCGCTGCCGAGCCAATGGGCGAACCTGTTCAACGACGATGGGACACGGCATCCCGAGCTATCGGGGGCCTGCCTGGTCAACCACCCCTGATGCCGGGGAATCCGCACAACCAACCAGCGCCGGGGCTCGGGAGTCAGCACAACCAACCAGCACCCACACCCGGGAACCCTCACAACCAACCACCACCCACACCAGGGAACCCGCACAACCAACCAGCACCAGTGCTCGCGTATCCACACAGCGAACCACCACCCACACCAGATGGCCAGCCCATCCCTACGCTCCACGTTGCGACACAGCCGCCGCTGCGGGCGCGACGGGCCGCTGGCATCACGGTTTTCAGTTCGACCGTCCCGGCGGGAGCATCGTACGTCAGACTCGGAGTTCCTGTAGCGGATGTCGTATCAACGTGGTTGCAACTCGCACGAGCGCACTCACGAGCCGACCGACCTTGTGCAGCGGGCGACTACCTCATCCGGTTTCCGAATACCCAGATAGGAACGATCCAAGGCCGTATACATCCGCAGCGCAGCTCATCTCAGCGGCGGGCGCGTTTGTCGCAGGGGTAAAGCCAAGCGTTCGGCGGGCCCTCCCGTTAATCCGTGAAGGCTCGGATTCCGCCCTGAGGACTCATTTGCGCCTCCTCCTTCAGCGCCGCCGGATTGCCAGAGCCCAACCTCAACCCCGTCATCAGGGACCGGTTTGGTGTGCGCATCGGTCGGGCGGACCTTGTCTACCCCGAGGCGAAACTCATCGTGTGAGTATGACGGCGATCAGCACCGCACAAACACCGCACAGTACGAACACGACATGACCCCGCGTGTATCGCTTCGGGGCGGAAGAGGTGGCACGTCTACCGAGTGCGAGCTCACGGCCTCTACCGCGAACCGAGGGTCACGGCCGCGAGGGTACGCGGGCTCTTCCTCGCACGCGCATCCAACGCATCCAACCAATCCACCTGACCCAAATGTGTCTATTTCCCGGGAAATAGACACATTTGGGTCAGGTCGAATGAATCGTTCGGGTCGAGTCAGCCGCTAGAAGAGCGAATCGGTGAGCGATGACGGCACTCCGAAGCGGTGGGCCGTGATGCTCAGCGACTGCTCGCGCAAGAATGGGAGCAGCTCCAATCGCCCGGCGTTGGTAACCGGTTCGGCAAACAAGGTCACGTCAGGATGTGCAACGGCCGCGCGTGCCGTAGCGGCACGGTCTCCCCCGACCAGGCGGATGCGCGAAACCCCGTCGATGCCGACGGCGACGCGTTCCAGCCAGTCGGCATCCGATTCGATGCTCACCGACACATCCAAATCGGTGAGGACCTTCATGATGGCGCCGGGAAGCGGCCGCGAAACGCTCAACGTCAGCGGGGCGCGGGCGAGCAACCCGGCCACGATCACTCGAAGCGCATCGTTGAGCGTGCTGCCCTCGGCCACTCGAACCATGACGGGCGCCGGCCAGTAGCGCTGCAGGTTGCGCTCGATGCCAAGACGCGAGACGTCGTGCACCTCGCTCAGTTCCGTGCCCCACAGATAGGCGTCGCTCAGTGCGGCCCGGCGCAGCACATCAAATTCTTCGTAGTCGAGCGACTGCTGCGCGGCCTCGATGAGACTTGTCACCCACGCCGACAGCCCGCGCAAATGGAGCGTTGAGCTCTTGGCTCCTTCTTCCGGGCGCCACCCGCCAAGCGCGAGCAACGTGTTCGGGCCGCCAGCCTGGAAACCGGCGCCAACGGAGGACCGCTTCCACCCACCAAACGGCTGCCGCTCAACAATTGCGGG